>CAYFVU010000008.1:31548-68013 GCA_964346645.1 uncultured Spirochaetaceae bacterium | reverse complement strand
CTGTCAACCGCTTCACGCGTTTTCCCAAAAGGGGGATATCGGCTGCAATTTCTACACTCACTCGTGCAGGCAGGATCTCCGTATTCCGAATCACCTTTCTCTCAGCCGGTGAGCGGTAATATAACGAGTTAGCAAAGTATTGTCAATACTCATCGTCTCCCTTCTGCTTTTTCTGTTTGATTCTCTTCTCTTCGAGAAGCTCCCGTGTCTGTTCGATTTCCTCGATGGTCTCTTTCACGCCGGCGCTTCGGGAAGTGACCGTGGACTGCCCCTGTTCCACGAGAAGGTCGTACACCTGGGATCCGAGCTTGGTCAACAGATCGGCGTGACGAGACTCGAGCTGTCGTACCTCGAGACTCAGAACACTCTGGTCGCCTATCTCGCGCGCCCTGGTCTTCGCATCGTTGAACAGTCTCTTCGAAGCGGTGAGACTCGAATTGAGTCCCTGTTCGAAACGTTCCTTCCAATCCATATCTGCCTCCTCGGTTCAATAATACTGCCGTTGCGGCCGTATCGGCAACAAAAAAGGCTTGAGGCCGGCAATTCGCATTGCACCCCCATAGTGAGATTCCTTCAAAATGGAAAAATTGAGCCGGGCGCAGGGCCCGGCTACTCTAGATTCTTTCAGTTTTTATTAGATGGCTGTTATGTAGAGGGCAGTCTATCTTCCACCCTTTTTCCCAGAAGACGTACGACCACTATAATCGCCGCTATTCCGAGGAGGAGCAGCAGCCACACCGGCACGCCAAAGCCTGCGGGAATGAAGCCGAATACGCTTGCTATTGCCGCCGCGGTAATCGCATAGGGAATCTGCGTCCTCACGTGAGAGATATGATCAGAGCCCGAAGCCATAGACGAGAGGATCGTCGTGTCGCTTATCGGTGAGCAGTGATCTCCGAAGACTGCTCCGGTCAGGACCGCACCGATCGAGGCGATGATGGTCGGAGTGAGTACCCCCTCGGCACCTGAAACGCCGGCCGCAATGGGAATCACCAGCGGCATCAGAATCGAGTTCGTGCCCCACGAGGTCCCCGTAGAGAAAGCCACTAGCATGGCCACCACGAAGACGAGGAGGGGCAGAATCCTACCGGAGAGGATGCCTTCGGTTGCATTCACCAGCCACTCGGCGAGCTGCATCTCGCTTATCACGCTCTTGAGAGCGAAGGCGAGCGCGAGGATCGTCACCGCAATCACCATCGATTTGAGTCCGCCGATCCACGCATCCATCGCCGACTTGAGGTTGAAGCTCTTCTTCACGAGCCCCATAACTATGGCAATGATAGAGCCGATGAATGCCGACCAGGTAAGTACTACCGAGGCGTCGGCATCACCAAAGGAGTCTATGATCGATTTTCCCTCTTCGTAGCCGTTGTAGTAGAGACCGAATACCGTCACCAGTATGAAGGCGACAATAGGAAGCGCGGCATCCCACACAGAACCTTCTACTCCCTCGTCGGGGAGTATGTCCTCGTCCTCGGCAATCAGCGGGCTCGTGCCGGGCTCATACACCTCGCCCGTTGTGCGAGCACGCATCTCCGCTTTGAACATAGGTCCGTAATCCTTTTTGCTAATCAAAAGGGTAATGACCAGAGCAAGGGCGAAAATCGAGTAGAAGCGGAAGGGTACGGTCTGAAAGAAAACCATGAGCGAATTCGCCTCGATGTTTATTCCCTGCAGTCCACCCGCGATCAGTCCGAGCTCCATTGCTATCCAGGTAGAAACAGGCGCCATTGAGCTGACGGGAGCCGCGGTAGAGTCGACGACGTAGGCGAGCTTTTCCCTCGATATCTTCTCCTCGTCGGTAATGGGCCGCATGGTGTTTCCGACGATCATCGTGTTTGCATAGTCGTCGAAGAACATGATTATTCCCATTGCAACGGTCGAGAGCAGGGTAGTTCTGGAAGATTTTGCCCTTCTGACCACGGCCTGCGCAATGGCTTTGGTCCCTCCGAGCTTGCCGATTACTCCGACCATACCGCCTATGACGAGACAGAATACGATGATTCCGATGTTCCAGCTGTCGGCCAACGAGTTTTGAACCAGATATTTGGAAAACGTGTCCAACAAACCGACAATCGGATTCCACTTTGCGAGAATTGTGGCTCCAGCCCATATTCCGAGTACGAGCGAAACTATTACCTGTCGAGACCAGATGGCCAAAACAATTGCAAGTACAGGAGGAATAAGCGCAAGCCAACCGAACGTTTCCATGTGTTGCTCCTTTACCTTTATAGTGTAAAAATACTGTTATGCATAATAACATTGTGTACTGGGCAACACAACATGTAAACAGATAGGGTGGGTAGAGAGTATGGGGGGAATAGCGAGTGAGGGGAATTGAACCCCCGACTAAAGCTTGGGAAGCTTTCGTGATACCATTTCACCACACTCGCGTTACATCGAAATCGCTAATTCGAGATTAGTAAAAACCGTGTTGTTATGTCAACAGTGCTGTCCCCTACTCCGTACTACTCAGCTCGACTCCGTATTACTCAGCCTCAAACCGCATCCCCTGACACCTCCCCGCGACAGAGGGCTAATCAAGAGTCTCCTCTTTTACTTGGACGCGGATCTTCTCCTCGCCGTCTACAAGAACGACGAGCATCGTTCCCTCCTCTCGTAAGTAGGGTATGGTCAGCAGCCCGCCCTTGTGGCTGAAGGATACGATGGTCTCCTTCTCGCCGTTCGGAGCGACGGCTTCGAGCGTGACCGGCACCGGAACTGGCTGCTCGGGGAGTTCTCGTTCGAGGATCCCGAAGATGTGGCCCTCCTCCGACTCCTCCGGCTCTCTGATGACCAACTGCCGAAGGGTGTCAACCGGTACCTCGCTTCCTGCCTCCGGACTCTGAGATGCGACGGTACCCGCTTCTCCTTCCTCGTCGGAGGCAAGGGTAAAGACGAAGGGTCTGTTCGAGGAGACCACGGTCGAGAGAGCCTCGCGCCAGGTCATCTCGAGATAGTCCTTAACCTCCGTCATTTGTCCTTCCGGCCCCTTGCTCACGACCAGCTCGAGCTCGGTCAATACCGAGAGCTCGGTTCCAGGCTCCGGTTTCTGTTCGAGAATTGTTCCCGGAGGAGATTCATCGTAGACCCGAATATACGGTTTTTTCAATCTGAGCAGAGGTCCGTACACGGACTCGAGGCTCTTGAGGTGAGCCTCTAACTCGCTTATGTTCCAGCCCACATAGTTGTCCAATTTTTCGACGGCCGCACCTTTGCTCACGCGCAGGAGCACCTCGCTGTTAGCCTTCACTACCGACCCCGATTTGGGCTCCTGTCCGAGCACCGTTCCCTTATCCGATAATCTTTCGGAGTAACGTAGCTGCACCTCAGCATAGAGTCCCTTGTCCTGCAACTCTATGACGGCGTTCGACAACTCCATGCCCGCCACATCGGGAACCATCGTCTCTTCGGTCTCTTCGAGGGTGAGCACGAAGGCGATTATGCCCGCAACGACAGCAACCGCCAGGGTGCCAAGGGAAAAGAATACGATTATTCGTAAGAACCTTTTTTCCGTCTCTCTCATTCGTTGTCTCCGAGGCGTACATGGAGAAAATCGCGGTTACCGTTGAGAAACTGCTCCCAGTGCAGAGCCTTTTTTCCCTCCAGTTGCAGTTCGGTAATTCCGAGCATACCTCTTCCCGTTTGTACCAAAATTCCCTCTTCTCTGTCCATACCTGCTTCTCTGTCCATACCTGTTACTGCGCCGGGGACAGCATCGCCATTTACGCTCGCAGAGACTACGTGGCTCTCGAGGATACTCAGGCGCTTTCCACTCCAATAGGTGTAGGCCTTCGGCCATGGGATGAAGGCCCTCACCATCCGTTCGATCATCTCTGCGGGGAGGGTCCAGAGGATCTCTCCGTCACGTTTGCTCAAACGCCTGCAGAATGTCACCTCCTGCTCGTTTTGGGGTTCAGGAGCTTCCGTTCCTGCGTTTATGTTTTCGAGTACCTCAACAAGCAACTCCGATCCTTCGATGGCCATTCTCTCTGAGAGGGATGCACTTGTCTCCGTGCCGTCGAGGGGGATAACTCTCCTCCCGAGAATGTCCCCTGAGTCGACTTCGAGCTCGACGGTCTGAATCGAGACGCCGGTCTCCACCTCTCCGTTCAGAATAGGGGCGGTAATCGGCGCGCTGCCCCGATACTTGGGAAGAAGTGAGGGATGCACGTTGACGGCTCCCCTGGGAAAGAGGGAGAGAAATTTCGGGCCGAAGATGCGTCCGTATGCATACACGACGAGCAGGTCTGCTCCCAAGGGGGCAATCTCCTCCCTCGCCTCGCGACGCAGCCGCGTAGGCTGGAGTACAGGCAAGCCGAGCTCGAGAGCCTTTTCTTTCACGGGATTGTAGGCGAGCCTTTGCCCTCGCCCTTTCGTTGTGTCGGGTGAGGTAAGCACACCCACTATCTCGAAGTTCTCGTGCACGCGTGCGAGGCTGGGCACGGCTATATCGGGGGTGCCTGCAAACAGTACCCTCATCAGTCCCTGCTGTAGACCTTGAGCAGTTTCTGCCGCTCTTTTTCAGCGAGGTGATCGATAAAGAGGACGCCCTTGAGATGATCCATCTCGTGTTGAATGACCCGTGCGAGCATTCCCTCCGCATCTAATTTGAAGGGTCTTCCCCTCTCGTTGAGGGCCTGCACGGTTATCGATGCGGGCCGGGACACATCGGCATACACGCCGGGCACACTCAGGCACCCCTCCTCGTAGGTCGCCAACTCCTGTGAGGTAAATATTATCTGCGGGTTTATGAACACCCGCGCCTTATCTCCCCGAGCGTGACACACAAAGATCTGTTTATCCTCGCCCACCTGCGGAGCCGCGAGACCCACGCCGTCGTCCTCGTACATGGTCTCGACCATATGCCGACTGAGCACGGCAATAGTCTCGTCGACCTCCTCGACAAATGAGCACTCTTTTCTCAGAACATCTGCTCCGAGTGTATATATCTCCATCATGAATATATACTACTAAAAACCTCTTCCACCGTCAATTCGCAGGTCAACATCCTCTTCACCGGGAGGTGAGTGATGTGCTATACCTGATAGTTGAAACAATATAAGGAGGAAGTCATGAGCGAAAAATCGACCCTGCGCGATCCTTCTCTTTCCGATGAGGGACGCAGAAAGATAGAGTGGGTACAGACCCATATGGATATTCTCAACGAGATCCTGAGGGAGAGAAAAGAGGCACAGCCCTTTGCGGGATTGAAGGTGGCAATATCCCTGCACCTCGAGGCAAAGACCGCCTACATGGCAAAGGTGATTCACGAGCTCGGGGCCCGCGTTGCCATCTGCGGCAGCAATCCGCTCTCCACACAAGACGATGTCGCTTCCGGACTCGCTACCATGGGAGTGGAGGTGCACA
The DNA here is from genome assembly GCA_964346645.1 of uncultured Spirochaetaceae bacterium. Lineage (GTDB taxonomy): Bacteria > Spirochaetota > Spirochaetia > DSM-16054 > Sediminispirochaetaceae > CAYFVU01. The sequence continues at coordinate 62,643 of CAYFVU010000008.1, read as the reverse complement.
GCTGGTACGGAGCCACGAAGGAGGAGTACATCTCCTTTCTCGACAAGGTGCTCGATATCGAGCCGGATCTCGTCATAGACGACGGCGGAGACCTCGTCGAACGGCTGCACACCGCCAGAACCGATCTTACCCCACGAATCATCGGGGGTGCCGAGGAGACGACCACCGGCATTCACCGGCTGCGATCCCTCGAGGCCGCCGGGGAGCTGCGCTTTCCGATGGTTGCGGTGAACGACGCCTACTGTAAATATCTCTTCGACAACCGCTACGGCACAGGCCAGTCTACGTGGGACGGTATTATGAGAACCACGAACCTCGTGGTCGCCGGAAAGAGGGCGGTAGTCATCGGCTACGGTTGGTGCGGGAAGGGCATCGCGATGAGGGCAAAGGGGCTCGGAGCGAAGGTCACAGTCTGCGAGATAGACCCGATAAAGGCGGCCGAGGCCTGGATGGACGGATTCGAAGTTCTTCCCATGGAAAAGGCAGCCGAAACCGGCGATTTCTTCGTAACCGTCACGGGCTGCAACGAGGTAATACGCAGAGAGCACATCGAGAAGATGAAAGACGGGGCGATTCTGGCAAATGCGGGACACTTCGACGTAGAGGTCAGCAAGCCCGGTCTCGAAGAGCTCGCGCATGAAATCCGGGAGGTGAGAAACAATATCCGCAGCTACGTCATGAAGGACGGCAGACAGATATATCTGCTCGCCGACGGGAGATTGGTCAACCTCGCAGCCGGTGATGGGCACCCCGCCGAGATCATGGACATGACCTTCTCGCTGCAGGTCTCCTCTCTCCTGCATCTCATCGACCACAGAGACCTGGAGAGACGTGTCTACCCTGTTCCAGAGAAAATCGACCGTGAAGTGGCGAAGAAGAAACTCGCCTCTCTCGGGCTGCGGATAGACAGTTTGACGGAGGAGCAGAAGGAGTACATGGCGAGTTGGCGAGTATAGGGGGAGAGGTGTTATGTAACCCGGAAAAACATTCAATATCGAGGGCCATGGTGACAGGAAGATAGCCAATACCCTCTGGAAGACCGAGGCTTCCGAGCCTCGCGGTTGCGCAATCGTGCTGCCGGGATTCCTCTACCCGGCCGAAGCTACAGCAGACTCACCGGATCGGGATCTATCTCCCGGTAGGTTCCGCTCGATCCGTTCTCCTGCTGCGCCCATCGGCGCAGCATCCTGTGTACCTCGCCGTAGCGGAGCGTGCGGATGATGATGTGTCGGCGGTAGTTGCGTGCGATGACTTCGATCGGACAGGAGGCGGGCCCGAGAATTTCCGTCTCCTCTACTCCGAACTCGCGTAGTGCCGCCGCGGCTTTCTCCGCACGTCCCTCCACCTTTCGCGGATCTCTGCCCCGAAAAACAATTCTGAATAGCCTGTAGAACGGAGGAAAGCCGAGCTCCTTCCGCATGAGCAGCTCATCGCTGTAGTACTTCTCGAGATCCCCTGCAGCGGCATCGGCTATCGCCGGTATGCGGGGTTTGAAGGTCTGGATGATCACCTTCCCGTCATCGCTGTACCTGCCGGCCCTTCCCGATACCTGCACGATGAGAGAGAAGGTGCGCTCGGGCGCTCGGAAATCGGGCACGTTGAGGCTGCTGTCGGCGAGCACGATACCCACCAGCTTCACCTTTGGAAAGTTCAAGCCCTTTGCCACCATCTGCGTACCGAGGAGGATGTCGATGGAGCCCTCGCGGAACTCCGAGAGGGTCTTCTCCAGCGCTCCCTTCTTGCGAACCGAGTCGGTGTCTATGCGGGCGGTACGCAGCTTCGGAAAGCGCCTTGCCACCTCCTCCTCTATTCTCTCGGTGCCGAATCCCGAATAGCCGACGTCGAGGGACCCGCATTCGGGACAGACCTGCACCGGATCCCTGCTGTAGCCGCAGTAGTGACAGACCATTTTACCGCTCGACTTGTGGTAGGTGAGGCTCACCGAACAGTGTCTGCACTTCATCTCGTATCCGCAGGATCGGCAGTGGAAGAAGTAGCTGAAGCCGCGCCGATTGAGAAAGAGAATCGTCTGGCCTCCTCGGCTGTGGGTATGCTCGATCTCCTCGGCGAGCCGATCACTGATGGCCGAGCTCTTCCCCTCTAAGGGGACGACCTCGATTTCGGGGAGTTTGCCCCCTGCGATTCTCTCCGGCAGCTCCAAACGGGTAATCCTTCCTTCCCGCATCAGATGAAATGCTTCGACCGATGGGGTGGCGCTGCCCATTACCAGGGTGGCGCCGGCATCGTTACAGCGCTTCATCGCGATCTGCCGCGCATGGTACCTGGGTGTTTGCCCGGATTTGTAGGAAGACTCATGCTCCTCGTCTATGACTACCAGCCCCAGCTCATGCACCGGCGCGAAGACTGCGCTCCGGGCCCCTACCAGGAGTCTCGCCTCGCCGCTGCGTATTCTCCTCCACTCGCCGAGTTTCTGACTCGGGGTGAGCCTGCTGTGCCAAAGGGCAACCTTACCAGAGAACCGAGCCTGTACCACACGAATGAGCTGGTGGGTCAGACTGATCTCCGGCACGAGATAGATGACCGACTGTCCATTCCGTATGGTCTCTTCGGCTGCTTGCAGGAATACCTCCGTCTTCCCAGAACCGGTAACGCCGTAGAGGTAAAATCTGCCGCCTTTTGCATCAATGAGGATCCGGAGAGCCTCCCGTTGATGGGGGGAGAGCTCCTTCGGTCCCTCCGATACTTCCTCTTCGACGGGCAGCGAGGGAGCCTCCGATACTCGTCTGCCGCCGGGAAGGATCACCGATAGCGCCTCTCCTATACTGCAGAAGTACATGCCGGCAACCCATCGGGCGAGCTCGATCTCCCGCTCTCCGAAGATCGGCTCATCATCCACCAGCCGTTCCACCCGCCGCACGGTAAAATCCCCTTCGGGCGGCTTCGTGTGGACTTCCACAACGAAGCCGGTCAGCTTTCTTCCGCCGAAAGGGGCGGTTACCCGAATGCCGGAGCGCAGCGAGTTCGAGCCGACCGGCTCTTCTCTCCCCTCGTTTTTCTCCTCAGCCTTTTCCGAGGATTCCGGAGGCAGGTAGGTGAAGGTCCCCTGAAGCGGCAGGTTGAATGCTACCTCGAGAAAAATGCGCTCCTGCACTACTCCCCACCATCGATGAGTCGTTTCAACTTCTTCAGGTCCTCCCATACAGGCTTTCTGAACTGCGGGTTCCTCAACACCCCGCTCGGGTGATAGGTGGGAATGAGTGGGATGCCGCGGTACGAGTAGGTCCTTCCACGTAGTCTTCCGATGCCCTCTTCGGCGCCGGTGAGGATGTGAGTGGCGATTCTTCCCACCGTGAGGATCGCATAGGGCCGGATGAGATCGACCTGGCGTTCGAGATATGGCAGACAGGCCTCTTGCTCGTCGAGGAGGGGGTCCCGATTCTCCGGCGGCCGGCACTTGATGATGTTACCGATAAAGAGGTCTCTATCCCTCGAGAGTCCTATCGCCTCCATCCACTTGTCCAGATAGCGTCCCGCCCGGCCCACGAATGGTCTGCCCGAAGCATCCTCCTGCCCGCCGGGCGCCTCGCCTATGATCATCACCTTTGGAGAGGCTACCCCTTCTCCGGGAACCGCATGAGTTCTGGTCTCCGAAAGCCTGCAGTGGGTGCAACTCGATACCTGCCGGGCAATCGCCGCCAGCTGCGCCGCGGGATCTTCGGTCTTCGGCCCCACATCACGTCCGTCCCCATCACCGGATAGGGACGCTGCGTAATTCCGGGATTGGGCTTCTGCACGGCTCCGGGCCGGGTTCCGGAGCGAGCCCCCTGAATCGGGACTGTGCACGGGCTCGGGATCGTCGTACTCCCGCTTCCAGCCGTCCTGCAGGTAGTCCCGTGCGAGGTTGAGAATGTCCAGATATTCACGAAAATGGTTTTTCATCGTAGTACACCCTGTGGAGGAAGAGCCCTCTCGACGGCGCTGTCGCGCCGGCACTCTTCCTGTCTCGTGCGTCTAGTATTCTCTCGAGGTCCGGGGGAGATCCCCCGCCCTCGCCCAACTCGAGTATGGTTCCGACTATCGTCCTCACCATCTTCCACAAGAAGGAGTGGCCGAGGATGCGGAAGACCGTGTACGAACCTTCGGGAAAGAAGGCGCAGGAGGTAACGGTCCTACACTTGCTCTCGTTCTCATCCTTCTCTGCGGCAAAGGAGGTATAGTCGTGGGACCCCACCAACGGCGCGGCAAAGCGGTTGAGTTGCTCGAGCGAGGGGAGTGAGGCCCTCAGGTAGCAGTAGGGGCGCTGAAAGGGATCCGAGCACCTCCCCTCGAGAAGGTAGTAGCGGTACTCGCGCATTATCGCCCGGTAGCGTGCATGGAACTCTGTATCGACGGCAGCACTGGCGGTGACCCTTACATCCGGCGGCAACAACCTGTTGAGCGCCTGCGAAAACCTCTCTCCGGGCGGTCCCGATTCGCCCGCATCGAAGTGGCAGACCTGGCCTCGGGCGTGAACCCCCGAATCGGTGCGTCCGGAGGCGACGACGTTGATCCCCTTTTTGCATACCTCCGCGAGGGATGCTTCTATCACTCCCTGTACCGTCCTCTCATCACGCTGCACCTGCCATCCGGCGAACTCGGTACCGTCATAGGCGACTCGCAGTGCAATTCGCCTCACGAAGCTACTCCATCTCCTTCAGATTTCTATTGATCTCCGAGTGGAGATCCCTCGCCCGCTCGAGGAGTGTAGAGGGCTTACTCTTTGAGGCCTTACCGTGACCGAAGAGTCTTCCCACCGTGGTTTTCGCTCTCTGCAGCGACTTTGCCCTTCGCTCGCCATCGTCCTTCGGGCCGTAATGGAACTCGAGATAGGCGGAGAGATAGAGGACTCCGTCGTATCCGTAGTTCTGATCGGTATCCGGACCTAAATGCCCTGCCTCTATGATTCCCTCTTTTCCGTTCTCCTCGTACTCGACTGCCAACATGTAGAAGAACCACGCCTTGTGGTAGTAGATCTCCCGCATATAGTCGAAATTCTCGCCGGGCCTCTTCGGCTGTAGATCCCCGAGGAGCCACGCTGCCCTGAGGGCGCAGATTCCTCGTTTTACCGTCGGGCTCAACTTTAGAGGAAAGTGTTCCATGCTCAGAATCGCATAGTGGTACGATGCAATCCCCTCCTCGAGCCCTCTCGAACTCCGGAAGTCGAGCTCGGGAAAGATTCGATCGAGACTGCTCTTGCGCTTCTCCATGCCTTCGGTGAGCTTGCGTACACTCTCATCGGTAATCTCGGCAAAATCGCTCGGAAAGGCGGCATATCGGCATTCGGGGCAGACATCGATGGGATAGACGAGGGGATAGACCTCGCCGTACTTCTCCGTCGGCTCGTATATTCTCCTCATCTCGGGAGTCAGGTCTCCCGCGATCAGGCGGCCTCTCCCCGTACGGAGGTTTTCCCGGTAAAACGTGGCTCCGCAGACGGGGCACTGCAGCTCGTCCTTTCCGAAAAAGGTAATGGTATCAGACATTCTCGTCTCCCTCTATCACCACCATTGCTACCGCCGCCTCCTGTTCATGGGTCATCGACAGGTGTATCCGCTTTCCTCCCATATCCTTCAGAGCCTCGAGAGCGGAACCGTGAACCCTCATCTCTGGTTTGCCGTTGTGGGAGTTGAAGACCTGTATATCCTTCAACACCAAGTCGCGCATGCCGGTGCCGAGGGCCTTCCCGTATGCCTCCTTCGCGGCGAAACGGGCCGCAAGAGAGAGAATGGAAGCACTCTTTCTCTCGAGCACCGAGTCGATCTCTTCGCGGTGAAAGAAGCGGTGGAGGAGCCTCGGATTGTCCCACCAGTGGCGCATTCTCTCTACGTTGACGATGTCCACTCCTATGCCGAGTATCATTGTTCGCTCCCTCCCTCCTCTCCGGAAGAAGGTCCGGTGACCCGCACCGTTATGTTCCGCGGCTGATAGCTGAGCACCAGTACATCCTGCGGCACGTCCGGGCTCACGGGAAGCTGGTAGGTGCCCGGCTCATCGATATCCGAGCAATCGAAGGTGAGGCGGTAGTCCTCGGAGTTGTGCTGCTCGAGCACCGGCTGCTTTCCCTGGACCTTGAGGCTGTTCGTGCCGGGCAGCCCTTGAACTTCGAAGCGGCTTTCGAGGTCGATGGCGATGAGATCGACATTCTCCACCGTCTGCAGGATAGTCTTTACCTGGATCATGCCGAAGAATTCGACGGTGTCTCCTCCGGGAAACTTTGCGAATCTCGTCGGCGCCTTCAACCTCACCCGAACGGTAAAGTCCTCCCTCCTGCCGGTCACGTCTATGTTTTCCGTCTCGACCTGCTCTACCTCTCGGAGACGGTTCTCCACTCCCTCGACCTCAACGGAAGAAGGGGTAAGAAAGTACTGAGCAAGCTCATAGCCCTTTGCAGGGTATCCCACAATGGACGGTTCGATCTCCACACTCTTCGAGAGCTTCTTCTCGATTCTGAGGGTCAGAGTCCTCGGCTCGACATGGAGCTCGAGCGGTTCCATCTGATGCACCGTCCCCTCCTTCTGCAGCCGTACGGGTTCGGTATAACGGCCTTCCTCCGAGTAGCCGGTAAAATCTACGTAGGCACCGATGTCTTCCTCGAGCACGAGATTTATTTGGTCGCCGCGCCCCCGGAGGGTCACCCGAACCGAGCCGGGGTATTCCTCTGCGGGAATAAACTGCTCGTTTACCTGTACGTCCAGAGGAATGCTGAAGAAGCGCTCCTCCATCATCGCCATGCGATGAAAGAGGAAGATGAGGATCGCCACGGTAACCGAGAGGATCTTCACCGGCCAGTTGTGGGAAAGCCGTTCGAGGAGCCGATTAATGTTCATCCGCAATATCCTCCCGCTCTTCCGCGGATTCTCCGGAGATACCGAGCAGATTCTTGAGGGTGCGCTCTATCTCCCTCGAGGAGAGATCGTAGTAGAGGTTTGCGTCGTAGGCAAGGGAGAGCGCACCGGTCTCCTCAGAGAGGACGAGTATGACTGCGTCCGTGTCCTCCGCGGTACCCAGAGCCGCACGGTGCCTGGTGCCGAAACTCCTCCGGATGTCTACCTGTTCACTCAGCGGAAGAAAACAGCCTGCGGCAACGAGGCGGCCGGACTGCACCACCACCGCACCGTCGTGCAGCGGGGTGTCGTGTCCGAAGATGGTGATGAGCAGGCTAGAGGAGAGCTCGGCATTCAAACGGGTACCGTTGTCGATGAGGTTCTTCACACCGACCTGGCGGGGAAAGACGATGAGCGCCCCGCGCTTGCGGCTGCCGAGCACCTCCATGGCGCTTATCACCGTTTCGATCTGCTCTGGATTGGCGCGCGAGCTGAGCCTGAACCACTCTCCCCGTCCAATCCTGCTGAAGATGGTCCGTAGCTCCGGTTGGAAGACAATGGCGATGATAATGACGATTACCGTCGCCAGTCCGTTCATGATCCAGAGGAGGGTCTCGAGTTTCAGGAAGAAGGCGACTGCATAGAGAAAAACGAGAATCATGGCGCCTTTTATCAGCTGTACTGCCCTTGTCTGGATGAGGAGCTTGTAGAGCTGATAAAAGAGTATGGAGAGGATCGCGATATCGAGAACCGGGCGTACTATCTCCCGAACAAACCAGACATCCTTGAACAGTTCCATTAACTACGTATCCGTCTCCGGCTCCTTGCTTCTCTCGTCATTGAGCGCACCCACCCTGCTGTTCACCATATAATAACGGTTCATATTGTTCCAGAGGGTGTAGCCGCTGCCTCCTCCGTGGTACGTCCCCTCTATCTGACGGGTCAGATACCGTTCGTACTCGTGCTGTTCCATCGAGAGCTCGCCTCCCATGAGGAAGGCCTGTACGTATGGGCGGATGCTGCTTCTCCCTTCCGTAATGGAACGCGCACGGCTGGTACCCTCGCGATAGATCCGATACGCCCGCTCGATGTAACTGAGCTCCGGGAGAAAGGAGGAGGGGAAGTGAGAGGGGTAGAACATGGGACAGATAACATCCGCATAGTGCGAGAGCATTTCTATGTCCTGTCCTATCCAGTTCCCCATACGGTACCAGCTGTTGAAGCCGTAGAGGTCCGCACTGATCGTGATATGTACCTTCTCGCGGACTTTTTTGAGGAAAGACTCGATGGCCTCGGTCTTGTTCATCCCCCGCCGGCGGTATCGGTATTCGATGCCGCTCACCTTCCCGTCGGAGGGGAAACGGATGTAATCGAACTGCACTTCATCTATACCGAGCTCCTGCAGCTCCTCGACGATGGCGATGTTGTAGTCCCAGACCTCCTCGCTGAAGGGATCGACCCAGAACTCCCGCTGCACCTGCTCGGTCTCCCCTGTCTCGGGATTCTTCTGTTCCACCCTGTGTCCCCAAGGAGCGCCGGTTCCCGGGTCCCAGACGGCATATTCGTAGTCCTCCGCGTGGTAGAGCAGCTTGTCCTTGAAGACCACCATACGGCCGATTACCTCGATTCCCGCCGCATGGGCCTTCTCGACCAGTGTGCGCAGGTCGAAGATGCCGCGGACCGCCCCGTACCGTTCATGTCGCTCCAGCTGCGAGTTGTAGGTGAGTCGTCCCCAGTCGTCCTTTACGTCGACTACCACCGCATTGAACCCGTGGCTCTCGAGGAAGTCGAGATGGGCCTCGAGCCGGGAGCCGTAGGCGTTGTATGCATTGAGGTAGATTGCCCTCTTACCCTCGGTTTTGCCCTCGGTTTTGTTCCTGTCGGACCGACCATCACTCCGGCGGGGCTTGAGCAGCAGAGGGGGGAGAGACCGCCAACGATCCTCCGTCGCCGAATAGATGAGCCGCGTGCGTCGGCCGTGCAACTCGAAGGCCGGTCCGCTCTCTCCCTTTCCTCGGTATTCCGAAATACCCTCGATGTGATCGGTGCCGGAGGGGATTTCGATACGGCCGGTGATTCCATCGCCGGGAGTGTAGAGGTAGATTCGTTCGTCGAAACTGTTGAGCAGGTAGACCGTACCGTTGCCGCTGCGGACGCTGATGTCGGTAATCTCCTTGTAAAAACCCGCCCCCTTATAGAGAGGCCCGAGATAATCGCCGAGCTTCTCCCAACTTCTCCCCTCATCTGAGGATACGAAGAGGCCGCTGAAACTCGTCCCGAGGTAGATGAGCCCTCTCCGACTGTCGAATGCGACCGAGGTGAGGTAGTTCGAGGACTTCACCGGATAGTCGAGCTCGAGCTCTCTCCACCTCGCACCTCCGTTCTCCGTGAGGTAGAGCCCGGTGCTCGTGGTCACGGCTGCTCTGAGCCTGTCCTCCGTATCGGTGGCGATGTCGGTGATGCGTCGGTACTCCTCGCCGTCGAAGGGCCAGACCTGTTTGACCGGCAGGCCTGAGCTCCTGTTCCGCCACGTCTTCCCCTCGTCCGAAGAGACCATCATCCCCTGCCGTGCCGTGGAGGCGTAGACCCAATCCTCCCCCGCCCGTTCTACTGCGGTGAGGGTCTCGCCGAGAAGCGGCGAGACGACTACCGCTGCGAATAAAATGTATGTGATGAGACCGAAAAACGATACCCTGCGGCGCTGCTTATTCACCTCTGCTACCTCTTGCTTTCTGTTTCTTTGCTTCTGGTCCCTTGCGTACGTTCGGGCCTCAGAGAAGCGGGGCAATGATGCGAAAAACCGAATTGCGGAGTTTGTCCCACACCGTGAACTCCCGAATATCACTCTCCGAGATATGAGTGCATTCTGCACTATCTTCACGGAATTTGGCAATAAGGTCCTCCGCCGTTTTCTCGTCATAGAAGAAGGCATTTACCTCGTAGTCGAGATTGAAGCTGCGCACATCCATGTTGCAGCTGCCTATGGTGGCGATAGTACCGTCTATCACCAGGGTCTTCGGATGAAAGAAACCTCCCCGGTAGAGATAGAGGTTTACCCCCGCACTCACCAACTCCTCGAAGTAGGTCTGGGCTACCCAAAAGGGGATGTACTTGTCCGGGATTCCGGTCATCATCAGATTCACCTCGACACCACCGAGAGAGGCGGTAGTCAGCGCATTCATTACCGTCGACTCGGGAACGAAATAGGGGCTCTGTATGTAGATCTCTTGGTTGGCGTTGTGTATGAGATTTACGAACATCATGCGGATGCTGCTCCAGTCCGAGTCGGGTCCGCTGCAGACCACCTGCATGGGCAGTCGCGGGCTCTCCTCCTCGGTGACGGGAAAGAACCTCGCATCGTGAATGGTATCGCCTCCGCTGTTGTACCAGTCGGAGAGGAACACCCCCTGCAGCATCTGCACCGACTCTCCCGTCACCCTGAGGTGACTGTCCCGCCAGTTGTGAAACCTCTTGCCTCCGTTCATATACTCGAGCCCAATGTTCATGCCCCCCGTGTAACCGATCTTTCCGTCTATGACTACGATCTTGCGGTGATTGCAGTAGTTCAGCAACCTTCCCGAGAGAACGTTCATCGGATCGAGGAAGTAACGCGTGTCTATGTTCGAACTCTTCAGCTCCCTCTTGAACTTCCAGCTCATCTTGTTGAAGCAGCCTACGCCATCGAAAATCATCCTCACCTTTACCCCCTCCTCGGTCTTCCGCTCGAGGATCTCCTTGATCCGGCGGCCGAGCTCGTCCGAGCGGTAGATAAAGAACTCCATGTGTATCGAGTCCTGCGCATTCTCGAGGTCGCGGATGAGGTCATCGAAGAAAGGTGTGCCTATGTGGTAGAACTTTACCTCGTTGTGGAGAGTAATGATGGCGTTCCCCGATTTCATCGCCAGGCTGATGTTCTTGGCAATGTCGTTGTTTATGTGATCCCATTCGCTCTTGAGAAAGTTCATCTGCTGCTCGAGGACGGGGCCGAGGAAGGTCTGGAACCTCTTCTCCGGCAGCTGCTTCATGATCTTTCTCTTCTTCCAGTTGACGCCGCTGAGCAGATAGATCGCGGCTCCTATGTAGGGGAGGAAGTAGATGGCGAGCAGCCAAGCGATCGAGACCTCCGGCGGTTTGTTGTCGAGCAGGATGCTGACCGTCAACACCACCACGAAGAGGAAGTAGAAGAAGAGGAGAAGTGATCCGATGCTCAACTCTTGTACTATCTGCATTGTCTCTACCCTCTATTATTGTATACGAGGCCTGCCCGTTTTCCAATCCTTCTTTTCATGATATACATGCGTGTAGGATGCATAGACAAAATGAGAACTCGCGCGAAGGGCCTTCGAGAGAAGACCTCATCAGAGTAGATATAGACGACCTCGCCTTCGGAGGAGATGGAGTCGGACGAAACGAAGGCAAGGTCTGCTTCGTCCCCTACACCGCACCGGGAGACAGAACGAAAGTGCGGATAACCGAGAAGAAGCGCAAGTTCGATCGAGGAGAGCTCGTCGAACTCGTCGAGGCGGGAGAAAGCCGTGTAGAGCCCCGCTGCCGGTACTTCGGCAGCTGCGGAGGCTGCAGCTGGCAACACATCGCCTACCGCGAACAACTGAGGGCCAAGAGAGATCATCTCGCCCACCTGCTCAACAGGCGCGCCGGCCTTGAGGTGGAGGTGCCGGATCTCATCCCCTCCCCTTCCACCTACCACTGGCGTCGGACGGCCCGTCTCAAGGTCATTCCTCCGGCACAGCTCGGCTTTCGCAGGGCCCGTAGCCGCGAAGCTATCCCTATAGAGCACTGTCCGGTGTTAGAAGAGGAGCTCAATGGCAAGCTCGCGGAGGCGAGACGGGGGCTCTCCGAGTTCACAGGCCCGAAGCCGGAGGAGGTAGAGCTCTTTCACCGACCGGGCGAAGAGGCTGACTACCGCTTTATCTCTGCCGGAGCTGCGGGATACACAGGCACGCAGCGGCCGGTGAACGCCTTCCTCCAGCCGAACGGTGGAATAAACGAGCTCCTGAGGACCGATGTCCGCCGTTTTGCCTCTCACCATGTGGAAGGCGGTTTCGCCACCGCCGGCCGCCCGCGTATACTCGATCTCTTCTGCGGAGACGGAAACCTGAGCCTTCCGCTCGCCGATCTCGGAGTCGCGGTCACCGGTTACGACCTCTCGCCGGTCTCGGTGGAGCTGGCGAACAGAGCGGCAGCTGAGCAGAAGCTGGAGGGCTACCGGTATAAAACGGCCCGCTTTCCTGAGGTCTTGAAGAAACTGCAGAGGGAGATCTCTATGAATGGCGATGAGGGTTTTTCCCTCGCGATACTCGATCCTCCCCGTGGTGGTCTATTCGGCGAGGCCGATCGTTTTATCGAGCTCGCAATCCCCGTTATAATCTACGTCTCCTGCATCCCGTCGGTGCTCTCACGCGATCTGGAGGCACTGGTCCGCTCTGGCTACCGAATAGAGGAGCTGAAACTCTACGACATGTTTCCCCACAGCTCGCATGTGGAGTCACTCGTACTGCTGCGGAAGGAGGTTGCCCTGCGACATGGATGATGGAGAAATACGAGCTCGCAAGAAAGAGATGCGACGCGAGATACGCAGGAGAATCGGAGAGCTGACACTCGAACAAAGAGAGCAGGAGACCGACCGGAACGCCGAAACGATATTCGAGCTGCCGGAGTGGAGGGAAGCCGCATCCGTTCTCCTCTTCGTGGCTATGAAGGGGGAAATCGGAACCCGACGCATAATCGACCGCGCACTCGAGGAGGAGAAACGGATCGCGTTACCGAGAATGCACGGAGATACCATGCACTTCCACATGATGGTAAAGCCCGGCGACGGGATCGGCAGTTCTAAGGAGCTCTACGGGGAGTTGTCACTCCACCCCTACGGCATACTCGAGCCCAGCGAAGACGCGCCCCTCTTCGAAGCGAGGGAGGAGCTGCTGCCGGCGTTTGTCGTTACTCCCGGACTCGCCTTCGATCGAGAGGGAAGACGCCTCGGCCGCGGAAAGGGGTACTACGACGGATGGTTCAGTCGCCACGAGGAACTGCTTGCGGTGGGATCGGTGATACCGGTGGCCGTCGGCTACTCGGTGCAACTGACCGACGAGGTTCCGACTGAGGAGAGTGACCGCAGGGTCCCTCTCCTCGTGATCGCCGGAGAACTCATCCGCACGGAGTAGACGAACTTACTTCTTCGAGAGATACTCGTTTATCGACTCGGCGGCCTTTCGTCCCTGCCCCATGGCAAGGATGACCGTCGCCGCACCGAGGACGATGTCTCCTCCCGCAAAAATCCCCTCTATCGAGGTCTGCAGGTTATCATCGGCAATGATGTTGTTCCACTTGTTGGTCTCGAGACCGTCGGTGGTCTGCTTGATCAGCGGATTGGAGTCGTTTCCGATGGAGACTACCACCGTGTCCACCTCCATGATGGTCTCGCTCCCCTCGATGGGAACGGGCCGGCGCCTTCCGGACTCGTCGGGCTCGCCGAGCTCGTAACTCAGCAGCTCCATTGCCTTCACCTGCTGATTCTCGTCGCCGATGAAGCGCTTGGGATTGTGGAGAACGTAGAACTCCACTCCCTCCTCCTTGGCGTGGTGGAGCTCCTCGATTCGGGCGGGCATCTCCTTCTCGGTTCGGCGGTAGACGAGGTAGACGTGCTCGGCGCCGAGGCGCTTCGCCGTCCTTGCCGCATCCATTGCAACGTTTCCTCCGCCGAGGACCGCCACCCGTTTTGAGTGGTACATAGGAGTATCGGCGTGCTCCTCGTCGTAGGCCTTCATCAGATTAGAACGGGTGAGGTACTCATTTGCGCTGAAGACGCCCACGAGATTCTCCCCCTCGATGTTCATGAATTTGGGAAGACCAGCGCCGCTGCCGACGAAGACCGCGTCGTAGCCGTCCTTGTCGATGAGGTCCCGCAGTTTTCTCGTTCGGCCTACGAGAAAACTCGTCTGAACCTCTACCCCCATCTGCACGAGGGTGTTGATCTCGTCCTGCACGATCTCTTTCGGCAGGCGAAACTCGGGAATGCCGTAGACCATCACTCCGCCCGGCTTGTGAAAGGCCTCGAAGATGGTGACCTCGTGTCCCGCCTTGCGGAGATCCGCCGCAGCGGTGATACCCGCCGGCCCCGAACCGACGATGGCGACCTTCTTTCCAGTGGGTGCTCCCACCTCCGGAATCGACTTCTTGCCTGTTGCGCGCTCCCAGTCGGCGACGTATCGCTCTATACGGCCTATGGAGACCGACTTGAGGGGATCCTTCTTCGACTTGCCGACGGTACAGGTAGCCTGGCACTGCGTCTCCTGCGGACAGACGCGGCCGCAGATCGCCGGCAGGAGGCTGCTCTCTTTGATGATATCCACCGACCTCTGGTAGTCCCCCTCCTCGGCGGCCTTCACGAACGCGGGGATGTCTATTTCCACGGGACAGCCCTCGATGCAGGGTGCGGAAGTGCACTGGAGACAGCGGGCGGCCTCCACCCGTACCTGACTCTCGTAGTAGCCGAGCGCCACCTCGTTCATGTTGCCTATTCTCGTGTCGGCCGGCTGACTGGGCATCTCCTGCGGCGGGAGTTTGAGTCGATCCCTACCCTTCAGCTCCTTGCCGTCGATGTCGGCGAGGAGCTCGTCCGCCTGCTTCTTCAGTTCCTCGTTGCTCTCCATCATGCTTCTCCTTCCCGGGCTTTCTGTTCCTTTTTCTTCTCCTGGATCTCTAACTCCAAGTGGCACGCCTCGTGGTCCTCGTTTTCCTTACTCTTATAGGTGCCGAGCCTGCTCATCATGTTGTCGAAGTCGACCTGGTGGCCGTCGAACTCCGGTCCGTCCACGCAGACGAACTTGGTCTCACCGCCGACGGTCACACGGCATCCGCCGCACATGCCCGTTCCGTCCACCATTATGGTGTTGAGACTGACGATGGTGTGGATACCGTAGGGTCTGGTGGTTTCGGCGGCGAACTTCATCATGATCGGCGGGCCGATGGCCACGACCATGTCGGGTACTCCCTCATCACAGAGCTCCTTCAACGGCTCGGTAACGAGCGCTTTTCTTCCATAGGAGCCGTCGTCGGTGACGAGGATGAGCTCGTCGGCAATGGCGCGCATCTCATCCTCCATGATCATGAGGTTCTTCGTCCTGGCACCCATGATGATCACCACTCTGTTTCCCGCCTCCTTCATAGCCTGAGCAATGGGATGCATCGGGGCGACACCGATACCTCCTCCTACGCAGACGACGGTGCCGACCTTCTCTATGTGAGTCGGCTGTCCGAGCGGTCCGAGGACGTTGGATATCGTATCGCCCTTCTCGAGGAGCGCCAGTTCGTGGGTAGTCTTGCCCACCGTCTGAAAAATGACCGTGATGGATCCCTCCTCGGGATCGGCATCGGCAATGGTAAGAGGAATACGCTCTCCGAAATCGGAGTCCTTCATCAGAATGACAAACTGACCGGCCTTCCTCTCTTCTGCAATCAGCGGCGTCTCGATACGCAACCGATACACTTCGTCGGCAATCTTTTTCTTCTCCAGAATCTTGTTCATATCTACCTCTCTGGTGTTTTTTCTCAGCCGGGAGGCCTTGCGGGCGAGTATACAGGAAAGGAAAAAAAATGGCGAGTCCGATAGACCCGCCTCAACTGCAAAATCGACCTTTTACATCAGGGCCTCTATCAAGACTAATTGCATATATAATAATCAATTAGTCTTTCGACCCCATTGTTCTATATAAAACTAATTATATCTTTGTCTCGGAGGTCTCCGTTACTTTCCCGAGCTAAGCTCCGGCTATCCTCTGTGCCGTCTCTTCGCCTATCTCCCGTGTGCCGATACTCGGCGCGCCGGGAGCGGACAGATCCGCGCTCCGCTTTCCGTCTCGAAGAAGGCCCTCGACCGCATTCTCTATCGCATCGGCTGCATCTGAACGGCCGAAGCTATAGCGGCACATCATCGCCGCCGAGAGGATCTGTGCAATCGGATTGGCGACTCCCTTTCCTGCGATATCCGGCGCGCTGCCGCCCGCCGGCTCGTAGAGATGCACCCGCTCTCCCAGAGAGGCCGAGGGAAGCAGACCGAGCGAGCCCGCGAGCGCCGCCGATTCGTCCGAGAGGATGTCCCCGAAAAGATTGCTCGTACAGATAACGTCGAAGCGGGACGGATCGAGGATCAGCTGCATCGCCGCGTTGTCGACGTACATGTGCTCGAGTTCGACATCGGGATACTCCGCGGCCACTTCCTCCACCGTCTGCCTCCAGAGCATAGAGGAGGAGAGGACGTTCGCCTTGTCCACCGAGCAGAGTCTTCCGGTCCGGCCATCGGTCGCACGCTCTCGGGCAGCGTGGAATGCTGCACGGGCTATCTTCTCTATCGTGGGCTTCCGGTAGATCATCGTGTCGAGAGCGTAGTCCGACTCGAAGGCTTTCGGCTCTCCGAAATAGATTCCCCCGGAGAGCTCCCGTACGGTGAGCAGATCCACCCCCCTTCGAATTCGCTCCTCCTTGAGTGGCGAGAGTCCCGCCATCTCCGGAATGAGCTTGACCGGCCGCAAATTCGCGTAGAGTGCAAGCTCCTTACGCAGTGCGAGGAGCCCGCCTCTCTCCGGACGTAGCTCCGGCGCAAGGCCGTCCCACTTCGGCCCGCCGACGCTGCCGAGCAGCACCGCATCCGACCCCTCACAGATCTCTACGCTGCGCCGGGGAAGCGGGACCCCCGTCTCGTCTAGGGCCGCACCGCCGATGAGGCCCTCCTCTCTTGACACCGAGAAGCCGAAGCGCTTCGCCGCCGCATCGAGCACCCGCAGCGCCTCCGCCATTACCTCCGGTCCGATACCGTCGCCTGATAGCACGGCAACCCTGTACTGTTCCTCTTTGACCTTACTCATCAGCCGCCTCCTCGAAGACGCGCGGTTCGGCGAGCTCCTCGGCGGCATAGCTGAGCCAGCCTCCGTACTCCACTATCTTCTGCAGGAAGTCGGGATACACCGGCGCACGGTACTCCTTGCCGCTGCTCTCGTTCCGTACGGTGCCCGACCCGAGATCGACCGAGAGCACGTCATCCTCGGAGATCTCCTCTGTCTCGGCAAGCTCCACGAGGGGAAGCCCGATATTGATGCTGTTGCGCAGGAAGATGCGGGCGAAACTCTTCGCCACCACGCAGGAGATACCTGCGCTCTTGATGGCGATAGGCGCGTGCTCGCGCGAGGAGCCGCAGCCGAAATTCTCGCCGGCCACCATGATGTTTCCCGCCAGGTCGTCTCTCGAACCGAATCCCTCTCGTACGTCCTCCATGCAGTGCATGGCCAACTCATCGGGATCCGACGAGGAGAGATGTCTCGCCGGAATGATCTCGTCCGTGTTCACGTGATCGCCGAAGACGAATGCCTTACCCTTGAACTTCATCGTACTTCTCCTCTTACCCGTATCGCCGCCTTGCGCAGCTCCTCGATCGTCTCTTCGTTTGGATTGTCGATTTTCCCCGACAGTGCAGAGACCGCCGCCACCACCGGCGAGGCGAGGTAAACCGAGCTCTTCAGATGGCCCATGCGGCCTACGAAGTTGCGGTTGGTGGTGGAGACCGCCGTCTCTCCCTCCGCAAGAATACCCATGTGTCCGCCGAGACAGGGTCCGCAGGTAGGAGTCGATACCACACAGCCCGCCTCTACCAGCGCTTCGGTAATCCCCTCACGAATCATCCGCAAATACACGTCTTGGGTACCCGGCAGCACGATGCAGCGGACGCCCTTGGCGATCTTCTTTCCCTTCAGCACCGCCGCGGCCTCCCGCATGTCCTCGATGCGGCCGTTCGTACAGCTCCCTAACACGACCTGATCTATGCTGATCTCCTCTGTCACCAGCTCGCGGGCGCTCCTTCCGTTCGAGGGAAGGTAGGGGCAGGCAACGAAGGGTTCGAGCTCCGAGAGATCGATAACGAGACGCTCCGCATACTCCGCCCCTTCCGTCGGTGTGAACTCCTCGACTTCGATGCCGCGCAGCCGCTCCCACTCCACCGTCCGTGCATCGGCGGGAAAGATCCCCGCCTTTCCGCCGGCCTCGATCGCCATGTTGCTGACGGTGAAGCGGTCGTCCATAGTCAGGCCGGCGACCCCGGGGCCGGTGAACTCGAGGGCCTTGTAGTTCGCCCCGTCCACCCCGATCTTCGAGATGATGTAGAGCACCAGATCCTTCCCCGATACGTGGGGCCTCGGCTTTCCCTCGAGACGCACCTCTATCGCCTCGGGCACCTTGAACCAGGCCTTACCGGTGAGAAATACCCCCGCGAGGTCGCTCGAACCGACCCCCGTGGAGAAGGCGCCGAGGGCGCCGTAGGTGCAGGTGTGGCTGTCGGCGCCGACGACGAGGTCGCCGGAGCTCACCAGCCCCTGCTCCGGGAGCAAGACGTGCTCTATGCCCATCTCTCCCACGTCGAAAAAGGTCTCGATGTTCTGCCTTCGGGCAAAGTCCCGTACCATCTTGACCTGCTGGGCCGACTTTATGTCCTTATTCGGGGTAAAGTGATCCGCCACCAGCACGAGCCGGCTCGGTTCGTGAACCCTCTTGCCCCCATGTTTCTCGAACTCCCGTATTGCCACGGGAGCGGTAATGTCGTTCCCGAGGCCGACATCCACGTCGAGGAGCAGGTATTCTCCCCGCCGGACCTCGCGTCCCGCCTTGCGGGAGAAGATCCGCTCGCTCATCGTGGCGATAGAACTGGAATCGGCGTCCGTTCTCTCCTGCGTAAGGCCCTGTGTCTCTTCCGTCATCCTACGCTTCCTTTCCCGATGCCACGGTGTTCCGTCCTCTGCCGTCAGTCTCCTCGCCGTTGCCGTTGGCCGTCTTCTTCAAAACGCAGCGGTTGACCGCATTCAGATATGCGAGGGCCGATGCCTCGATGATGTCTGTTGAGGAGGCCTTGCCCACGTAGATCTCTCCCTCTATCTCGAGCAGCAGCTTCACCTGTCCCTGCGCATCCTTGCCCGAACCGACCGCCTGTATCGTATACTCTTCGAGGCGACTCCGCATACCGACACACTCGTCGATGGCGTTGAAGACCGCATCGACCGGCCCGTCGCCGGTAGCCGAGCCGACGTACTCCTCGCCCTTCTCGCTCAGCTTGATCGTCGCCGAAGGGATCATGCTGTTGCCGGTGTAGGTGTGGAAGTAGACGAGACCGTAGCCGCCGAGGTAGCTGCCGAGTACCGACGAGACGATGGAGAAGAGATCCTCGTCGAAGACCTCCTTCTTCTTGTCCGCGATTTCGGTAAAGCGCTTGAAGACCTCATCGTACTGCTCCTTCTCGAGCTTGATGTTGTAGTGCTCGAGCTTCTTCTTCAGCGCATGAGAACCGGAGTGGCGCCCCATGATGAGAGTCTCGGTGCTCCTCCCGATATCTGAGGGCTTCATGATCTCGTAGGTCTCCGGATGGCTGAGCACGCCGTGCTGGTGAATGCCGGATTCGTGGGTAAAGACGTTCTCCCCGAATATCGGCTTGTTGCGCTGCAGGATCATCCCGCTTATGTTCTGCAGGAGCTTTCCGGTGGGGAAGAGGTACTCGTGTGCAATACCGGTCTCCACATCCATCAGATCCTTGCGCACCTGCATGCTCATCGCCAACTCCTCGAGGGCGCAGTTGCCGGCCCGTTCGCCGATGCCGTTGAGGGTGACCTCCACCTGCTTGGCTCCGGCGTGTACCGCCGCCAGGCTGTTGGCGTGGGCGAGACCGAGGTCGTTGTGGCAGTGGACCGAGAGCTCTACTTCGCCGGATCGCAGTTTTGGATTGTGCTCGATCAGTTCCCGGATGTGCTCGCCGAACTGCCATGGAATCGCGTAGCCGACGGTGTCGGGTATGTTGACGGTGTTCGCCCCACTCTCGATCGCCGCATCGATAACCTCCTTCAGGAAGTCGGTCTCCGTCCTCGATGCATCCTCAGGGGAAAATTCCACTAGATCGGTGAGGCTCCTCGCGTAGGCCACGTGCTCACGGATAGATGCGAGTATCTCCTCACGGCTCCTCTTCAGCTTGAACTCCCGGTGAATGGGGCTCGTGGCGATGAAGACGTGAATCATCGGATGGGCCGCAGCCTTCACCGAGTCGTAAGCCGCATCGATGTCCTTGCGTACGCAGCGCGCGAGTCCTACCGTCGCCGAGCGCTTCAGCACCGATGCGATCCGCTTCACCGCGTCGAACTGCACCGGTGAGGAGACGGGAAACCCCGCCTCGATTCTGTCGACGCCGAGATTCTCGAGCGCCTCGGCGACCTCTATCTTCTGCTCTATAGTCATCGAGGCGCCGGGAGACTGCTCGCCGTCCCTCAATGTCGTGTCGAATATCTTAATGTACCGTGCCATGCATTACCTCCTCATTCTGTGTATCCGCGGAGCCTCCCGTGCCGGGCTCACCGCTGCGATCTCGCTCCGAGCTTCCCGTTCCATTCCCCTTGGAGTGGATCGAGCTCTTTCTCAATTTATAGATCAGAGAGTCCACCAGCGCCTGCCACGAGGCCTCTATGATGTTCTCCGACACTCCGACGGTTCCCCAGCTCTCGTCCTCGTCGCACGAGGTGATGACGACGCGGGTGAGCGCAGAGGTGCCCGCATCCTCGTTGAGGATACGCACCTTGTAGTCCGAGAGGCGAGTAGTCCGCAGCTCGGGGTAGAACTTCTCGAGGACCTTCCGGAGCGCCTTGTCCAGCGCCTCAACCGGTCCATGACCGTCTGCGGAGGTGTGCTCCATCGGATCGCGGTGGCCCATGCTCTCGGAGACCGAGGTGGGAACCGATGCCTTTATCGTCGCCTCCGACCAGGTGTCTCCGTCGCCGTTGTCCCACATCATCACCCGGTAGCCGTGGAGGGTGAACCACTCCTCCAAATCGCCTACTACCTGACTTATCAGCAGCTCGAAGGATGCCTCGGCTCCCTCGAAGTGGTATCCCCGCGACTCCAGCTCCTTGACCTTCGCCACCAGGCGACCGGCGAGATCCCCGTCCGATTCGCCTGCCATGTTCATCTTGCGCAGCTTCTCGAGGACGTTGCTCTTTCCCGAGAGCTCGGATATCGTCGAAGCGCGCTTGTTGCCCACGAGTTCCGGCTCGATGTGCTCGTAGGTCCGCGGATTCTTCCTGACCGCCGAGACATGCACACCCCCCTTGTGGGCGAAGGCGTGGTTTCCTACATAGGGCATGTGGTCGTCGGGAGTGCCGTTCGAAGCCTCCCAGACGAAGTGGCTGACATACTTCAGCAGGGAGAGTTTTTCGCCGGGAACCGTCTCGATCCCCTTCTTGAAGGAGAGGTTCGGGAGAACGCTGCAGAGGTTCGCATTGCCGCAGCGCTCACCGATGCCGTTTATCGTCCCCTGCACCATCTGCGCCTCGCCCTGCTCCACTGCAATGAGGGTGTTCGCCACGGCGCAGTCTGCGTCGTTGTGGGCATGGGTCCCGAGCTTCACCGAAGTCTGACCGGCGACGTACCGGCTGATCTCGCCGTACTCATCCGGCAGCGTTCCCCCGTTGGTGTCACAGAGCACCAGCCAGTCCGCTCCTTCCTCCTCCGCCGCCTTCAGGCAGGCCATTGCATATTCCGGATTGGCCTTGTAGCCGTCGAAGAAGTGCTCGCCGTCGAAGATCACCTCCTCCGCATGCTTCTTGAGGTAGGCAACCGACGAGCGTATCATCTCGAGGTTCTCGTCGAGCGTGGCGGAGAGCGCCTCGGTCACGTGGAGATCCCAGCACTTGCCGAAAATAGTGATGACCGGTGCGCCGCTCTCTACGAGCTTCGCAAGGATCTTATCCTCCTCTACCTTCGTCTTCTTCGCCTTTGTGGAGCCGAAGGCGGTGACTCTGGCATTCTTCAGCTCACTCTGTTTGCAGCGTCTGAAGAACTCCTCGTCCTTGGGATTGGAGCCGGGCCAGCCCCCTTCGATGTAGTGTACACCCAAGGTATCGAGCTCCCGGACTATTCTCATCTTGTCGTCCAGCGAAAAGGTGACTCCCACCGACTGTGCGCCGTCGCGTAGGGTCGTGTCGTAGACTTTCACCTGCATGGTAACTCCTCCTCGGCGACCTCCGTCGCCGGTTATTTCTTCTTCTCGAGCCAGGGCATCATGCCCCGGAGCCGCGAACCCACCTCTACGAGCCGGTGCTCCTTCTGTTTGGCTCGCATCGCCTTGAAGGAAGGCTGTCCCGCCTTGTTCTCCAAGATCCAGTTCTTGGCGAACTCACCCTTCTGGATGTCCGAGAGGATGCCCTGCATCGCCTCTCTCGACTCCGCGTTGATGACTTTCGGCTGGGTGATGTAGTCGCCGTACTCGGCGGTATTGCTGACGCCGGTGCGCATGTACTCGAAACCGCCTTCGTAGATGAGGTCGACTATCAGCTTCATCTCGTGTATGCACTCGAAATAGGCCATCTCCGGCTGGTAGCCTGCCTCGACGAGAGTCTCGAATCCGCTCTTCATCAGGCTCGTCACCCCGCCGCAGAGTACCGCCTGCTCTCCGAAGAGATCGGTTTCCGTCTCCTCCCGGAAGCTGGTGCGGAAGATGCCGGCCCTGCCGCCGCCGATGCCGCTGCCGTAGGCGAGCGCCCGCTCGAGTGCCTCGCCCGTGTAATCCTGGTAGATCGCCACCAGGTCGGGAACCCCTCGTCCGTCCTCGTACTCCCTGCGGACCATGCGACCCGGCCCCTTCGGGGCTATCATAGTCACGTCCACGTTCGCAGGCGGCACTATCTGGCTGAAGTGAATGGAGAATCCGTGGGCGAACATCAACATGTTGCCCTCCTCCAAGTTCGGTTCGATGTCGCGGCTGTAGACCTCCGGCTGCAGCTCATCGGGTATGAGTATCATCACCATGTCGCCCCGTTTCGCCGCCTCGTCGGGAGGGACCACTTCCAGACCGGCACGCTGCGCTTCCGCCTTCTTGGGACTGGAGTCCCTGAGACCGACGACCACCTTCACCCCGCTGTCGTGGAGGTTCAGCGCATGGGCGTGGCCCTGGCTGCCGAATCCGATTACCGCAACCGTCTTCTTCTCGAGTACCGAGAGGTCCGCATCCTTGTCGTAGTAGATTTCCGCCATTTCTTTCTCCTTGTCTTCTCTAAGTAATTTAATATTGTGTGAAACTAGGCCTTTGGAGTGCCGTTCTTCTCCCACTTGTCCATCGCAACGACTCCGGTACGTGCCACTTCGGCAATCTCCTGAGGCTGAAACATACCGAGAAACGAGTCGATCTTCTCGCTCTCTCCGGTTACCTCGACTATGAAGCCTCCCGGGCCCGAGTCGATGACCTCTCCCTTGAAGGCGCTGATGATCTGAACCACCTCGCCCCGCTTTCCCGCAGGAACCTTGAGCTTGATGAGGCCTATCTCCCGCTCCACCTTTCTCGAGGGGTGGATGGGAACGACCTTCACGGTGTCGACGAGCTTGTAGAGCTGCTTCTGGATCTGCTCGACTCCCCGGTCATCACCCTTCACGATGATGGTGAGCCGAAAGAGACCCTTGCCGGTCGTCGGTCCCGCGGCAATGCTGTCGATGTTGAAGCCCCTCCGGGTAATGAGACTCGTGATCTTCGAGAGCACCCCCGGATGATCCGCCACCGTCAAGGCAATGGTATGGTCCCTCAATGTTTCCTGATCGCTCATATTCATATCCTCCCTGAATGCTCTCTCAGAAACGCTCTATGACGTTGTCGAACGATTTGCCCGCCGGTACCATGGGGAGCACGTTCTCCTCCTGTTCGATGACTGCGTGCAGGAGCATGCTTCCCTCTCTTTCTGCGAACTCCTTCATCAGCGACTCGGCATCCTCGACCTTCGTCAGCCTTCGGGAGGGAACACCCATTGCATCTGCAAGCTTGCAGAAGTCGGGATTGTCGTTCATCTCCGTCCCGGAGTACCGCTTCTCGAAGAGGAGCTGCTGCCACTGACGGACCATGCCGAGATAACTGTTGTCGAGCACCAGCATCTTCACCTTGAGGCCGTAACGACGCACCGTCGCCATCTCCTGCATGGTCATCTGAAACCCCCCGTCGCCGGAGACCGCGAGGACCTGGTCGTCGGGATTTCCCACGGAGGCGCCGACGGCCGCCGGCAAGCCGTAGCCCATGGTGCCGAGTCCTCCGGAGGTCAGGAGGCGTCTCGGCCTGCGGAAGCGGAAGTACTGGGCGACCCACATCTGGTTCTGCCCCACGTCGGTGGCCACCACCGTGTTCTCTGGAAAGTACTTGTTCGCCAGCTGAATGAGATACTGCGGTTTGAGCACCTTCGTCGTCTCGTAGGCGAGCGGCTTTTCGCTGCGGACTCCCTGAAGCTCCTCGATCCACTTCTCGTAGTTCCCGTACTCGCTCTCCGCATTCAGCTCCTCCACCACCGTGTCTATGGGGCCTACGATGGGGATGTCTACGCCGACATTCTTGCCTATCTCGGCAGCATCGATGTCTACGTGGGCGATCTTCGCCCTCTGGGCGAATTCGCTGACCTTCCCGAGAATACGGTCGGAGAAGCGCGTGCCGAGTGCGATGAGGAGGTCGCAGTTTTGAATGGCGTAGTTGCCGTAGAGCGATCCGTGCATTCCCACCGGCCCGTAGTAGAGCTCCTCCCGCGAGGGGTGAACGCCGTGTCCCATGAGGGTGTTGATGACGGGAATGCCGAATCGGTCGAGAAAGTGGTTGAGGTCCTCTACCGCGTCGGAGAAGACCACGCCGCCGCCGGAGAGGACGACAGGTTTGGAGGCCTTTGCGAGTGCCTCCTTCAGCGTCTTCACCTGCTTCGGGTGCCCCTCGCGCTTCGGCTTGTAACCGGGCAGATCGAGCTTCTCCGGATACTCCAATTCGGCCTCGCGCATCTGCACGTCCTTCGGAATATCGACCACCACCGGACCAGGCCGACCCGTCGTTGCGAGGTAGAAGGCCTTTTTTACCGTGGAGGCGAGATCCTCGGGGTGCTTCACCAGGAAATTCGCCTTGGTGATGGGCATCGTGATGCCGACCGTGTCCGCCTCCTGAAAGGCGTCCGAGCCTATCATGGTGGTGGAGACCTGCCCGGTGAAGACCACCAGGGGCACCGAATCCATGTAGGCAGTGGCGATGCCGGTGATCGTGTTCGTCGCGCCCGGCCCCGAGGTCACGAGTACCACACCGGGTTTCCCCGTCGACCTCGCATACCCGTCGGCTGCATGGGTTCCCCCCTGCTCGTGGCGCGGATGGATGAGATTGATATCGCTCCCGTAACGGTGCAGCGCGTCGAATATCGATATGACCGCTCCCCCGTTGTAACAGAAAAGCGTATCCACCTTCTCCCTCTTCAGGGACTCTACGAAGATCTGTGCCCCCGTCATAGCTCCTCCTCTCCCCCGAACTCTAAGCCGAAGGGTCCGCCTCCGGATCCGAGAGGGGATATACCTTTAATGAGTGTGGTATGTGTGTGTCGTGTAGTAGATTGTTCTGCGCCTGTGTGCGGATATACGCGTGCGGCACACACGTAAACCGCTGCAGCGGTTTCGAGACGTGTCATTGTTCCTGTCCTTTACGTTACTTCTGCTCGACCCGCAGTCTATGCGGAATGGGCGCGTCTAGCCGTAAAATCGGAACAATTCGACGTCGCGGAAGGAATAATAATGGATAGGAGTAGGAGTGGGAGGAGAATAATAATGCTGTTCACCGCAATAATGAGGGCGTTCGTTCTCTCGACAGCGCTCTTATTGATTGCCTGTGCGGTTACTCTCAACATCGTAAGTTCTCCTTTTCCCGTAGGAATCTCCTAAATTAAGTTGGACGTTAGCAACATTGTTACTTCCTGTCAATACACCTGTGTAAAAAAAAGTGTAAAACGGCTGAGAAAATCTCGCTCTTATCATGTGAAACCGTTCGGCGCAGAGCTGAAGCTCAGAAGTCGACCAAAAAGAGCGTCCACTGCAGGACGAGCAGTAGCAGGGGCAGCCCGATCTGCAGTGCTACGGCCATAGGGCTCAACCCTCCTTCCCTAGCGCCGTCGGTGACCGCGCCCGCAGCCCCTTCCGGCACGCTCGCTCGCGGCTCTTCCCGCCCGTGCAGCTCGAACCCGCTCTCCGCGATCAGGAACTCATCTATCTCCGAAAATAGACCTCCAAACATGCCGCGTAGAGCGGCGAGCCGACGGCCTTTCTGCTTCTCCCTCAAGCGAGCAGAGTCCTTAGGGGCCTCCGCATGCCCCTTGCCCCTCTTCGGGGCGAAGGCAGTGAGCTCTTCGAAGAAGTAGAGCACGTCGTACAGCAGGTTGCCTACGGTGCCGGGTATGTAGAGCTCCTTCGAGACGGCGAAACGAGAGATGTAGACGAGCCCGACTATTGATAGCCCCGTGTGTACCCCCTTCTCGAGTGCGCCGCGGGTAACCGGGAAATCGAAGAGCTCGAAGAGAACCTGCCCGACGGGCATAAGCACGTGAGCGGCCACCACCGCAGTGAAGATGAGTGCTCCCGGCAGGAGACGAAACCTGCGACCTGCGGCGGAAGCAGCAGTGATACAGATCAGTAGCTGTAGAGCCCGCAGCCCCACCTCGCTCTGCAGTATGAAGGGAGGTATGAGCATGAGTCCCACCGCGAGGCGGAATAGGGGCAATCTGCCGCCTTGCCTCCACCCGCCGCTTTCTAGGTTACCGCCGTCTGCCGTCCGAGGACTCCCCTCGACGGGCCGAGTTCCTGCCGTGCCCAGCGATCCACCTCCTCTCAACAGGTCCATCCAGCGAGAGCGGCGCTCGGCCGTCTCTGCGGCAAACCCCAGTGCGAGGCCCGTCAGCGAACCGGCGATGAGGAAGAGGGGAGCAATAAGAAGGGTACTCTCTCCGAAGATCAAGAGATATGAGACGAAGAGTTGCACCACATTGCTCGCGAGCGCGCCGGCGAGGCTTATGCCGACGAGAGTGATCCAACGGCCGTAGAAACGTCTGAGCAGGAGCATCGCCGCTCCGCCGGCGAAGCTCCCCGCCGCAGAGAAGAGAAACACGTAGGAGATGAGTGTCCCGCTGACGATACCCTGGCCGAGAACCTTCAGAAAGATGATGAGAAAGACTTCTGAGGCGGAGAAGAGCAGAAGTGCGAGGAGTATGGGAAGGTTCGCGAGACCGAGCCTAAAAAAGGGTATGGGCTTCGGGATCATCAACTCTACGATGGAGAGGAAGAGGCAGAGCGAGGCGAAGAGGGCGATGATACGAAGCCTGCGGTCGGTCACACCGTCCGCCTAAGCGAGGAAGTCGTTGATGTCGTAGCGGGCGTTCGCCTCCGGCTTCTCTATCTCTTCGATATCGGAAAGATACGGGAGGAGATCCTCCTTGCGGGTTCGCGACTGATCGGGAAAGACGAAGTACTCACCCTTTTCTCTCCCCCTCTCTACTCTGAACTCCGCGATAAATTCCTTACCCATCGGAAGGGTCAACCGGTACCAGTTCCCCTCCTGCAGATCGTAATCCATACCGCCTCCTCTTGCCGGCTGCATGCCGAATTGACCACAGCCTATCAAAAAGCTTTGATTTTTGAAATCACCTCTACTACAATAAAGTGGGATATGAAATCATGGTAGAGAAGACGGCAACTATACAGAATGCGGCGGGCATTCACGTCCGACCCTCAGGAGTAATAATGGACTTCGTAAGCGATTACGAGGGAAGCGTTACGGTTGCCGGAGAGAACGGAGAAGTCGAGCTGAACAACATCATGGCGCTGCTCTCGCTCGGCCTCGTACAGAACGACAGCATCACCATCCGGGTCGAGGGACCGAACGAGGAGCAGACTGCGGAGCAGCTCGTGGAGCTGTTCGAGCGCCACTTCGACTTCCCCAGAAAAGAGTCCTGACCTAAGCGAATCAATATACACATTACCACGGATGTTGCAGCGAGGAGGAGAGATGATACGAAAGAGAAGCGAGATGACCACCGACAGACGTGAGCGTATGCGCGACGGACAGGGGATCGTCTCCATCACTCACATGGTCACCAAGGAGGAGATGCAGAACGGCCGGCTCTTTGCCTGGATCACGCTGCCGGTCGGCGCGAGTATCGGCCCTCACACCCACGACGGAGAAACCGAGTACTACGCCATTCTCTCGGGAACCGGAGAGGTAACCGAGAGCGACGGGC
Organism: uncultured Spirochaetaceae bacterium; assembly: GCA_964346645.1. Lineage (GTDB taxonomy): Bacteria > Spirochaetota > Spirochaetia > DSM-16054 > Sediminispirochaetaceae > CAYFVU01. The sequence goes on along the minus strand of CAYFVU010000008.1, from coordinate 34,727 downwards.
TAAAACCGGTGACCGGAGGGGACATGGTAATTACCGGAAACGGGGCGAGCCACAGCATCGCGAACACCGGAAGCGCTCCCCTCGAGTTCATCGCCGTCATCAACTACGACGAAGAGTAATCTCTCGTTAATTTCCCGTCGTTTACGACTCCTATTCGGAGGCCTCACGGGTTACCCTGTTGATCGCCTTTGTAACCGGCTCGTCGTAGGACGGTATGGCTCCTTTCTTCGATGCGACGTAACTGCTGACGAGGGAGGCGAGATTTCCCGCTTTCTTTACGTCGCCGCTGGTAAAGTAGCCGTAGAGGAATGCCGCAGAGAAGCTGTCTCCTGCGCCGACGGTGTCGGCCACCTGTATCGGCACCACGGGCACGTGAAAATACTCTCCCCTCCAGCAGATCGATGCTCCCAGCTTACCTCGGGTAATGCAGGTGGTGTGAATGCCGAAATCCTTCTCCATACGCTCGCAGAATCCCCGGTCGAGTACCTTCTCCCCATAGAGGAGTCGAGAGACCTCGGGGACTTCCTCGTCATTGAGTTTGAGAATCGTGGCAAGATTGAGCGAATCGGCAATGACATCCTTGCCGTAGTAGTCGAGGCGGAGGTTCACATCGTAGAAGAGCTCTTTCGGCTCGGCGGCTTTCACCATTCTGTGAAGCATCTTCCGGTTCTCCTCGCTCCGTTGGGCTAGTGTGCCGAAGCTGCAGACGTCCCACTCACGCCGGCGCAACAGATCGAACTGATCCTCGCTCAGCACGATGCGGTCCCAGGCACTGCCCTCGCGAATGTCGTAGGTCGGACTGCCCTTCTCGTCGAGCTCCACCAGCACGATGCCGGTTTCGAGCTCCCCGTCGGTGCCGATGTACTCGGTCTCCACTCCGTGCTCGGCGGCGAGCTCTTTGGCTTTGCGGCCCCTCTCATCGTCTCCTACTGCGCTCACAAAGGCCGAATCGGCCCCCATCTGCGCGAGGTGGGAGGCCAAGTTGAAGGGAGCCCCTCCGATGTATTCCTTTCCCTCGATCACATCCCAGAGTAACTCACCAAACGTGAGAGCCTGCATGTCATACCTCCTTGTATGCACCGACGCGGAGGGCGTCGACGCCCATTCTCATACTCAATCGCGCGTCTGATCAATCGCGCGTCAGCTTCCTATACTTTATCCGATGGGGCCTGTCGGCCTCCGTTCCCAGTCTCTGGTGCCGATTCTCCTCGTACTCCGAATAGTTGCCGGGATACCAGAAGGTGCTGCTCTCCCCCTCGAAGGCGAGGATATGGGTGGAGATTCTGTCGAGGAACCATCGGTCGTGGCTGACGACCATCACACAGCCGGCGAAGTTGACGAGGCCGTCCTCGAGAGCCCGCATGGTGTTTACATCCAGATCGTTCGTCGGCTCATCGAGGAGGAGGGTGTTCGCCTCGCTCTTGAGCATCATGGCCAACTGCACACGGTTGCGCTCCCCTCCCGAGAGAGAGCCGACCTTTTTCTGCTGGGCTCCGCCCTGGAAGTTGAAACGGGCCACGTAGGCTCTGCTGTTCACCCGCTGCTTGCCTAGGAGGATCTCCTCCTTTCCGCCGGATATCATCTCCCATACCGACTTTTCCGGATCGAGTATCTCCCGCATCTGATCGACGTGGGCCGGCTTCACCGTGTCGCCGACCCTCAATTCACCGGCATCGGGCTGCTCGGTGCCGGTGATCATACGGAAAAGGGTCGTCTTTCCCGCACCGTTCGGTCCCACGATGCCGACGATCGCCCCGGGAGGGACCGAGAAGCTCATGTCGTCCATGAGAATACGGTCGCCGTAACTCTTGCGGACCCCTGCTGCCTCGACGACCACGTCGCCTAAGCGCGGTCCAGGTGGAATAAAGATCTGCAGGTCCTTCTGCCGTGCCGCCTGGTCCTGCTGCAGTAGATCCTCGTAGGCATTTATTCTCGCCTTGCTCTTCGACTGTCGCCCCTTAGGGGCCATCTTGATCCACTCCAGCTCACGGTGGAGGGTCTTCTGCCGTTCGGTCTCCCGCTTCTCCTCCAGCGCCAGCCGCTGCTCCTTCTGCTCGAGCCAGGAGGAGTAGTTACCCCTGAAGGGGATCCCATAGCCCTGATCGAGCTCGAGGATCCAGCCGGCCACGTTGTCCAGGAAATAGCGGTCGTGGGTGACGGCTATGACCGTGCCCTCGTAATCATGCAGGTGGTGCTCGAGCCAGGCGACCGACTCCGCATCGAGGTGGTTCGTAGGTTCGTCCAGCAGGAGTATGTCGGGACTTCGCAGAAGGAGCCGCACCAGAGCGACCCTGCGCCGCTCTCCCCCGGAGAGCTCGTCGACCACCTGATCCTCCGGCGGACAGCGCAGGGCATCCATGGCGAGCTGCAGCCGCGAGTCGAGATTCCACGCATCGATCTCGTCGAGCTTCTCCTGCACCTCGCCCTGCCTCTCGAGCAGCTTCTCCATCTCGTCGCCGTCCATCGGCTCGCCGAACTTCTCGTTTATTCCGTCGTACTCGGCCAGCAATTCCATAGTTTCGGAGACTCCCTCCTCGGCCACCTGCCTAACCGTCTTGCCCGCAGCGAGGTGGGGCTCCTGTTCGAGGAAGCCGATGGAGTACCCCTCGGTGTGGTGAACCTCTCCCTCATACTCGGTGTCGTCACCTGCAATGATCCGAAGCAATGAGCTCTTTCCCGCACCGTTGAGACCGAGAACGCCGATCTTCGCCCCGTAGAAAAACGAGAGCGAGATATCGCGCAGAATCATCGTCTTGCCGTGACTCTTACGCACATTCACCATGGAAAATATGACTCTTCTGTCTTCCGCAGCCATTCTTTTTTACTCCTGCAGTATGTCTTTCGCCGTTTCCCATGCGAGGGCGGCGCAATCGATGCGTGAGGGATACTCCCTTACCGACTCGAAGGCGTTCAACTCTTCGAGCTCGCCGGAAAAGCGATAATCCTGACGACCGTCTCTGACGAGCCCGAGGTACTGCTCCACGAGCTTCGCTGCCTCGGAGAGCTCTTTGCCGGAGAGCGTCTCGCAGAGGATCTCCGCCGCCGCCATAGCAATGGAGCAGCCGTGTCCGTCGAAGCTGATTTCCGCGAGGCGATCGCCCTCTTTCAAGCCCTTTTTCCAGCTCTCTTTCAAGCCCTCTGTCCGGCCTTCTACCGGACCTTCTATCCGAAAGTATAGC
>CAYFVU010000008.1:29104-31448 GCA_964346645.1 uncultured Spirochaetaceae bacterium | reverse complement strand
CTCTTTCAAGCCCTCTGTCCGGCCTTCTACCGGACCTTCTATCCGAAAGTATAGCCGAATATTGTCGCCGCAGACGGGATTTCTCTTCTCCTCCTGCCGATCCGCCTGCGCCATTGCATAGTGGTGCGCCTGCGCGCGGTATCTCGAGAGAATAGTCTCTTTGTAGATTGAGTGGGCCATATCGCGATAGTAACAGAAAAGGGCGTTAAACTTCCACGCCCCAGACCGGCCGAATGATCATCAGCGCAGCGCAGCGATGATCTCGATCGCCTCGGCGGCGCGTTGCTGTATGAGCGCAAAGTCGAGCGTACCGGATTCGTCGCTCTTTGTCAGCCAAGTTCCGCCGACTGCGAGCACGTTCCCGAGCCCGAGGTACTCCTCGAGATTCTTCGGACCGATTCCGCCGGTGGGAATGAACTTGACGTCCCCGTACGGTCCGGCAAAGGCCTTGAGCATCGCCGTCCCCCCGGAGGCTTCGGCGGGAAAGAACTTCACCGTCTTTATGCCGTACTCGAGAACCCGTTCGAGCTCCCCTGGAGTGACGATCCCGGGATAGATGGGTACGTGGTCCCGTACCGCCGTCTCCACCACCTTCCGGTTGAACCCTGGGGTCACGACGAAGCGGGCCCCCGCATCCATCGCCTCCTCGAACTGTGCCACGCTCCTGACCGTGCCCGCGCCTACGAGCATGTCGGGAAGCTTTTCCGCGCTTCTTCTCATGGCCTCTCCGGCGGCTTCGGTGCGGAAGGTAAACTCCACCACGCGTATGCCCCCGGCCCACAGAGCCTCGGCAAGGGGAACGGCATCCTCCGCACGCTCGATCCGCACTACCGGAACTATTCCGCAGGAAGCTATTTGTTCACTAATCATACATACCCTCTCTTTACGCCTCCGCACCGCGGTCGAGTTCGGTGTATCGGTTCACGGTTTTGCAGAGGCTGTCTTTATCTATCGGTTTGGTGATGATCTCGACGATATTTTGCGGAAAGGAGTCCGCATCCAGCTCGCCTCTCGAATGTCCTGTCAGCAGCAGAACGGGAATCTCCCTCATCCTCGTGTATTTAGAGAGCAACTCGACCATGAGGCTCTTGTAGTCCGGCGAGAGGTGCTGCACGACCACGAATGCAAGATTCGTGTCGTCCGGGATGTTCTTGAAAAACTCCTCTAGTGCCTCCAGTCCCCCTGCAGAGGCACCTATGCCCACCACTCTGAAGGGTTCGTTTGGAGACCCGTTGCTGCCGTTCGTTGCCATCTACTGCTCTCCCACACTCTTTCCCTATACGTGTTAAATAATGACTTCCCTGTGTACTATCGTGTATACTACATTGTACGTCAATGTTCAACTTTAAGGAGTTTATCGCATGAAACGTGTAGTAATCGGTACCGATCACGGAGGAGTCGTGATCAAGGATCGGATCATCGCTCGTCTCGAAAAGCACGGCTACGAGGTTAAGGACGTGGGAGTCTTCAGCTCCGACTCCGTCGACTACCCTGACAAGGTGCGGGAGGCCTACGACGAGTACGCGAGCGGAAGCTACGACTTCGCCGTCGTCTGCTGCGGTACGGGAATAGGCGCCTCGATCAGCGCAAACAAATTTCCCGGCGTGCGCTGCGCCATGCCGCAGAACCGCTTCGCCGCAGAAATGGCGAAGGAGCACAACGATGCGAACTTTATCGCCTTCGGAGGAAGAATCGAATATACCGATTCGATCGAAGAGATGCTCGACGCCTACATCGGCGCAGTTTTCGCCGGTGACCGACATCAACGCCGAGTCGACAAGATCGGCGACATAGAGAAGTGCTGATCCGTCGCACTTTCATAGTTTGTTTGCCGCCTCTTCAATTTTATCGCCGCCGCAGTGCAGGTGAAGCAGGAGGAGCCGTAAGAGCCTAGTAGAGGGAGAGAAGAGGTGCCGCAGGGGATGCGGCACCCGAAATCTCCCCCAGGAGGTTCTATGGTTTCCTTCCCACACCCTTTTCAGGCAAAACATGCAAATGCCGAACGTGGCCGCATTTATCGCCGCGGGCGCCTCGGCCTAGACTCCCTCTTTTCCGCTTCGGTACTTCTGTTGGCCCTGATCCTATTGTCGGGATCCTGCCGCAGCCTCACTTCCTCGGACGGCGGCGAGACAACACATCTCGGTCCCCTTCTCGTCGAATCGGCCCCGCCGTTCTCCGGCACCGCCGGCCGCCTCGCAACAAAGGAGCTCCCCTATCCACCGTTCAGCATGATCTACCCATTTCTGAACGGCATGCTCAGGCGGCTCGAGCTCGCCCCGCTCCTCTCGGACGAGGAGAAGCTCCGTTTCATACTGCGCTGCTGCTCTCTTATTAATGCGGCGAA
>CAYFVU010000008.1:0-29004 GCA_964346645.1 uncultured Spirochaetaceae bacterium | reverse complement strand
TGCGGCGAAGACCGCAGGAGAGCCGGTCCTTGTCTTCAGACTTCCTGACTACTTCGAACGTGGAGACCTCCTGATACGTCTCGAATACCGCACTCATCCTCCGAACGAACCGGAGCGCTTCCTCTGGAAGAGCAATGCGCTGGCGAATCCCGCAACCGGTGCTCCTCTCCGAGGGCGCGGGGGTTACGCCGAAACAGGTCCGCTGCGCAACATAGGTGGTACGATACTCCGGCTTCCGAGACGGCTCGTTTCCGCATCCGACCTGTACTCTCCCGTCAGGGAGCGCCGTTTGAGAGCCGGAGGAGAGCTGCTCCTCCTCGCCCATGCGTATCTCTTCGACGAGATGCCGAGCCACACACGGTGGGCAAGAATGCTCGCGGAGTCGATAATCTCTTCACAGGAACAGCCACGGGAGCGTCGCGCAGCGGCTCTCTGTCTGCTCGGCAGACTCCTGCTTATGGAGGAGCGTTACGCCGAAGCAGAGGCCGCGATCGCGAGAGCGGAGCCCCTGTGTGCCGGAGAGCCGGTCTATTTACGCCGACTCCTGAATGAGGTGCGGGAGGAGCACCGGCTTGCGAAAGCCCTCGCCCTGGAGTACCATTGAGAAGTAATGACGAAGCTGCTGACGACCGCCTTCACCCGCGCCGTTGCCGATTACCACGAGCTCCTCAACAGGGGATATCCGGAACGGCGCACGAGGCTGCTCGTCGCAGACACCTATGGTCTGTCGAGAGCTCAGCGGACCGTCCTGCACCGCGGCGTCTTCTCCGATGCAGTAAACAGCCGCAGACGAGCATTGAAGCTCTCTCTCGACCGCACTTCGAAGGGGACTGTGCGAGTTCTGGCGGTCGATTACTTCAACGTCGTCTACACGATCATGAACTACCTCTTCGGCCGCTTCGTCTACATCTCCACCGACGGTTTTCTCCGGGACAATGGGAAAGACTACCGCAGCCTCTACCGCAAGGAGGAGTTCGTCAAAGCCGTCTCTCTACTGACAGACACCCTCTCAGGGCTCGAGGCAGAGACGATCGAGCTCTTCATCGACTCCGGATTCACGGAAAAAACCGGAGAGGCGGTACCGTTCGGCGACTACGGAACCTCCCTGATATCGGAGCGCCATCCGAACCTCAGGATCACGATATCCGATATGACGGACAGACTCTTGAACGCGTCGAGGGCGGAGCTCAAGGCGAGCGCAGATTCCCGCATTATCGACCTCAGCAGCAGTCCCCTCGTTGACCTCCCGAGAGCGGCGTTAGAATCGGCCTATCATCCCGATTTCCCCGACCTCGGAAAGCTCATCCCTTCCTCATCTTCGTAGTGGAAAATACTTGTGCTTTCCTCATTTATGAACTATTCTGTTGTACGCGCAAGAAATGGATGCCGGCGACGATTTTCAAAACAACCCCGAAGTACTCAGGCACTACGATCTGCTCAACAGACTCGGAGTCTTCGATCAGGTCGCAGCTTACCGGAAGAACATCCGCAATCTCGAAGAGCTCCTTTCCGACGCCATAGAGATATTCAACAAACACTCGGTAGACCAACTCATAGACTACATCACCAACACGCTCGTCGACCATTTCGTCCCGCGCTATCTCCAATTCGTGTTCACCCCCCACGGCCATGAGCGGGAGCTCAAGACCGTCTGCTTCCACAACCTCAAGAGGGTCGAAACACCTGCACCGGTAGAATCACTCGAGCCGTACCGACAGTTCTTCAACCGATATCCCGGCACTATAGGCTACTCCCTCTTCGAGTATTCGGTGCAGAACCGCTCGCTTCTCGAGCAGCTTGCCCCCCTCGATCCGGAGATACTCGTGCCGGTATCCGGGCCGGACGACCTCTACGGCATCATCGTCGTCGGGAAGAAGGTTACCGGAGGAGAATACAGCAACGACGAGATCGTCTATATCGACAGGTTGATGAAGTTCGTATCCGTGAGCCTCCAGAACACGATCCACTACACCAGCAGCGTGACCGATTACAAGACCCGTCTCTACAACCACTCCTTCTTCATCAAGAGGCTCTCCGAGGAGCTGGCAAAGATCAGGAGATACGAGAAGACCATCTCCATCCTTCTGCTCGACATAGACCATTTCAAGCACCTCAACGACAAGCACGGCCACCTCGCAGGTGACAAGGTCCTCTTCCATCTCGCCCGCGAGCTCGAAACATCCACCCGAGAGGAGGATGTGATCGCACGTTTCGGTGGCGAGGAGTTCATTATACTCCTCCCCGAATCGGGACGGGCAGCGGCTCAACACGTTGCCGAGCGTGTGAGAAAGAACATCGAAAGTATGGAGATCTCCTACCTAAACGAAGTCCTGCAGGTGACGGTGAGTTTGGGGGTCAACACGATCGATTCCCTCCGACTCGACGAGCCCGATAAGCTGGTAAAACAGACCGACGAGGCGCTCTACAACTCGAAGCAAAACGGAAGAAACCGTGTGAGCCACTACCGCGCGGGGCTGCTCTTCCGGGCGACCGGCGGCTTCCTCGAAGAAGAGTGAAGCCGTTCCAGTCCTCCGGTCTGCCCGTTTGTGTCCGCCGCTTCGATCCGCAGCATAACTTTTCACTTCTCTTACCATTTCTCACGTTTTATGATAGCATCCGGTAATTCACGGAGGGAGTTTTTTACCATGGCAAAAACAGAGAACGGCAGCGATGTGAACGATGGAGAAAAGCACGAAGAGTCGCTCAACTTCATCGAACGGGTAATAGAATCTGACCTAGCCGAGGGGCGACACGAAGGGAAGGTGATCACGCGTTTTCCGCCCGAACCGAACGGCTATCTCCATATCGGGCATGCGAAGTCGATATGCCTCAACTTCGGCCTCGCCGAGAAGTACGGAGGCCGCTGCCACCTCAGATTCGACGACACCAATCCCGCGAAGGAGGAGGTGGAGTACATCGAATCGATCAAGCGCGACGTGCGGTGGCTCGGTTTCGACTGGGGCGAGCACGAATACTACGCCTCCGACTACTTCGACAAGCTCTACGAGCTCGCCGAGAAGCTGATCCGGGACGGAAAGGCCTATGTAGACAGCCTCTCCCCCGAAAAGATCCGCGAGTACCGCGGCACCCTCACCGAGCCGGGAATAGAGAGCCCCGACCGAAATCGCCCTGCCGAGGAGAACCTCGACCTCTTTCGCCGGATGCGTGCCGGTGAGTTCGAGGAGGGGCAGTACGTGCTCCGGGCAAAGATCGACATGGCCTCGGGAAATCTCAACATGCGGGACCCCACCCTCTATCGAATAAAAAACACTCACCACCACCGGACCGGCGAGTCGTGGACCATATATCCGATGTATGACTTTACTCACCCCCTCTCCGATGCGATCGAGGGGATAACCCACTCTATCTGTACCCTCGAGTTCGAGGATCACCGGCCCCTCTACGACTGGATGGTGGAGCAGACCGAGTTCCCCCACCGGCCGAGACAGTACGAGTTCGCCCGGCTCAACCTCAACTACACGGTCATGAGCAAACGCATACTCCTGCAGCTCGTGCAGGGAGGCTACGTAGAGGGTTGGGACGACCCCCGCATGCCGACCATTTCCGGATTCCGGAGACGCGGCTACACGCCGGAGTCGGTTAGAGACTTCGCCGACAGGATAGGCGTTGCCAAGGCGAACAGCACCATCGACATCGCGCTGCTCGAGCATTGCCTGCGCGAGGACCTCAATGCACGGGCACCGAGAGCCATGGCGGTACTCAGGCCGTTGAAGCTCGTTATCGACAACTACCCCGAGGGGGAAGTAGAGTGGTTCGAGGCGGAGAACAATCCGGAAGATCCTTCGGCCGGCTCGAGAATGCTCCCCTTCAGCCGGGAGCTCTACATAGAGCAGGACGACTTCATGGAGAATCCGCCGAAGAAGTTCTTCCGGCTGGCACCGGGCCGCGAGGTGCGTCTGAAATACGCCTATTACGTGACCTGTACCGAGGTGGTCAAGGATCCGGATACCGGTGAAGTCACCGAGGTGCACTGCAGCTATGACCCCGAATCCCGCGGGGGATGGACCGACGACGGGAGAAAGGTTAAGGGGACGAGCCACTGGGTGAGCGTTCCGCATGCCTTCGAGGCGAGCGTCCGACTCTACGATCACCTCTTTACCGCCGAGAATCCGGGAGCCGAAACGGGCAACTTTCTCGACGACCTCAATCCGGAGAGCAAAGAGATCATCGAAGAGGCGAAGCTCGAGCCTTCGCTCAAGCAGGCGGAACCGGAACAGTTCTTCCAGTTTCTCCGCAAGGGCTACTTCACCGTCGATCCGGGCCACTCGAGCGAGGGGGCACCGGTGTTCAACCGTTCGGTTTCCCTTCGCGACACCTGGGCCAAATTGAAGAAGAAAATGGAGAGCAGCAAGTAGAAGTTAGCGGGTCTTCGGTACGTCGATTTTATCCCGCTCCGGCAACCAGCCAGCAACGATGCGGCCTGTGCTTCCCGGAAAAATCGGGAGGAACGGTATCTTGCGTGATCTCTTGGCACTTCGCCCCTCGAAATCTGCCCGGATCGAAGTGGAAATCCGACTTGTTGGTGGAGAAGAGCACGGCTCCCTCCTTGGTGAGGAGAGAGAGGGCGGTACCGATGAACCACACGTAATCCCGCTGCACATCGAAAGTGCCTTCCATCTTACGGCTGTTCGAGAAGGTCGGCGGATCGATGATGATCAGATGATAACGTTCCCCTCGTTCGGCTGCTGCCTGCAGGTAGCGGCGCGCATCCTCCTCTACATAGCGGTGGGCCTCGCCGATAAAACCGTTCTGCTCCATATTCTGCTGCGCCCAAGACAGATAGGTCTTAGAGAGATCGACTGTCACGGTATCGGAGGCGCCGCCTGCGGCCGCATTTACCGAGAAGGATCCGGTGTAGCCGAAGAGGTTGAGCACACTCGTCCCCATAGCCCCTTGGCGCACGAACTGCCGGGTAAGCCGATGGTCGAGGAAGAGACCGGTGTCTACGTAATCGGAGAGATTCACGAGAAACCAGAGTCCGTACTCCTGAACCCAGAGGGAGAGCTGCTCCTCGGATTGCTTCTCGTGCTGCACCGTGCGCCCCTGCTTCGGCCGGCGCTTGATGCGTATCCGATCCGACGGGACGTAGAGCATTCGGGAGACATCCTCGAGGAAGCCCGGCTCGAGACGCGTCAATTCTGGATCACTTCCGTCATCCTTCGAAGAGATGTGCACGTACCTGTCGTAGAAATCGATATACCACGGAATAATGCCTATGTTGTGGTTGTAGACCCTGAAACAGTTCGTACCGGTATCCTCCAGTGCCCTTCTCATCGCTTGGTGGTTCTTCTTGAGGAGCTTTCCAAAGTCCTTGCGTATTCGGCTTGTGTTCATCCCTTCGGTCCTGGTACACTCATTCTGAGCAGATAGTGGGAGATCATTCTATGACAGGAACCTTCGATAATCAACATCCCGCCTTCCCGAGCAAGACGGTAATGAAGATAATTACGGACAGTGGATCAGAGGAGAACACGCAGGCGCGAATCGACGAGGTATTCGACGACCTGCAGTTGTCCGAGCGGGAGTGGACCAGAAAATTCAGCGGAAAGAATAGATACGTGAGCTTCAGCACCTCCGTGACCGTGCAGAGTCTTGAGCAGCTGCACGCCCTCTACGCCGAACTCAACGCCATTCCGGAGGTGAGATACATACTCTGATCCCATTACGCCGGCGGCCGCCTTCCCGCGACGCTTTGCCCTCGGTAGGATTATTCTGTATATTAACGGTACACACAGGAGGAGGAATTATGTCACATACGATAAGTTGCACATGGAGAGACGGGATGGCCTTCGACGCGGATGTCGACGGACACACGATAACTCTCGATGCCGCGGAGGCGGTGGGAGGAAAGAACAGGGGTCCTACACCGAAGCCCTTGCTTCTCGTATCTTTAGCCGGATGCACCGGCATGGACGTCATCGCGATTCTGAACAAGATGCAGCAGCCCTACAGCTATTTCGATGTCAAAGTGGAGGGAGAGCTCACCGACGAGCACCCGAAGCAGTACCATTCCATCAAGATCATCTACGAGTTCAAGAAGGACGACGGGCTCGACGAGGGAAAGGTCGAAAAGGCGGTACAGCTCTCTCAGGAACGCTACTGCGGGGTCAGCGCGCTGCTCAAGAAGGGAAGCGAGCTCGACTACGAAATACGCTACATATGAACGAAGAAGAAATGGATGCAAACTCGTTCCTTCGCTCCTTGGAGGAGCAAAACGGCGGTCCCCTCGAGTGGAAGACCTACGCCTTCTTTATCGGAGCCTCCGGAGACCAACATACGCGCTCGCTCGGAGGACTGATCTACGCGGTTTCAGGCAAGGTCGTGTTCGAGGATTTCGAAAGGGAGAACACTCTCTTCAAATTATTCGGCAAGAAGAATACATACGAGAAGTTCAAAATAGAGGCGCCGCTCTCCTCGATCCGAGAGCTGCGCAGTATCTCAGCCTCCGACGCAAAGAGAGTGGTCAACAGTAAGGCTGAGGCCTCGGAGCTGGAACCGCTCGCCGGACTTCGAAAGGTACTCTCTAAGCGCACCGAAGCGCTCATCTTCGAGGACGGCAGCGCCTGGTTTTTCGAGATGTACGACCACGATGGACTCAGGGCTATACTGGAACACAACGGGAGAACAACATGAAAGGATTCAAGGCATACGACATACGGGGCGTCTACGGTAAGGACTTTAGCGAGGACGATGCATACAAGATCGGTTTTTTCCTCCCCCGTCTACTCGATGCCGACGCGGTTCTGGTCGGCAGAGACGTGAGATCGAGCAGCGAGTCGCTCTTCTCCGCCCTCGCCTCCGGTATCACCGATGCGGGCGCGGACGTGTACGACATGGGCCTCGCGACGACGCCGATGGTCTACTTCGGCACCGCCCACTTCGGCTTTGCTGCGTCGGTGCAGATCACCGCGAGCCACAACCCGAAGGAGTACAACGGATTCAAGGTCTCCAAGGCGGGAGCACTTCCGGTCGGCTACGAGTCGGGCCTCTCCGAACTGCAGAAGATGGTAGAGGAGGAGGAACCACAGCCGGCGCAGCGGAAGGGAGAGGTAAAATCCTTTGCGGTCCGAGAGACCTACGTGGAGTTCCTCGCCTCCTACGTTCCCGAGAGCTTCGGGAGCCTCGACGTGACGGTGGACTGCTCGAACGGGATGGCCTCCTTGATCATTCATGAGCTGCTCGGAGACAGGCCGCACTATCTCTACGACGACCTCGACGGCAGCTTTCCCAACCACGCACCTAATCCGCTCGAGGAGGAGAACGTCGAGGATCTCAAGAAAGCCGTACGAGAGAACGGCAGCGACCTCGGCATCATCTTCGACGGCGATGCGGACCGGGTCATGTTCGTGGACGAAAAGGGCGAGTTCGTCCCTCCCGACCTGATAATCGGGGTGCTCGGCTGCTACTTTCTCGAGAAGGAGAAGGGCAACGTGCTACAGGACATACGTACGAGCCGCTCGGTATCCGATTACGTGGAGAAGCTCGGCGGCAAGACCTTCACCTGGAAGGTAGGGCACGCCTACGCGAAGCTCAAGCTGCGGGAGATCGAGGGAATCTACGGGGGAGAGCTCGCCGGTCACTACTACTTCCGGGACTTCTACCACTGCGACTCGGGTATACTCGCATCTCTCCTCGTGTTGAGAGTTGCCGCACAGGTCAAGGCCGAGGGGCGGAGTTTCAGCAGCCTCATCGACGAGATTCGAAACTACGCGAATTCAGGAGAATTAAACTTCAAGATCGAGCGTAAGACCGACGCCATGGAGGCGCTGAAGGAACACTTCAGCTCGAAGGAGGAGCCGACGGCCCTCCTCGACTTCGACGGCTACCGCATCGAGTATCCGACTTGGTGGTTCAACGTGAGACCATCGAACACCGAACCCTACCTCAGATTGGTGGTCGAGGCGGAGACGCAGGAGGAACTCGCACAGAGGCTCGATGAGATCCGCGGCGTCCTCGGATCCTTTACCGGAGAGGCGTAATGAGGGTACTGCTGCTCGGCGGCGCCGGCTACATCGGCGCCCATGTGACCCGCGCCTTTCTCGACAGAGGCTTCGAGACCGCCATCTACGACAACCTCTCCTCGGGTCTCCGGGAAAACCTCCCTTCTGGGGTCGAATTCTTCGAAGAAGATATATCCGACCGCAGCTACCTCGCCGAGGTGCTGCAGAAGGGCTGGGACGGCGTGGTGCACCTCGCCGCCTTTAAGGCCGCCGGAGAGTCGATGCAGCGTCCGGGCAAGTATGCGCTGAACAACATCTGCGGCTCCCTCGGCGTCATCGACGAGGCGGTAAAAGCCGGAGTAAAGGGCTTCGTCCTCTCCTCTTCGGCGGCGGTCTACGGAGAGCCGGAATACCTGCCCATCGACGAGAAGCACCCCACGGTCCCGGAGAACTACTACGGCTTTACCAAGCTGGAGATCGAACGTAACCTCGAGTGGTTCGACACGCTCGAGGGACTGCGCTACGCATCCCTGCGCTACTTCAACGCCGCCGGCTACGATCCTCTCGCACGTGTGACGGGGCTCGAGAAGAATCCGGCCAACCTCATCCCGGTAGTCATGGAGACTGCCGTGGGAACACGGGATGAGCTCGCCGTTTTCGGCGACGACTATCCCACCGAGGACGGCACGGGAGTTCGAGACTACATCCATGTAACCGACCTCGCCGAGGCGCATGTGAGCTCCCTCGAATACATCCTCGAAAAGGATGAGAGCCTCACCGTCAATCTCGGCAGCGAAACCGGCTTGAGTGTATATCAGATACTCGAGGCAGCTCGGAGATTGAGCGGAAGGGATATCCCCGCAAAGGTCCACCCGCGCCGTGCGGGAGATCCCGCGAAGCTCGTTGCCTCATCTTCTAAGGCCCGCGATCTTCTCGGGTGGGATGCGAAGCACAGCAGTCTCGATTCGATCATCAAGTCGACTTGGGACGTCTATAGCCGAGCCTTTTCATCGTAGAGAGTCCGTCTCGATTGCAGGAGGGACGCAGCACATGAAGGAAGAGACGAAGAGACGTGCCCGGGAGCGAATGAGGGGGTTCTGCCGGGTCTGTCCGCGCTGCGACGGACACGCCTGCGCAGGTGAGGTGCCCGGCATGGGCGGTACAGGCACCGGGTCGGCCTTTGTCCGCAACGTCGAAGCCCTCTCCTCTATTTCTCTCGTCATGAAGACGCTCCACCACGTGGCAAGCCCCGACATATCCGTTGAGCTGTTCGGCCGTAGACTCGAGATGCCGATACTCGCCGCCCCTGTCGGCGGCGTGCGGTTCAACATGAGCGCTGAGCTCTCCGAAGCCGAATATCTCGAAGCCGTGCTGCGGGGCGCCCGCAAGGCCGGCAGTCTCGCATGCACCGGCGACGGAGAAATCGACGAGATTTTTCAGGCCTCCTCGCAGCAGATCAGCGCCGCCGGCGGTGAGGCGCTGCCGTTTATAAAGCCGTGGGGAGCCGAGCTGATAGAGCGGAGAATAGCGGAGATCGAGGCACTGGGGGCTCCGGCATTCGGCATGGATGTCGATGCGGCGGGCCTTGTAACCCTCAGCGAGATGGGAAAGGACGTCTACCCGAAGACTCCCGCCGAGATACGCGAGATCTGCGGCTCTGCCGACATCCCCTTCATCGTGAAGGGGATCATGAGCATCGAGGAGGCCGAGGAGGCAGTCTCTGCGGGTGCATCCGGCATCGTGGTCTCTAACCACGGCGGGAGGGTACTCGACTCGACGCAGGCCACCGCCGAAGTGCTTCCCTCAATCGCCGAAGCGTTAGGGAGCTCCTGCACGATTCTCGTAGACGGAGGAATACGGCAGGGGACGGACGTATTCAAGATGCTCGCCCTCGGCGCCGATGCGGTTCTCGTCGGTAGACCCATCGCCATCGCGGCCATTGGCGGCGGGGCCGAGGCGGTGGAGGCGGAGCTCACCCGCTTGAGCAAGGAGCTCCTCCACAGCATGG
The DNA here is from genome assembly GCA_964346645.1 of uncultured Spirochaetaceae bacterium. Taxonomy (GTDB): domain Bacteria; phylum Spirochaetota; class Spirochaetia; order DSM-16054; family Sediminispirochaetaceae; genus CAYFVU01. The sequence goes on along the minus strand of CAYFVU010000008.1, from coordinate 19,035 downwards.
TAATGACGGGAAGCGAATCGGTGGCGAGTATCTCACGAACTTCCCTCGTTACATCTTGACTATTATTCTCACGTTTACGATAAGGGAGAAGAGGAGGTACCCTTATGTTCGATTGGTTAACTTTCACCGAAGTTTCGGGTTCACACGAAGAGAAAAAGATTCAGGTCCTCGCACTCAAGTCTTGCGCATTCTGTAAGCGGGCCATGGAGTATCTCGGCAAGCACGACCTTGCCTACGAGTACGCCTATATAGACGATCTCTCAGGTCGGGACAAGAAGCGGCTGAAAGATGAGTTCAAGGACCGTTTCGGAGAACGCCCTCTCTTTCCCACCGTCGTCGTCGACGACTCGGACTATCAGCTCGGTTTCATAGAGAAGGCGTGGGAAAAGATGCTCGATCTCGCTTCCGAGAAGGAATGAGCATGTCCGCAACGCAAATGGATGCTCGGCGTATCCGCCGATTCATCGACAACGTCGCCCGGCGAAACGGCTGGAGGGTGGTGCAGGACGAGTCCTTCCTCGGCTATCTCGTGGAGGGTTTTCTCCTCAACTATGAACGGTACGGCTACCTGCAGTGCCCCTGCCGAGAGGGCTGGGGGGAGAGAGAGAAAGATTCCGATATCGTCTGCCCATGTAGCTACAGTACTCCTGACATAGAGGAGCACGGTCACTGCTACTGCGGGCTCTTCCTCTCGGAGGAATACGCCGCGAAGGGGGAGCCTCCCATGAGCATACCAGAGAGACGGCCCGAAGAGTTTTTTCCTTAATGAGTGGTTCAAAGCTTGGGTATTAATTCCACGTCTATATAATCCCTCACTCTACGGAGAAAACCGCCGCGGGAGACCGAGGCGCCGGCGGTAATCGGGTAGCGCGCGTGTTCTCCCTCCGAGCCGATGAGGTGGAGGCTTCCTACTTCGGCCCCCTTTTCTAACGGGGCCCAGAGAGGCTCACGCAGACGGAGCTCGAGCCGCACTGCCCCGGCCTCTCTCGCAGGGAGCAGTAGCGGTTCGATCTGCGGTACCTGCAGCCTCACCGAGTCTCCGTCACCACCATGTACCGCCGTGCTCATCTCCTCCTCTATCTTAGGCTCCAGTTCACAGAAGGCGTAGAGGCCGTAGGATATGAGATTGGTGCCGTCGATGAGCCGGGAGAGATTGCCCTCTCGCGTCGACTCTCCCGGGCCTCCCATTATGACGGCGACGACCCGCCTGCCCTCCTTCTGCGCCGTAACCGCGATGTTGTAGCCCGACTCCTCGATGTAGCCCGTCTTCAATCCGTCGATCCAGGGGTGCCTTCCCACGAGGAGGTTGTAGTTCTCTTGGGTAATCGAGCCGTAGACCGAGCTGCCTCTCGTCAAATTCCTCATTTTGGGATAGGTAAACTCCTGCAGCGAGTGGAGTTCCTCGAGCGCATAAGGGTGCTCCCGTATATATGTTCGGCAGAAACGGCCGAAGGAACGTGCGGTCACCCGGTTTTCCGGTTCTATTCCCGCCGGATCCACGAACTGCACGCCCTCGAGCTCCATGCGCGCCGCCTCGGCATTCATCTTCTCCACGAATGCCTCCACCGTGCCGGAGATCGTGCGTGCGAGCGCCACCGCCGCATCGTTTCCGGAGGGCACCGCCACACCGCGCATGAGCTCGAACACGGTAAGCCTCTGTCCCTCCTCGATGAACATGAGGGAGGAGCCGGCGGCCTGATTGCGGAAATCCGCGGGAGCTTCCACCACGATTTCTGTGTCCCTGGAAAGCTCTCCCCTCTCGATCTCCCGGTAGGCGAGATGCAGGGTCATGAGCTTCGTCATGGAGGCAGGTGGAATGGAGAGATCGCCGTTTTTTTCGTAGAGCAGTTCTCCCGTACGCACATCGTAGAGCACCGCGGCCCTGCTGAGCAGTTCAGGCTCGAGGAGGGCTCCACCGTCTATCTCCAGCTTCGCCGGGTTGGACGCGATAACACGCTCTCTGTAGGCATCGGCGGAAAATATGAGAAAAGCGATGATGATGAGCGCAGCGAGTATCGATACGCCTGCTATCGACCCCGTCTTTCGTAAACTGGTCATATAACCTCCGACTCCAATTTTTCTGCAAGAGTAGCAGAAATGTACATTTACATCACGACCTTAAATAGGTATAGTTTTTTCTACCGATGGGTACACAATGAACGGAACAGTCATCGCCTCTCTAATCGGCATAGTTGCGACGACACAGATTCATATTGCAAAGGGACTTCAACGCTACGGAATAGAAGGACTCAGAGCTTCTTCTCAAAGAGTGGTGAGTAAGGCGAGAAAGAGGCGCCTGCTGTATGTAACGGGCATTATCCTCAACAACTTGGGCTTTCTCTGGGCCCTCCTGGCCAATCTCTACGCCCCTACCGCCTACTACACCGCCACCTTCGGCTTCGGACTGGTGGTGATGATGCTCTTCTCAGAGTTCGTGCTCCGCGAGCCGGTTTCGAAATTCCAACACGTCGGGGCACTGACCATCGCAGTCGGCACGATCCTCATCGGCGGCGGACGGGGCAACGTTGAGGTCCCCCCGATGCAGGAGATCATCCTCGAGCGTGTGGGCTTTTTCACCATCGCCTACTTTGTCATTCTGCTCGTTCTCATCGTGTTATCGCTGAAATACAAGTATCAGAAACCCATCGGCATGGTCTTCGGTCTCTTCACCGGAGGCGCGGCTGCCTTCGATCCCATTTTCAAGGGAATCGGGCAACAGTTCGGCGACGAGATGAGGTTTATCCCTCATTCCCTCGAGGGCTGGACATTCTTCGGCGGCAGCTTTCTCTTCGGACTTCTCGCCTTCTCGTTCACCCAATTGGGCTTCTACAAACATGCCCGGGCCTCTACACTCGTCGCATTCCACAACGTGGCGCTTATTCTCGTCCCCATCATCTTCATGAAGCTCGCCCTTCCCGGCTTCGGTCTTTCGAGACTCCAGCTCATCGGTCTCGTAACGGTACTCGGCGGCATTTTCTTGATGTTTACCGAGCACACCTACCTCCACGTGAGTAAGATATTCAAGCGCAGATAGTTGCGGCCGCTGCAGGCGGCTGATGCAGGCGGCCGGCAACCACGACGCATTGTACTGCCGCCCGATTTTTTCTATACTTGCTGCAGAATCATTGTTCGGAGGGAAGAGGTGGCTCGATTCGATCTACTCATAGAGGCAGTCCGCACGGCGGGAAAGAGGGCGTGGGAGCTGCAACGGGAAATCGCAAGGCAATACAAACACGACGGTTCGGTACTCACTCGGGCGGATCTGGAGATCAATGGAACTCTCACAGAGGCCATTCGCCGCGCATTTCCCGATGCAAACATCATAGCCGAAGAGCAGAAAACTTCGTTCACTTCGGGCCGGGAGTGGACATTCACCATCGACCCGATCGACGGCACCGACTCCTACAGCCAAGGAATGCCGGGATGGTGCGTGGCGGTCGGCATTCACGACCACGAATTGAAGCCGGTCGGGGGTCTCATCTCCGCCCCCCGTTGGGGGACCGATCCGGAGGAAGGCCTTTTCCTCTACCGGCTTCCCACCGGAGAGGAGGAGATCGTCGGCGCGTTAATCGAAGACGAGCACCGGGACTCGCACGCAACCTCCCTCATGATAGGCTCGAAGGTCCACAGGAGATACGACTTCTCCTCCTTTCCGGGGAAGATCCGCAGCATCGGCAGCTCTATTCTCCACGCCGTGTCACCCTTCATCCACAGCGATGTCGCCGGCGGAGTGCTCACCCCTGCCTACATCTGGGACATCTCCGCCGCACACGGGATCGTTCGGAACAGGGGTATAGAGATCGTCTATCCCGACGGTCAGGAGCTCACCTACCGGACTATGGTTCATCGTCAACGTTCGGCCCACTGCATCATCATCGCCAGAGAGGGTGCAACGAAGCAGATCCTGGCTCACTTCACCTGATTGATCGGAATGTGGTTACGGTCGTAGAGGTACCGTGCCAGATAGACGAACGGCGTATCGAAGACCGCCACGAGCCACTTCAGCAGGTAGGTGGTGATGAATATCTCGACAAGCACCGTTCCGGAGAAGACACCCCAGAACGCCACGAGGGTGAAGATGGACGAGTCGATGAGCTGGCTCACCATCGTACTGAGGTTATTGCGGATCCAAATCTGCTTCGTCCCCGGCAGTTTCTGCTTCCAGAGATGGTAGGCCCACACATCGTGCAGCTGGCTGGCGCCGTACGCGACCAGACTCGCCAGCACGATCCTCGGCAGGAAGCCGAATATGGTCTGCATGCTCCCGTGGACGAAGTCACTCGGGGCCGGCTCGAAGAGAATAGCGAGATTCATCAATAGGGTGAAGAGGATGAGGGAAAAGAAACCGATCCCTACCGCCCTGGTCGCATCACGCTTGCCGTAGTTCTCGTTGAGAATATCGGTGACGAGGAAACTCGAGGCGTAGACGATGTTTCCCAGTGTCGCCGTTATGCCGAAGAGCTCTATCGTCTTACTGACCTGCGTATTGGCAATTATGACCGCAACAGGCACCCAGATATAGAGACCGATACGCCCCCAGAGGCGGTAGGAGCCGACGATCGCGAGGAAATTGACGAGAAGCATGACGCCCCATAGTAGTTCGTTGCTCATCTGGTTATAATCGACTCCTCGAGCGTCCTGAAGAGCTCATCGTTCCCTTCGAGAGTGGAGAAGAGTTTATCGGCGACCCTTTGGTGCGCCTGGTCGGCGGTAATACCGCCGTCCTTCAGCGGTTTTGTCTCGTGGCTGTAGAGGGTCTTTCCATTCCGCTCGAAGGAGACTACCGCCCTCGCCTGCGCCATACTCAAGGCGTTCTCGCTCAGTTTCGGAAAGTCTTTGATCCGCACGAGGAATCGGATGACGAGGGGAAGTTCCCGGCTGTTGGCGAAGTCCTCCACTATCTCGAGGGGGAGCCCCCGCTCCGAGAAGAGCGACTTGACCTGCCGGGAGAAGTCGACCCCGCTCACCTCGCTCGAAGTTTCGACTATGAGACCTACCCGTACCCGCTGCACCGCACATACCACCTCCTGCGTAGGAAGGGTATCCTCCGAGAGCAGCCCCTCTCCTGCATAATCCTGAAAGCTGGGACGCAGGACCACATGCTGTTCTCCCGGTTCGGCGAATCCTTCGGGGATCTGCACGGTAAAATTGCCTCGCGCGTCGGTCTGCACGGTGGTCAGCCTTCCGCCGCTCTTTCTGTCGACGAATATCTCCACATTTCCTGTCTTATCGAACCGCGGACTCGAGAGCCTTCCGGAGAAGGAGACTTCCTCTCCTACGGAGACCTCTATTTGCTCTTGTGCTACCGAGAGGGTAAGCGACGAGAGAGCCCTGTTTATGAAGGTCGTCAGGAGATCGCCGAGATTACCCTTCTCGCCGGCGAGAGTGCCGGAGGCCGAAGGTCCGACGGAGGATTCATAGACAAGGGCCCGCCCCTGTTGAAGGGTCTCTAACTCGAGGAGAAAATCCTCATCGTCGCTCTCGAGCACCGGCTCGACGAGCTTTCGAAGCCGTTCAATGAGCTCTGCTCGACGCTCGGTTTGTATCTCCTCCCACCGCATCTTGGACAGACGTACGTAGACCCAGTAGCCTTCTCCGGGACAGTAATAGGTGTCGACTGTCTCGATGTCCTGCAGGTTCGCCTCGACCGATTGAGTGACATTCTCAGTCACCTCTTGAGAGGCACCCTCTGCGGTGGTCTCGGAAGTGGCGACCTCGAGCTCGCTTCTTATGTTTGCCGAAATCCTCGAAGCGAGATCTGCACGCGCCCGCGCCTCGGCTACGGGACGATCCTCGGCACGATTGTCCGAGTCCGCCGAACCGACGCCCACGTAGTAGCCCTGCTGTTCCGGATCGGAGACCCAGTCGGGCTTCGGTGGACACGCCTCCCCTGCTTCGGGCGAGGTTGCGCACGAAAAGCTCAGCAAAGCGAACGAGACCGCGACGAGAACAAAGGAAGCCACTCCTGCTCGCCCTCGTCTGCCGTGTGACCTGATCTGACTCATCTCTTCCTCCACTTATCTACTCATGCTTTGAGACGTTCGACGGCGGCGCTACTCAGCCCGGGAACAGATCGCGAGCGTATAGAACAAATTCTCCTCCGGAGAGAACCATCGGGCGAGGACATAGAAACCCTCGAGTTTCGCCTCGGTTAACTCCAGGTTGAACTCTCTGTAGGCCTCCCCTGCATTCGACTTCACCTGATCGCTGAGGTTGTCTATTTTTAGTCTCCGTTGGCGGGCGAGGTTCGCCATCGCCTTCTTGTCGGCGGCGCGAATGGAGTCGCTCAAGTAGTACCTCTTTTCGGCCGAACCAACGGTCGTGTATCTCCCCTCGATCTTCAGCGGATTGAGCACCCAGACCGGAAGTCCCCCCTTTACCGATGTATCGATACGGTAGTTTCGACTGGAGAGCTCCTCTATCGTACCTCTGACCACCGTCCGTCTCGAATCGCGGTAGTGTTCGCGTGCTACCACCCTGTCGCGCATCTGCTCGATGAGATTCTCATCCACATCGACGGTTATTCTCTCGTCGTGGCCGAATTCGGCGGTCGTTTGCGCGGTGAGGAACTGTGCGCTGATCGCAACCTGCTCGTAAATCGCCCCCTGACGGGCGATCTCCCACAGGGCGAACTCGTATTCCTCTTTTCGGTCGGCACGTCTCGGAACTATTGCGAGAAACACGAGCTCTCCGTTCTCAGGGAGGGTATATAAGTTTTCTCTAAATGAAGCCGAGGCAACGTCGATACCTCCGGATATCTCCTGTGCAGGTATTCGCTCCTCTCTCTGCGTGTCGGCTGTGCCGTCGATCTCAGACCGAGCCTCTTGCGCTGCTTTCTCGTCGGTCTCTTTCCGGCTAGTCTTCTTCTCTCCCATCGACAGCGACGAACAGGAAGAGAGCAGTAGCAGAGCTATGATCCCGAACACAGCAATACTCGGGACAGAGATACGGTAGGCTGTACTCATGGTGCTCCGTCCTTATACTCGATTTTTCCATATTCGCATACTTTTTTTGTTAAAGCCATACTATAACGAAGAAAAGCGGCCCGAGGCCGCTTTTCTTCTTCTCATAAGTCGCATTACAGCTCTATTCGGACCCTTCGCCCTCTCCAGTTTCGAATTGCATCTGCTTGAGCGCTTCTTGTGCCTTGAACTCTGCAAAGGCGGCACCCTCGTCGCGGTTGAAATCCTTCTTCGCATTGTCGACGGCATCCTCGAGGATTCCCTCCAGGGCGTTCTTTCGGTATTCGACGAGCACCCATACGGTTCCGTCGTCGGTCTTGGCGACCTCTGAAATGCGTGTACCCTGAATCTTCTCACTGGTAATCTGTCGTGTGATTGATTCGGCGAAGTTGAGGGTCTGAGTCTCGTCCCCCGCGCCGCTCTCCTGGGCATAGTTGGTAACGGCCTGCTTTACTTCGGCGTTTATCTGCGATGCGATCTGCGCCCGGGCCTCCGCAGCGGCTGCATTACGGGCAAGAGAAAAATCGGACATCTTTGAGCTGCCGGTTCCGAAGAGTGCATCCTGCGCCTGGGGAGGATTCATCACGAAATCGGGAAGATCCGAACTCTTCTCCTGCTTTTTGGGCTCAGCTTTCTTTTCCTTTTTCTCTGGTTTGCTTGCACACGACATTGCAAGAAGACCCACAACGAAGATAGTCAAAACTACCCACACTAACCTCTTTTTCATATCGCTCTCCTTTTGTCTTTTGAGGAATGTTACGAGAAAAACGTAATGCATTCCCAGCCTTTTTTCAACTTTTTTGACACAAATTTTGACTCTTTCTCATCCAAAGTATAGATTTATGGGTATGAGAGGAAAAACATTCTACTATTTGGTTGATAAACTAAGCGGGGAAAACGCGGACAGCCTCAAGGCCGCGCTGCGGAGTGTATCATCGATCGAGAGCATCACCATCCACCCCAATGAGAACCTCGTGGAAATCATCGCTCCCAAGCGCATGGATGACGAAGTGCGAGTGGCCTGCGACGCGGTGGGACTCACCTACCGCACGCGGGTAAAGAAGCGCAGGTAATCCCGAAACAGAAACGGGAGAAGAAAATCTCCTCTCCTACTCTCCAGTAAACGAGACTCTCACTATCTCTACTTTCCTTCCCAGGGCTTCGAAACGGCGTGTAAACTCACCGAGCAGCTCCGACCTTACCACGGTTTCGATTATCTCCGGTCCTGTCTCGATGATGCGGACCAGGATCGGCCAGTGACCCTCCCCACGTAGCTCCAGCGGTCCGAGCTCGTCGATGCAGAGCACATCCGCCTCCCGTTCTTCCCAGAGCCACTTTGAAGAGAGGGCGAAACTCTCGGAGTGGAACACGAAACCGGGAGTCCGCATACCTTTCTCTGCGGGTCGGCGCCCCTTCTCGTCTTCCGACGAATCGGCTCGTTCGGTACGCTCTGCCAGCAGCAGCCGCTCTTCGGTGCCGATTCTTCGCAGATAGTAGGCCTGTTTGATGCCGTCGCGCCGGAGCGCCTCGGTGATGAAGCCTCCGACACGCATGCCCTGCAGTCTATACTCCTCTATCCTGCGACTCAACTCTGTCGTCTTGCCTGAGTTGATCTTGCCGGTAATAATACGCAGTGTGTGCATACGGGCCTTCCTCTGTTTCAGTCTATTCGTTACACTACTACCTCGGAACAGGCAATGAAATTCATCGCATCATTCGTCGGCTGGTCGAGCACAGGAAAAACCACCCTCCTCTCACGCCTCATCGAGGAGTTTTCCCGAAGAGGATACCGTGTTGGGGCCGTGAAGAAAACCACCCACCATGTAGCCGAGGACCGCGAGGGGAGCGACACCGAGCTCTTCCACCGAGCCGGCTCAGCCGAGATCGCACTCGTCGGATCCGATGCGGCCCGACTCTACCGCTACGATGCTCTTGAGAGCTCGGAGCTGCTCGAGCTCTTTCCCAGGGCCGACCGTCTTCTCTCCGAGGGCTTCTATTTCCCCGGCCATCCCTGTATCGAGGTCCTCGGAGCACACAGCGCCGCCGAAGGGCCGAAACGGCCGCCGGAGAAAATTTCCGCCTATGTCCTCTCATCATTCAGGCTCGGGACACAGGATCCGCCCCGCGCGCCCGACTTTGCCCGCGCCGCAGAGAAGCCGATCTTCGATTCGGCCGATATAGAGCAAATAATAACTTTTTTGGAGGAGTTATGGAACGAGAAGTAGAGATCAAAATCGACGGCAAAGAGATACCGCTCAACGACTTTCTCGAAGAGCTGACGGACAATCTCGTACGTGCGATGATAGAGCCTCTGAAGGGTACCGATCCGAACGGCGAAATTACCATTCATCTCGGCCCTAAAAAAGAGCGGAAATAGCCTCGAGGAAACGTGAAGAGGAGGCGAGAGGCGCCCTCAGTGAAGGGGCGCCTCGATGAAGTCCTGCAGTGCCTCGTAGCCCCTGGTGGAGTCCTCTTTCCTGATTACAACGGTGAGTTCGGTCATCGTCGAGATGATCTCATAGACATTGATGTTCTCCCACGCGAGCAGTCTGAGCACCTGAAATATGATACCTGGGGTCTGTAGGAAGTCTCCCGAGAAGAGCATGGTGAGGGAGACGAGCCCCCTCTTGTGATCGATGATCTCCTCGTCCTCGAGAAAATCCTGCATCTGCTCCTCGTACTTTTCACTCACCGCGATGCTCACCTCCTCGTTGCCCACGGTGATGTTGAGAAAATCCCCACGGCCGATCTGAATCAGTTCGTAGAGCTCCTTGAGGCGCTCGAGGAGCCGGTCGGTCTTGTAGACATTGAAGTCGCATATGTTCGTCTTCATGAGGATCTCGCAGGAGAGGCGACCCCTCCGCGGCTCGGTCAGCTCCGGCCGTTCCCTTATCTCCTCGGCATATCTGCGCAGGGCCATGACGATGGCGGACTCCTTCACCTCCTTGCCGAGAGAACTCTCTATCGCCGGTTTGAACTCCGCGGCCAGGCTGCCGTAGCTCAGGATCCCTCGGCCGAAAGCCTCGAAGAGGAATGGTTTTCTGTTGAGCAACTTTTTCACCACACTGCTTACCGATTCCATTATATCGACTCCATTAGTTTTACAGGATGTTATTATAAAAACTTATTGTTTTATATATAGACATTGTACCACAATTGCGTTATAATGTACATATACTCACAAAAGGAGAGGTAGAAAATGAAACAGTTCAGAGGAGTTTACACGGCGATCATTACTCCGTTTCTCACGGACGGAGGCGTCGATGAAAAGGCTTACCGAAATATTATCGACTTCCAGATAGAGAGCGGAATCGACGGATTGGTTCCCTGCGGCACCACCGGCGAGAGTCCCACCCTCAGCCACGACGAACACGACCGCGTAATAGAGCTGGCCGTCGAGGACGCCAATGGAAGGGTACCGATAATCGCCGGCACGGGAAGCAACTCGACCCGAGAGGCGGTCAGGCTCTCCAAGCACGCCGAAGAGGCGGGAGTCGATGCTCTGCTGCTGGTCAATCCCTACTACAACAAGCCTACGCAGAAGGGGCTCTATCTGCACTTTCGCGAGATAGCCGATTCGGTCTCTATTCCCTGCATCGTCTACAACATCAAGGGCAGAACGGGAATAAATGTGGAAACCGAGACGCTCGTAAGATTGATGAACGACTGTGAGAACATTGTCGGTGTAAAGGAGGCCTCGGGAAACCTTGACCAGATGAAGGATGTCATTCAGAATCGGAACGAAGGGTTCAGCGTGCTCTCCGGCGATGACAACATGACGTTCCCTCTCATCGAGGCCGGAGGAGATGGGGTGGTTTCGGTCGGCGCGAATCTCATCCCGAAACAGATGGTTGATTTCGTACACACCGCCCTCGACGGGGATATAGAGAAGGCGAGATCGGAGAACGAGCGGCTCATGGATTTCTTCAAGGCGCTCTTCCTCGAGACCAATCCCATCCCGATTAAGACGGCGATGGCCCTTCGGGGCTGGTGCGAGGAGGAGTTCCGTCTACCGATGTGCAGATTCTCCAAGGACGAGCACTACGAGACCCTCAGAGGCGTGATAGACCGCATCGGAGCCCCGGAGGCGGCAGCCACCCGCTAAGCAGCACTGCCGCTTAGCATACAGATCGAACACAGCATCCCGGCGCAGGGTATAGTGCCGCGGTACAAAGCCGCGGCACATATCCGTTCGGCCTCGTCCGACCGGCCCGAGAGCAGCGCCAAGTAATAGAACGAGAGGAGTTTTTTGCATTATGGCACGAATAAATCACAACTACCGTAAACTATCCGCAGGATATCTGTTCCCGGAGATCGCCAGGCGAACCGAAGCCTACACGCGAGAGAATCCGGGTGCGGAGCTCATGAAGCTCGGCATCGGCAACACCACCGAGCCGCTTACACCGACCGTCCTCGAGGGGCTCAAGAGGGGGGTGGACAAGCTCTCCTCCCGCGAGACCTACTCCGGGTACGGCGACGAGCAGGGCAATACCGAGCTCAGAGAGAAGCTCGCCGAGTACTACGACCGCAGAGACGCCGGCCTCTCGCCGGATGAGTTTTTCATCAGCGACGGGGCGAAACCCGATTCGGGCAACATACAGTCCATCTTCGCACGAGACAACGTGGTAGCGGTGCAGGATCCCGCCTACCCTGTGTACGTCGACACCAACGTCATCGCCGGCAGGACCGGCGAGCACGACCCCGACAAGGGACTCTACGAGGGGCTGCTCTACATGCCCTGTAGAGAGGAGAACGGCTTCATCCCCGACCTCCCGAAGGAAAAGGCGGATCTGATCTACCTCTGCAGCCCGAACAACCCGACCGGCGCGGTAGCGACCAAGGAGCAGCTCGAGGCCTTCGTCGACTACGCGAGGGAGCACCGGGCGGTCATCATCTACGACGCCTCCTATTCGGAGTACATCTCCGACGAGAGCCTCCCGAAGACCATTTACGAGGTCGAGGGAGCAAAGGAGTGCGCCGTAGAGATCAACAGCCTCTCGAAGTTCGCCGGCTTTACCGGTGTGCGCCTCGGCTGGACCGTGGTGCCTTCGGCACTCGTTGCTGAGGACAGCGAACCCGACGAGCTGAGAAAGATGTGGAACAGGCGGCAGAGCACCTTCTTCAACGGCGCATCGAACATCGTGCAGGAGGGCGCCCTCTCGGTCTTTACCGAAAAGGGCCTTGCCGAAAGCCGCGGACTGGTAGACTACTACATGGAGAACGCACGCATCATCCGCGAAGGACTCCGTTCGATCGGCCTGAGCGCGAACGGCGGCGATAACGCCCCTTACATCTGGCTCAAGACACCGAACGGCCTCAGTTCCTGGGACTTCTTCGACAAGCTCCTTAACGAGACCGGCGTTATCGGCACTCCCGGCGTCGGCTTCGGTCCCGGAGGAGAGGGCTACTTTCGCCTCAGCGCATTCGGCCACCGCGAGGATATCCGCAAGGCGGTCGATTCCATCATTCAAAATCTCAAGCTGTAGAGGAGCAGATACATGAGCGACAAGACCATCCCATTCAGCAAGGAAAAGCTCGAGGAGATCGCCGAGCAGGTGCCTACCCCCTTCCACATCTACGACGAAAAGGGAATCCGAAAAACCGCCCGCAGGATGAAGAACGCCTTCTCCTGGGCACCCGGCTTTACCAACTACTATGCCGTCAAGGCCTGTCCTAATCCGACTATCCTTCACATGATGAAGGAGGAGGGCTTCGGCGCCGACTGCAGCTCTCTTCCCGAGCTCATCCTTGCCGACAAGGTGGGGATCGAGGGAGAGAACATCATGTTCAGCTCAAACGACACCCCCGCCGAGGAGTACCGAGTGGCGAAGGAGCTCGACGCGGTTATTAATCTCGACGACATCACCCACATCGACTACCTCGAGCAGCACGTCGGTCTTCCCGAGCTGCTGAGCTTCAGATACAACCCGGGCAGCCGAAGGACCGGCAACGTCATCATAGGCGAGCCGACCGAGGCGAAGTACGGATTGACCCACGATCAGATCTTCGAGGCCTACCGCATCGCAAAGGAGAAGGGGGTGCGTCGCTTCGTCCTCCACACCATGGTGGCGAGTAACGAGCTCAACTCCGACTACTTCGTGGAGACGGCACGGATGCTCTTCGAGCTCGCCGCGGAAATACAGAAGAAGGTCGGCGTGCGCATCGAGTTCGTCAACATGGGCGGCGGCATCGGCATTCCCTACGAACCGGAGGATCAGCCCGTCGACATCGAATACGTAGGCGAGGAGACGAGAAAGCTCTACGAGGAGATCGTCAAACCCGCCGGCCTCGATCCCCTCAAAATAGTAATGGAGTGCGGCCGCTACATCACCGGCCCCAACGGCTATCTGGTCAGCAGGGTCCGCCATGTGGCGCAGAAGTACAAGACCTACGTGGGACTCGACGCGACGATGGCCAACCTTATGCGCCCGGCCATGTACGGCGCCTACCACCACGTGACCGTTCCGGGCAAAGAGAACGAGGAGCACAGCGAAACCTACGACGTCACCGGCTCTATCTGCGAGAACATCGACAAGTTCGCCATAGACCGGAGGCTGCCGAAGATCGAGCGCGGAGACCTCGTGGTCATCCACGACACCGGGGCCCACGGCTATGCGATGGGCTTCAACTACAACGGCAAGCTGCGCTCGGCCGAGGTCCTGCTCAGAGAGGACGGCAGCTTCGACAAGATACGGAGAGCCGAGACCGTCGACGACTACTTCGCCACCATGCGGTTTCCCGGCGCTCCCGTAGAGGTCTGAGGATACCACAGAGCTCGGCCGCAGATGGCACAGGAAGAGCTTCCGAGACTCGACACCTACCCCGAGATCCATGAGCGGATCCTCCCCCTCTGCCGGCTCGGCGCCGGCGGAGTCTGGAAAGATCCACGGGGCCTCCACCGAGTTGCCGTCCTCGACGCCTCCGATGCAGCGCAGATGCGCAGGTTTTACGACGGAGAAAGAGCCCGGTTAGCCCTCCACGATCCGCCCTACAACATCAGACTCGGCAGCAAGCACTCCTCGAGCCTCTCGAGCGGAGACGTAGAAGACTACATCGACTTTTCACGAAAGTGGATTACAGCCGCCGTCGATGCCCTCGAGGAGGATGCCCACTTCTACCTCTGGACCGGAGCCGACCAGAAGCAGGGGTTCCAGCCTCTTCCGGAACTGATCCTCCTCCTCCGGGAGTTCGAACAACTGCAGTCTCGTAGCCTCATTACCATGCGCAACCAGAGGGGCTACGGAACCCAGAAAAACTGGATGGCCACACGACAGGAGCTGCTCTACTACACGAAGGGGGAACCCCTGTTCGAGGTACAGTACACCGATATTCCCAAGATCTTGAGAGGCTACTACAAGGAGGTCGGAGGAACCAGAACGGAGAACAGTGAACGGGGACGATCTCAGACCATCCGTCCGGGCAACGTCTGGGTGGACATACAGCAGGTCTTCTACCGCATGGAGGAGAACGTGCCCGGGACCTACGCGCAGAAGCCGCTGAAGGCGGCCGAGCGGGTCATCGCCGCCTCGAGCACACCCGGCGAGACGGTGGCCGATCACTTCGCCCACTCGGGCACCACGCTCATCGCCGCCGAACGGCTCGGCCGACGCTGCATCACCTGCGACATCGATCCGGTCTTTGCAGAGATAAGCATTAGGAGGCTCGAGCGCTACAGGGAAACCGGGAAGACGGGATGGCAGTGGCACACTCCTTTTCCGGAGCTCGGCTCGCTATGAGCGCTCACGATCCGCGGAACCTGGGGCGCGGGAGAGCCCGCATACTCCTCTTCGGCAATCCCATCATAGATCACTATACACGAATCGATGAGGCTATGGACGGACGGATACGCTCGATCCTGCCGGAGTACAGGAGGGGAGAGGCGCATCACGTTTCTCCCGAGATCATGGACGAGCTCCTGCATATGATTTCGCCGGAGGCACGCTTCGTGGGAGGAGGCGCGCTCACCACTGCCTCGCTGCTCGCCCGGCTCGGGGCTTCCGTAGCCTTCGCCGGCTCCGTCGGCAGCGACGAGGAGGGAGCAGAGCTGCGGGATACCCTCGCTGCGCGCCGTGTAGCCTCCCTCGTGTACGGCCACTCGCCGAATCGGCGGAACAGTCGGACCGGCAGAAGCCTCTATCTTCGCCACACGCGACAACAGAGGGGAACAACCGTCGGAGCAGCAGACCAAACCCCCGTAGAATCGATTTTCGTATCGCCCTCGGCGGCCCTTTCCATGGAGCAGTTGCCGAAAGGGCTCTGCACAAAAGTCCGAGAGAGCCTTAAACCACGCAGAATCTACCTCGAGGGCTTTCTCCTGCCCCGCAGGCCCCTGATCGAAGAGATCGCCGAGCTCTGCAGAGTAACCGGAGCCGAACTCATCCTCGATCTCGGGAGCGCAGGTATCGTGCGCGAGTTCCGCACCGACAGTCTCTCTACCCTCCTGCCGCTCACCCAACTGCTCTTCGGTACCGAGGATGAATGCGCCGCCCTGCTGCCCGAGCTGCGCGAGTCACCAAAGGGGAAGAGCTCGAAGGAGAATAGCTCCGCCGTAGCCGGCCGTCCGGAGCTCTTCGCGCCTAACGGCCGGTTCCACGCCTTTCTTCGGCAAATCGGCATACCGGCCGCCGTGGTCAAGCGGGGCGCCTCCGATATCCTTCTCTTCGAGGGAGAGAGGAGCACGGCGATCCCGACCTACCCGGCACCGGAGGAGCTGCGAGATACAACCGGGGCGGGTGACATCCTTGCCGGAGGCACCATATTCTCCCTCGGGAAAGGCTATAATCTCGCCGCTGCGGTGAGCTACGGAGCCTACATCGCGGCGGCGAGTCTCGGCGGATGGGGAGCGAGCAGGATTCTGAGTTCCGAGATCTACATTAAAAAGCCGGAGCAGATTCTCCACACCGGATAACCACACCGGATGACTACCGATAGAGCCGACCGATATAGCCGGTTTTCCTGCGGTCTTACGGTCTTTCAGTCTTTCAGTCTTCAGGAACTCTGCTGCTGCCCTTTATTCTCTTCCTTCTCCGAACGTATGACCGCATAGTTCTTCAGGACTTCGACGAAGATCGAGAGGAGGTTGTTGCCATCCCCTATCTTCTTCATCACCTCCCCGCTCCTCTCGCCGGCGATGACTCTGAGGTTACTGACGTAACGGGGATTCTTGGCGCGGTAGTCGTTGTGGATCAACTCTACCATCTGATAGAGCCTGTTGAGGTTCTTCGAGTTCTCCTCGACGATGCGGCGGGCCCTTCCGTTCGTATCCCGGATAAAGCGCTTGACCGCCGCCGCATCGGTTTCGGTAATGGTCTCCTTCTTGAGCACCTTTAGGGCATCGTCGATAGACATCGACCCCTTTCCCTGGAGGCTGTTCTGGAACTGCTCTATCTCCGCAACTCCCCCCTCGACCTTCGAGAGGGTGTCGTTGTAGTTCCGCTTGAACTCGCGGTTCTCGAAGTAGCCCTCGTCCGCAACCTTCCTGAGGGAACCTTGAAACCCCTTGGCAAATCTGCGCGTATAGTAGGATTTCAGCAATGCCAGCGGTCGCCGTTGGGAAAAACCGGGAAAGCCCTTGTCGAGTAAGAGCCTCTCCCTCCCCTCGTCGTATGGTGCAGCCTCCTCTAGCTCTTCCCCCTCGAAGACCTTGTCGATGCGGAGCTTGAGCCTCTCGTCGAGCAGAGACTGCTGCAGCCGCTCCTTGTTATGATCGAGCTGCTCCTCACGCTTAGCGAGAAAGTCTTCGAGGTAGTTCTTCTTTCCGTCCATCGTCTTCGGCTCGGCATAGGGGTCGAACTCGATAAAGCAGAGGATCGTTCGGAGGACCGTCTCGCTGAGGCTGTCTTCGAGGAGCAATTCGAGGTGATCGAGGCTCTCCCGCAAGATTTGCATGTTCGTCTCGGAGTACTTCTTGTAGTACTCGAGAAGAAACTCGAGGTTGATCCTGAGAGCCGAGTTGATCTCGAGACTCCCCATGACGTAGTAGAGATCGAGAATGTCCTGATACACCTGGTTTGCCGAGACGGAGGAGAAGCTCGGGGAGACAGGTACAGCCTCGACGGAGAATGTCGGATCGAAGTGGGCAAGGAATGAGGCGAAATCGAACTCCATCAGCGAGGATAAGCGCTCGAGCTGAGCGAGCCCCTCGTCGAAACCGAAGAACTTCGCATCCTTGAAGCGCTCCTTGAATTTGCCGAACTCCTTGTTGATCTCTCGCCAGAACATGCCCTCCTCCTTAGTGGACTGGGAGACCCGCTCTGCCAAGACCTCGTAGCTGAAGTCGAGGTGCTCGCTGCGCGCCTCCTCGGGCAGGCGCTTCAGGATGAGGAAGTCCCGCAGCTTCTCGTCCGTTAGCAGCTCCTCGTGCTCCTTCCGATGGATCGGTACGAGCTCACGAAGCGTTTCGATGTTCCGATAGAGCTGCAGCACCTTCGAGGCGAACTTGGGGGAGCACTTTTTTCCCCGCTTGTCTATGAACTTCGCGTTCTCCGGGCCGAGGTCCCTCCTCATAGAGCGGAGAGACTTGTGCTTGAGCAGCTCCTCTTCACTTCCGTAGAGAAGATAGGCAATCAGAGTATCCAGTAATTCTAAGAGCTTGTCCATTACTCCGGTATCTTGTTGAACGGATGCGGGAGCAGTTCTCCGAGCTTCACGGTTCTCCTGATTCCCTCCTCATCCGCAAGATGAATGGGAAAATCGGCATCACAGAACTCAGAGATGACCTGGAGGCAGAGTGCGCAGGGGACAGCGGGAGGATCGGAAGAGGTAACTACGACGAGGTGATCGAAATCCGACGAGCCGCTCTCCGCTATCGCAGAAAGAATGGCCCCCCTCTCCGCGCAGATCGTTGCACCATAGCTGGCATTCTCTACGTTGCAGCCGCCGTAGATCTCACCAGAGCGGGTCTTCAACGCGGCTCCCACCTTGAATCCTGAGTATGCTGCATATGCATTCTCCCGCGAGGCTCTCGCCTTCTCGAAAGTCTCGTATGCCTGCGACAGATGATCACTCATTCAGGTCTCCGTATTCAATAGTCGGCTCTTCAGTATGCTGTTAGTATAGCAAAACATGTTTGAAACGGCAAACGGTAAAGTCTTATACTATGAGGTGAAATACATCGATACGAGGAGTTATACATGAGTAAAGTTGCATGGATTGGAACGGGAGTCATGGGGAGAAGCATGTGCGCCCACATCATCGAAGCCGGACACTCCGTACAGGTCTACAATCGAACGAAGGAAAAGACCGACGAGTTGGTAAAGACCGGCGCGGAGTGGAGGAGCTCCCCCGCAGAAGCGGCCGAGGGAGCCGATTTCATTTTTACCATAGTGGGATATCCCGACGACGTCGAAGAGGTCATTCTCGGAGAGCAGGGTGTATTGAAGAGCGCAAAAGAGGGGGCCGTGCTCATCGACATGACCACCTCCACCCCCACCCTCGCTGAGTCCATCTACGAAGAGGGGAGAAAGAGAGGAGTGGCATGTCTCGATGCCCCGGTTTCCGGCGGAGACACCGGAGCAAGGAACGGCAGTCTGGCTATTATGATCGGAGGTGACAAGAAGGCATTCGAAAAGACCTCTCCCTTCTTCGATCTCATGGGCGAGAACATCAAGCTGATGGGCGGCGCAGGAAAGGGCCAACACACGAAGATGAGCAATCAGATCCTCATAGCGGGGACGATGATCGGGGTGGTCGAATCGTTGCTCTACACCTACAAAGCCGGAATGGATATGGATGAGGTCATAGACGTCATAGGTAAGGGAGCCGCCTCCTCCTGGTCAATCAACAATCTCGGCAGGAGAATCGCGAAGGGGGACTACGACCCCGGCTTCTACATCAAGCACTTCGTAAAGGACATGGGCATCGCCCTCGCCGAAGCGAGGAGAATGAATCTCTCGCTCCCCGGCCTCGCTTTGGCCCACCAGTTCTACGTCAGCGCCATCGCGCTCGACTGGGAGAACCTAGGCACCCAGGGACTCTACCGGGTCTTCGAGAAGATGAATGGTTATTAAGGGGTAAACAGTGGTTCAAATCCTGGGGATGTTGAAAGCAGAGGGAGGGGTTCCCCGCTAGGAGA
>CAYFVU010000007.1:61435-68243 GCA_964346645.1 uncultured Spirochaetaceae bacterium | reverse complement strand
CACGATCCAGCGGCTGTGAGCGCCGGGAGCCGGGCCGTATTGAGGGCAAGGCCGGCTGCCAAGCAGGAAGCCGGGTTGAGAGCCGGCCGCCGGGCTGTACTGGACTACCGGCCGGCCGCTCTCCGCCCAGTGCCCCCGGGCGGAGAGCGGGATAGCTCAGAGCTGGATCTTAGCGCCGAGGAGCTCCATGAACTTGGCGATCCAGGCGGGATGGGCAGGCCATGCGGGGGCCGAGACGAGATTGCCCTCAACGAAGGCCTGATCCACCGGGATGTCCCGGAACTCGCCGCCGGCATTGGTCACATCCGGCCCGACCGCCGGGTAGGAGGTGAGCTTGCGCCCCTTCAGCACGCCCGCCGCGCCGAGGATCTGTGGACCATGACAGATGGCGGCCACCGGCTTGTTCGCATCGAAGAAGTGGCGCACGATTTCCAGGAGCCGATCGTTCAGGCGAATGTACTCGGGCGCCCTTCCTCCGGGGATGAGGAGCCCGTCGTACTCTTCCGGTTTCACCGAATCGAAATTCGCATTCAGCGTGAAGTTGTGGCCGGGCTTCTCCGAGTAGGTCTGATCTCCCTCGAAGTCATGAATAGCCGTGCGCACCGCATCTCCGGCGTTCTTGTCCGGACACACGGCATCCACCTGATAACCGACCGCCTGCAGTGCCTGGAACGGCACCATCAGCTCGTAATCCTCTACGAAATCTCCAGCCAGAACCAAAATCTTCTTCGCCATAGGTTACCTCCTCGAAATAATGTGAGTTATATAATCTTTCCGGGATTCATGATCCCGTTCGGATCGAATGCCTCCTTTATCCTGCGCATCAGCAGCAGCTCCGTCTCGTCTGCGGTCTCGCCTAGATAGCTCCTGCGCTTGCTACCGATGCCGTGCTCGCCGCTCAGCTTGCCGCCGAGCCTGCGTACCTCCGCATAGAGCTCGCGGAGGAGTTCGGACTCGACCCGGAGCCACTGCTCGTGGCTCCACTCAAGCGGTTTGACCAGGGTAGTGTGGAGATTTCCGTCGCCTGCGTGGCCGTAGGTCGGCAGCTGCAGCCTGTATTTCTCCGAGAGATCGGCAATCTTCGGCATAAGGCTGACGATCGCACCCACCGGCACTACGATGTCCTCGAGGCTCTGCTCCGGGCTATAGACCTTGAAGGCCTCGGCGATATTGCGGCGGACACTCCAGACCCGCTCCTGTGTGGTGTAGTTGTCCGCCACATAGACCTCCATGGCTCCGGCATCCAGACACATCTCGCCAATCACCTCGGCATCCTCGTCCACACGCTCGCGCACCGTGCCGTCTACCTCGATCAGCAGCATCGCGCCAGTATCCTGGTAGGGCAGCTGCTCGTTCAGGTAGTCGCAGGAGGTGTGGACCGAGAGCTGGTCCATGAACTCGATGGAGGTGGGGACGATACCTGCGTCGGTCATGATATGTGGAACCATTGCAATGGCCCCTGCAATGTCCGAGAAGAGGACGAGCAGCACGGTCTTCTCCTTGGGCATCGGGCTCAACTTGATGGTCGCACGGGTGACGATGCCGAGGGTTCCCTCGGAGCCGATGATCAGCTTCTTGAGATCGTAGCCGGAGACGTCCTTGATCACCTTTCCGCCGAGCTCTACCACCTCTCCGGTCGGGGTGACCAGCTCCATTCCCATCACGTACTGCCCCGTGACACCGTACTTGACCGCCTTTCCGCCGCCGGCGTTCTCCGCGATGTTGCCGCCGACGAAGCAGGTCTCCAGGCTCATCGGATAGCCTGCGAACCAGAGCCCCTGCTCGCCGACGATACCATTTATCTCGTTTGTCACCACACCCGGCTCCACCACGATCATCATGTTCTCGTAGTCGGTCTCGATGATGCGGTTCATCCGCTCAACCGAGAGCACGATGCCGCCGTAGACGGGGATGGCCCCGCCGGAGAGTCCGCTGCCGGCACCCCTCGGGGTGACCGGAATCCGTTCGCGGTTTGCCAGCTTCATGATGCGGGAGACCTCCTCCGTGGAGCCCGGCATTACCACCACGTCGGGCATGTGGCCGTAATCCCCGGCGGGAGTCTCGTCGTGGCTGTAGGTCTCCATCATTTCCGCATCGGCGAACACATTCGCCTCGCCGCAGATATCCCTCAGTTCCCGCAGGATCGATTCGTTGGTGCTGCCGTATTTCATGATCCGAACTCCTCCTTCAGCCGCCGGTTGAGATGGGGAAGCACCTGGAACAGATCGCCGACTATGGCGAAGTCGGCCACCTGCAGTATCGGGGCATTCGGATCGCTGTTGATCGCCACGATGGTATCGGCTGTTTTCATGCCCGCGAGATGTTGAATGGCCCCGGAGATGCCTGCGGCGATGTAGAGGGAGGGAACCACCGTCTTACCGCTCAGCCCCACCTGGTGCGGGTAGGAGATCCATCCGCGGTCGACCGCCTCCCGCGAGGCGCCGACGACTCCGCCGAGCAGCTCGGCGAGCTCCTCGATGAGCGCGAAGTTATCCCGTTTCTTCACCCCCCGTCCCCCGGAGACGACGATGTCGGCGGCCTGGATGTTCACCTGCTCCGCTTCGTTCTTCCTCATCCCGAGCCGTACGACTCTGCTGTCGTGCCACTCCCTCTCGAATGGTATCCGCTCTACCTCCCCCTCCCTCGTCGTGTCGGCAGGCAACGGCAAGGTGGAGCGCGGCCTTACCGTTGCCATCTGCGGGCGCGCCTCCGGCGTCTTTATGGTGGCGAGGATGTTGCCGCCGATCGCCGGGCGAGTCTGCAGGAGGTTGCCGGTCTCCTCTTCTATGTCGAGTCCGGTACAATCGGCGGTGAGCCCCGCGCGGAGGCGCATCGCCGCATGGGGGAGGAGAGTGCGGCCGTTGACCGTCGCCCCGGCCAGGATGATCTGGGGCTCGAAACGCCGCACGAGCGCCGTTAGCACATTGCTGTAGGTCTCCGATTGAAAGCCGTCGAGCGCCGGCGCATCCACCGCCATTACCGCATCCGCGCCGTGATGGATGAGCCGCCGGAGCTCCTCATCCTCCATCTCCGATCCCAAAACGAGGGCGACCAACTGCTCACCCAGCTTGTCGGCGAGCACCTTGCCCCGCGCCAGCATCTCGAAGGAGACCGGTGAGAGCCCGCCGTCCGAATACTCCGCTATCGTCCAGACACTGTTGTCTCTCATGCCTTCCTCCCGTTGCCTGAGATGAACCCCTTCTCCGCCAGGAACCTCGTGAGGGCGGCAACCGCCTCGGAGAGCGTCTCTTCGTCCTTTACGTCGGTGACCGTCCCCTTCCGCATGACCTTCGGGGTCTCTATCTTGACCACCCTTGTCGGTGAGCCCTTCAGGCCGATCTTCGAGGCATCGACCTCGAGCTCCTCCACGCCGAGCCTCTTCAGCTCCAGTCTACGCGCCTTCTGCTTGCCCCTGAGGGTCGGCAGGCGCGGGTAGGATATCTCCTTTACCACCGTTACCAGTGCGGGAAGCGGCAGCTCGAGCTCCTCGTAGCCGTCCTCGACGAGGCGCTCGACCCGAATGCTCCTCCCCTCCTCATCCACTTCGATGCTTCGAATGAAGGTGGTGAGGGGAAGATCGAGGGCGGCGGCGAGGTTCGGCCCCACTTGACCGGTGTCGCCGTCGGTCGCCCGCTCCCCCGCGATGATGAGATCGTAGGGACCGAGTCGTCCGACCGTCTCCGCCAGCACGTAAGAGGTGGCCCAGGTGTCCGAGCCGGCAAACTTCTTATCGGAAATTAGCCGCGCATCGTCGCAGCCCATCGCCACCGCCTCCCGCAGCGCCTTTTCCGCAGCCGGCGGCCCCATGGAGATCGCCGTCACGCTGCCGCCGTGCTGCTCCCGCAGCCTTATGGCAACCTCTATGCCGTAGAGGTCGAGGGGATTGATGATGCTCTCACTGCTATCACGGATGATGGTACCGGACTCCTCGTCCATTTTCACATTGCCGGTCTCCGGCACCTGCTTGATGGGTACTATGATTCGCATAAACCGCCTCCATTTCTCCGCAAAGTGCGGTGTAATGAGCCTCAGATTGGTAGAATGGTCCTACCAATTACCTTGCAAGAGTAGTGTAGCACCACTTCTTCGTGCGCGCAAGTGTTTTTTTATTTCATGTGTACGGCAGACTCTCGATCACTGCATCGAAGTGCTTCTTCATCTCCGCCCGCGCCCGTTCGGAATCGTTTGCGAGGATCGCATCGACCACCCCGGTGTGGATGTCGATGAGGATGCCCTTCTCGTGCATTGCAGAGAGAATTGCCTGACGGGCGTTCTTGATGTGCGTAGTGAGGACGAAGGAAATGCCTTCGAGAAACATGATGACGAGGTAGTTACCCGTAGCCTCGGCGATGTGGTAGTGGATGCTGCGGTCTATCTCTACGCTGCGCTCCTCGTCTTCACAGGACTCGAGCTCCCTGCAGAGCTCGGCGAGACGCCTCTTTCCCTCCTCGTCTATCCGCTCCGCGGCCATCGTCGCCGCTTCCACCTCCAGGGTGAGGCGGATCTCCAGGATGTCGCGGAAGGTGCCGTTGTGGAGCTTGAAGAGGATCGAGAGGGGCTCGAAGAAGCTCTCCTCGATTTCGTCGACGATAAAATTCCCCTCACCCTGACGGCTCTCGACCAAGCCGAGGATCTCGAGCGACCTGAGCGACTCGCGGATGGAGTTGCGGCTCACCCCCAGCTGCTCGGCCAGCTGACGCTCGGGAGGCAGCTTGTCGCCGATCTTCAGCTTTCCGCTGAGGATCATCTGCTGGATCTGCTCGTTGATCCTCTGGTAGATCTTCTTCGTCTCGATGCGCTCGAATGAGTTCCCGCCGTCCATAGTATCGAATGTACGTCACAAACGGGGCCGGGTGCAAGTCTGTGCTCTGCAACCGCAGCAATGTCGGCTCTCTTATAGTCTCAGATTATAGTCTCACATAACAACTTCCAGGCCCGATAGCTATTCATCCAATTCAGCAACCCGAGCCCAGGGATCCTCTCGAAGTGTCTCGTGTTTCCGGTAGCAAGATAGCCTCCGACTTCGAACGCACAGGAGGCGATGATGATGTCGGCATCGGGAAGCAGCTCATGTTTCGAGCTCAAGTCCGCCTTCAGTTCGCCGAAACATTCCATGATCGAATCCGAGGAATGGATCACATCTATCGTGATGAGGACTCTTCCACAAGATGCGTGTTGTGTTCAATTCGGCCGGACTTACGTGCTCCGTAATAGAGTTCTCCGATCGTGAAAAAGGAGACCGCGGTTGCTTCGGGCTGCAATTCCCTGTTCTCTATGGCCCTTTCGTTACCTCTGAGGATTTCTATACACACATCGGTGTCGAGCAGGATCATAATTCGAAGTCCCGCCCGAATGTGCGGTTACCGTAGATGTCGTCGATTATATCCTCCGTGCTTCGCTCGAGACTCGCCATATGCCGAATCTTCTCGAGCAACCCTTCGGGAATGTTCCTGATAGTTATGCAACTATATCAATCAATTTCATTGTATTCCCATTCATTCTTATCTCGGTTTATGCTCTCGCTCTCTCCGGGAGCCCCTCCGACCAATAGATCGAGGAGAATTGGGCGCGAAGCTTGCGTGAACGATGCCCATCTCACATCATTAATAGCGGAGGCAATAAAAGATATGAAGCAGATGGGCAGCATGTTGATGGAGAAGGGGCCCTTCAGCGAGATAGTGATGGGCAATGCGGCGCTGGTTCGCGCCATGGTAGAGGAGGGCACGGAGGTCGTCTCATCCTACCCCGGCTCGCCGACCCCCGAAATAGGCGAGGCGATCGTCTCTATTCCCGAGGATAAGAGGCCGTTTTACTTCGAGTTCTCGGTAAACGAGAAGGTGGCTACAGAAGTCGCCTTCGGAGCATCGGTGAACGGCAGGCTCTCGACGGTCTTTTTCAAGAGCGTAGGGCTCAACGTGGCTGCCGACACCTTCGTTCAGCTCCCGCTTATGGAGCTGATCGGCGGCATGGTCGTGGTGCTCGGCGACGACCCGGGGGCGAACTCATCTCAGAACGAGCAGGACAACCGCCACTACTCGCGGATGGCCTACACGCCGGTCTTCGAGCCCGGGGACCCGCAGGAGGTCTACGAGATGTACCGGGAGGCTGCGCGGGTCTCGAAGGAACGTCGCATGCCGATAGTGCTGCGCCTCTCCACCCACATCTGCCATGCGAAGAGCCGGGTGAGCTTCGGCGAGTGCCGCGGCGACGGAGCCGAGAACGGCGGCAGCCGCAAGTCCCTCTTCGATCCGGCGAACGGCCCCTACATCCCCCTCACCTCTCAGGCGATAGAGATGAAGCACCGCGCCCTCGAGAAGCTGGAAAGTCTGGACGAGTACGTAGAAGACAACCCCTTCAACCGACTTATCGACAACGGGAACGGGGAGCTCGGCATCATCACGAGCGGCCTGCCCTTCTACTCCCTCCTCGACGTGTTGGAGAGCCTGCGAGAGAGTGGGAGCGGCAGCAAGGCGGCATCCCGACCGGATATTCTCAAGATCGCCCTCTCCTACCCCATTCCCAAGAGGCGGATCGCCGAGTTCTGCAGGAATCACAGGGAGGTGCTCATCCTCGAGGAGCTCGACCCCATCCTGGAGCAGGAGATAAAGGCCCTCGCCTTCGACGAGGATATTCGGGTGAACATCATTGGAAAGCAGGGGCGCGAGGATCTGGTGGGAGAGTACACTCCGGCGAAGCTGCGCCGCATCCTCTCACGCCACATGCCGGGCCTTGCAGAGCCCGCTCCCGCTCCGCATTCTGTCTCCGCAAAGGAATCCTCCTCCGCTCAGGAGCCCAAACCCGCTCAGGC
>CAYFVU010000007.1:60039-61335 GCA_964346645.1 uncultured Spirochaetaceae bacterium | reverse complement strand
CCGGAGCGGCCGGCGCAGATGTGTCCCGGCTGCGGCCACCGGAGCGCCTTTCACGCCGTCAAGAAGGTCATCGCGAAGGGCACCATCACCGTCGCCGACATCGGCTGCCACACCCTCGGCAGCCTTCCTCCCTACCGCATGGGGCAGGTACTCACCTCTATGGGCCACTCAAACGGCACCGGGGCGGGACTGAGCCTCTTCAACTCGGAGAGGAAGGTCATCACCTTCCTCGGCGACTCCACCTTCTTCCACGCCGGTATGCCGGGGGTAGTAAACGCCGTCTACAACAACCACGACATCACGCTGGTAGTCATGCTCAACGACACCACCGCCATGACCGGACACCAGGACCACCCCGGAACCGGCAAAACCACCCGCGGCGAGGGCGGCAGAGTAACCGTCCGGTCGGCCCTCGAGGGCCTCGGCGTGCAGCACATCGCCGAGACGGACACCTACAACCAGAAGCGCCTCGGCGAGCTGATCGAGGAGGCCATGGAGATCGAGGGATTCAGCGTGGTGATCGCGCGCCACCCCTGCATGCTCAAGTTCACCAGGGAGCGCAGACGAGCCGGCCACACGATCGACACACAGGCCCGGATAGACCAGGAGACCTGCCGGCAGATCCACCACTGCGTGAGCCTCTTCGGCTGTCCCTCCTTCGTGCTGGGCCCCGAGAGGCAGGTGACGGTCAATCCCGACCTCTGCATAGGAGACGGCTCCTGTCTGCAGACCTGTCCTGTTCAGGCGATTGAACTGGAAAAGGAGGGCGACGATGAGTAGCCGAACCGACGGAGAGAGAATCAGTATACAGCTCTGCGGCGTCGGGGGCCAGGGCATCGGCCTTTTGAGCGAGACGGTGATGCGCGCATACGACCACGCCGGCCGTACGGTGAGGGCCGTCGACACACATGGTTTGGCCCAGCGGGGAGGAATCGTCCGCTCCCACATACGCGTCGGAGAGGGAACCTACAGCCCCCTCATCGAGCCGGGCAGAGCCGACATCGTGCTGGCCCTCGAGCGGATCGAGGCGCTGCGCGGCATGCGGGACTACTGCAGGGAGGGCGGACTGCTCATCTACTACGACGCCTACTGGCAGGCCCTTCCCATACGCCTGGGCGAGGCGAAAGATGTGCGCAACGAGGAGATTGCTACGTACGGAAACGAGAAAAACATACGTATAGAGCGGGTGCTGGACGAGCACCTTCCCGACGCGCGCATGCAGAACATGGCCCTCCTCTCGGCGGCGCTGCGCAAGGAGCTCCTGCCGGGGCTCGAGGTCGAGCATGTCACCGCGGC
>CAYFVU010000007.1:55161-59939 GCA_964346645.1 uncultured Spirochaetaceae bacterium | reverse complement strand
CTTCCGGAAGGTTCTCCGCTATCTTCATGAGCCCTTCGCGAAAGAAGTGTTGGCGCCGGCGCAGGTAGTCATAAGGAACTCCGTAGGCCAACTCCAGCTTCTCCCGGCTCGTCGTCTCCTCAACGCTGCCGAGCTCGAGGTTGCCCTGCTGATAGAAGAGAAGGATGCGGTCGGTGTAGCGTTTGGTCAGGTCGAGCTCGTGCAGCGAGTAGAGGACGGAGATGTCCTGCTCGGCGGAGAAGGAGGTGAGGTACTCCATGACCCGCTCCTTCTGGTACTGCTCGAGGGCAAAGATAGGCTCGTCCATCATCAGACTCTTCGAGCCGTAGAGGACGGCGAAGGCGATGATTACCCGCTGCAGCTCCCCCTTGCTCAACTCTTGCGTCTTCCTCCCCAGAAGACTTTCGAGCTCCAGGACCTCTTTCAGCTCGGAGATGAGCTGAGGATCCTTGTGCTCGAAGAAGCCGAGCTCATAGACCTCTTCGAGCAGCGTGCCCACCGGCTCCTCGGTCTCGAACTCCATGTTCTGATAGACGAATGAGGCGTAGCGGTTGCGCAGCGTCTCGTCGGTAAGCTCACTCGTCTCCCTGTCGAAGAGCCGTACCGAGCCCTCCTGCGGGGCGATGCGTCCACCGGCGAGCAGCATGAAGGTGGACTTGCCGGAACCGTTCGGCCCTACCAGTGCGGTGACTCCTTTCGGCACGGAGATGTTGAGGCCGGTGAAGACGGGAGGCTCATCCTCTCTATATCCGTATACCACGTTCGAAAACTTCAGCCATTTTTCCATACTCGTCCTCCCTCCTCAAATTTACACCATACGGTAGATACCATCAAAGAGCGCTGCCTCGGCACGCTCCTCCAGCCTCTGCCGATTCCGCGGGACATACCTCCCGAGCCGCTTTTCGAGCGCCCCCTCCTCCACGAGCTGAGTATGAATGCGGATCAGATGCCGGTAGCTCGTCCCCAGCCATTCAGAGAGCTCCTTCAGCGATGGCGCACAGATCTCTTCGTCTCCATGGGTCAGATAGTAGGCGGCAACCCTGGTGACGAGATCGTAGCTCGTGTTGATCGCCTCCGAATAGGAGTTTTGTTCGAGCTTATGGGCGAGGGATGCACCGAGGGCGAAGAGAAGCGAGGCGAAGCGCTCCTTCCTCCTCCGGAGCTCATCCATCTGCAGCACGGCGGTGCGGCAGCCGGTAATGCACTGCACCGAGCAGGTCGCCGCTTCGCCTGAGAAGAGCTCGATGTCGCCCACGATAGATCCCGGGAGGTAGATGCGGTGCAGGAAGTACCTTCCGTTGTAGAGCGGCAGAAAGACCCGTGCACTCCCCTCGGTGAGGAGATAGAGATTCCGCAGCTCCTCTCCGGCGTGACAGATGAACACCCCCTTACGCAGACTCCGCTCCTCGACTTCGGCCCGGCCGCCGGAAGGCGCTACTGCAAGGTACTCATTCATGAAGGGAAATAGGTTTCTCAGCCTTTCATGTGACATATGTCCTCCCCACAAGAAAGCATAAGGAATACACTTAAGAAAAGAAAGCATCGTAGGAGGAGGAGTAATTTACATGTACATTGCGCTTTCGCTCGCTTGCGGCGCCCTCGTGGCCCTCATGGTACAGTTCAATGGGCTCATACAGATGAGTCTCGGCTCACTGTCGGCATTAGTGGTAGTCCACGTGGTCGGACTCTTCGCCGCACTGCTCTACTGGTGGCTCGCGCCTTCGGCGGGAGATCAGGACTTCGAGGCGAGCCGGGCACCGTGGTGGTTTCTCAGCGCAGGAATCCTCGGTATCGGGGTGGTTCTGCTGAACATGCTCGTCTACGCCGAGGCCGGAATTCTCCTTGCACTGGGAGGAACCCTCGCCGGACAGACCCTCACCGCCTACGTAGTGGAGCTGACGCCGTGGAACCGCAGCGGCAGGTCGCCGACGGTACAGAGGTTGATGGTGCTCCTCCTCATCGTGCCGGGCACCGTGCTTATAGGTCTGGAGAGCGGGGCCGACGCCGTCCTTATCTTCCTCGCCTTCGTGCCGGGCGTGATTCTGGTTGTACAATCCATGTTCAACAGCTACAATTCGAGCAGATGGGGCCATCCACGCATGCTCACCTGCAACTACGTAAGCGCGCTGCTTGTCTTGCTCCCCCTCAGCGTAATCACGGGAGAGTTACCGCAGCTCTCGCTCGCTGCACTCGGCGCTGTTCCACTCTATGCCCTCCTCGGAGGAGGTATTCTCGGAGTGGCGGTGGTTGGTACCATCACCTTCCTGCTCAAGCGGAGCTCGCCGATCAAGACCTTTCTCGGTCTCTACACGGGGCAGCTCGGCGTGGGAGTGCTCATCGACACTGCGCTCGGGCAGGAGGTCCACCCGGTAAAGCTCACGGGAGTCGCGCTGGTCGCCCTCGGCCTCTTCTCGGGTGAGCTGAGCAGATACATGCGCCGCGGCACCACGGAGGCGTGAGCGAATACAATGGAAAGGAGGTAGATATTGGAAAGAGACGAAAGAGTGTATGCGGCCCTCGAAGAGCTCGGGATCGTGTACAGCAAACACAGCCACCCGCCGGTCTACACCGTGGAGGAGGCGAAGGAACACTGGGACGAGATCGAGGGGAGCCATGTGAAGAATCTCTTCCTGCGAAACAAGAAGGGGAACCGGCACTACCTCGTCGTCATGGACCACGCAACGCCGTTGGACCTGAAGGAGCTGGGACGAAGCTTGGGTACGGGCGGCCTCAGCTTCGCATCCGAACGAAGGCTCGAGAAATACCTCGGCCTCAGCCCGGGATCCGTCTCGATATTCGGTATTCTCAATGATGATAACAACGAGGTGCGAGTGATCATCGACGAGAAGCTGATGGAGCGAGAGCTGATCAACTTCCATCCGAACGTGAACACCGCCACTCTCACCATTAGCACGCAGGATTTGAGAAAGTTCCTCGAAAAGAGCGGGAACGAGCTGCGCTTCGTGCGGTTTTGAGCCGCTTTTCTGCCCGCCGGCCGGTTCCGAGCGCTATTTACGCGTTCCCGAGGGCCGCATCGAGCAGCGCGGTGCCGTATTCGATCGACGCGGCATAGGAGAGATCCGAGTTTATCGGAATGACCCCCTCAGGGGTCTGGCGTCCTTCTAGTTCCATCGGATCGAAGACGCCGCCGACTACGCCGATGACCTTACCCTCGGCCACGCTGACGAGCGGTCCTCCCACGTCGCCGTATTGCACACGGCGATCGAAGATGATGAGGTCGGTGCCGCTGTGCGACTTGATGCGCCCTGAGAGAATCGATTGCGCCACGATGACGCCGTGTATTTGGTAATAGCCGAAGGGGACGCCGAGCGACATGAGCGCGGCGCCCCTCGCGTCGGCGTTGCCCGCACCCAGGACTCCCTCCGGCATGTTGATCTCCAGCTCCGGGGTGAGCTTCAACAGGGCCACATCGTGCGGGATGTCCTTCGATATCAACTCGACGGGTACGGGCGCCACCTCCTTACGAGAGACCGGGGTGAACTCATCGTCGACCTCCGGAGCAACCACCACCAGGCCGTCTCCCTCGCCGACCGTCCGCGCGGCGGTGAGTATATAGCCCTCGGGATGCACGAGAAAACCGCTCCCGAGAAAGGTAACCTCGGTGCCCGACTGCCGCATGATCATCATGCAGCTTCCCTGAAAACGTTGACTTACCGACTCCAACATATGTTCAGCTCCTCTCTATTCTATTCCCTCGACCCAGGAGTCGACGATCTCCTCGTACACATCGATCCAGCGCAGCGCCTGTCTGTAGGGGTCCTTGGTCTCGTCCTCGTGAATCCAGCGCATGAGCCGCTCGAGCTCCCCTGGTTCGTAAGAGATTCGGTCGAGCACCTCTAACGCGGCGGGATAGTCATCTCGGAAGCCCTCACGCACCATGGTGTGGATCGACTCCTCTCCGCCATAGACTCCCTCGGGGTCCTCTAAGAAGGCGAGGTTGTGCAGCTCGAAGGCGTAGTGAGGCTTCCAGCCCGTAAAGACGACCCACTCGTCCCTGTAAATAGCATCGGCGACCCGATCGAGCATACTCTCCTCGTCGGTCTCCACCAGATGGTAGAGCCGTTCCAGACCGTAGGCCTCGAGGGCATCTTCGGTCCGCGCAACGACACCGGCGCCTGATTCTATACCCACGATGCGGCCGCGGAAGCGATCTGCGATCTTCGGGTCTCCGAGATCCTCTATCGAGCGAATGGTGACGAGATCCTTACCGGTTTTGCCGGTACCCGCCGTCTGACGGCCGGGCGTAGAGGTCGGCACCACGAGTCCTATCTTCGCACCGCTGAGGTTCGGACCGAGATCGCGGAGGCTGTCTCCATAGGACTCGAGGTAGTCCCGGTGGGTGACCGGGAGCCACGCACCGGTCAGTATATCGGCATTGCCTGTGGCCACGCTGCGCCACATCTGCTCAACCGGAACCCCTTTCAGCTCTACCCGGTAACCGAGCCGCTCCTGCAGCACAGCCTGGAAGAGGTAACCGCTTGCCTGTTCGGAGGACCACTCCGGATACACGAGGGTTAATGTGTGTTCGGAGCGTTCGGCGCGTCGAGCCTGCAGCCCCTCGTCCACCGCTTTTTCCTTTTCGCCGCAGCCGCCCATCAAGAGCAGCATGGAAAGAGTCAGCGCCGCTACCGCCGGCAAGAGAACCGTTCTGTGCATTGGAACTCTCACGAGTGTCCCTCTCATTCCTCGCCTCCTCTTCTCTCCTCGTTCTGCCTATCACGACTGCGCCGGTCAGTTTTATCTCTCTCAGTCTTCTT
>CAYFVU010000007.1:0-55061 GCA_964346645.1 uncultured Spirochaetaceae bacterium | reverse complement strand
CTTCTTGCCCCGGCCCGGACCAAAGACCCGGCGCATCCGTTTTCCGAAGGTCTGCGCAGCCTCGGGCTCTCTGACCGGCCTCTTGCCCCTCTGCTTGCCGAGCCAGCTCACGTGGCCGTGCACCATCTCGGGTTCGGGGTGACTGTAGACGGTGCGGAAGACGTGGCCATGCTCATAGGGCGGCATCGAGAAACCCGGTCCCTCCGAGTAGTCGGATAGCCCCTTGTGCAGACTGTAGATCATGAAGAGGATAACAAGTGCAAACGGGAGACCGGTGGTAATTGCCGCCGTCTGCAGCGCCACGAGACCGCCACCTACCAAAAGTGCCGCCGCCACTGCTCCCTCGAGAACCGCCCAGAAGAGCCTCTGGAGCTTCGGCGGATCCGGATTTCCCCCGGCGGTGATGATGTCGATGACCATTGAGCCGGAGTCCGAGGAGGTGACGAAGAAGGTAATAATCACCAGCACGGTTATTGCGGAAGTGGCGAAGTTGAAAGGAAAGTGTTCGAGGAGCTTGAACAGGGCCACGGGGATGTTCTCCTGCACGGCCCTCGCGATGCCGCCCGCCCCGAGCATCTCCACATTCAGTGCGCTGTTGCCGAAGATGGCGAGCCAGAAAAAGGTGATGAGGGTGGGAACGAAGAGCACGCCGAGAATGAACTCCCGCACGGTGCGTCCGTAGGAGACGCGTGCGATGAACATGCCGACGAAGGGGGACCAGGCGATCCACCATCCCCAGTAGAAGACCGTCCAGCTGTGCTGCCAGGTCGTCGCCTCGTAAGTCTCGTTCCAGGTGGAGAGGACCGGGAGATACTGAAGGTAGTGGCCCAGATTCTCGCCGAAGCCCTTGAGGATGAAGAGTGTCGGCCCGAGGATGAGGACGAAGAGGCAGAGCAGTCCGGCCATCACGAGATTGATCTCCGAGAGGCGTCGTATCCCGGCGCTCAGCCCTGCGAGGACCGACCAGGTGGCGATGGCGGTGATCCCGGCTATCAGTATAACCTGAATGGTTGGGCTCTGTCCGATGCCGAAGAGGTGATCGAGTCCCGCGTTGACCTGCTGCACACCCAGACCGAGGGAGGTCGCCACGCCGAAGAGCGTCGCCACCGTCGCGAGGACGTCTATGGTGTTACCCGCCGCGCCGTGGATCTTCTCGCCGAGTACGGGGTAGAAGATCGAGCGGATAGAGAGGGGCAGACCCTTGTTGAAGGCGAAGAAGGCGAGCGCCAGGCCCACCATCGTGTAGACCGCCCAGGGGTGGAAGCCCCAGTGCAGGAAGGTCACATCCATTGCCGAACGCGCCGCCTCCGCCGTGCCGGATTCGGCGAGCGGATAGGAGACGAAGTGGAACATCGGCTCGGCCACGCTGTAGAAGAGCAGCCCTATTCCCATTCCCGCGCTGAAGAGCATGGCGAACCAGCCGAGCATGGAGAACTCCGGCTTCGCGTCGGAGCCGCCGATGCGGATATCGCCGTGCCTGCTGACCAACAGTACCAGCACGAAGACGAGCACGATATTCATCGTCATGATGAAGAACCATCCTGCTCCGGTGGAAATCGCCGTCTGTACCGTCTCGAACAGGTCGCCGACCTTTGCTTGGAAGGCGATGGCGAGGGCCACCGAGCCGAAAATGATGATCCCGGAGGTAAAAAAGACCCATGGATGGATGTCTACGGCAAACCAACTCTCATTTTCTTCTTCATTACTCATGCCAACTCCTCGATTTGTTACACGAGTATTAAGCATAGGGGAAAGCATATCCGTCGTCAACTCAGCCGGATATCGTTGGCGGGTGTATTTCGAAATGAAGTTTTCATTCTTGTCTTTCTCCCCCCATCCCTTTAGTCTGTGTAGTAGAAAACGAAGGAGAGAGCGTTGCTCGACAAGCACGTAGCGGAAGCAAAAGAAGAGTACGCAGAGGCACGGCGCAGGGGAAGGGCCCGGTATGCCAAGGAGGTGAGCCAGGGGCGCAGCGGATTTCTGCCCTCGCTCGAAGGCGTGCTCGAGCACACACCTCTCGCCGGGGAGAAGTACGTGGGTATCGAAAACGTGCCGCTGCACAAGATCGTCGGCACGGTCAGCCACAGCAGGGCGCGCTCCTTTGCCCGGAGATTCCTGCCGCTGCCGAAGAGTCCGAGCGAGTTCTCTACCAAGTGGGAGAGGGTCTATGCTCATCAACTCGGCGAGGGCATCGTCGATCCGGTAGAGCTACGCGAATACCTCAACTGGTACTGGGTCGTCGAAGGCAACAAACGCGTGAGCGTGCTGAAATACCTCGGATCGTATCAAATAGAGGCGAAGGTCACCCGTCTCCTGCCCCGCCGGGACAGCGACGATCCGGCCGTCGCCACCTACTACCGTTTTCTTCCCTTCAAGGAGGAGACCGGTATCAGCTCCATCTGGATCCGAGAGCCCGATGGTTACGAGAAGCTCCTCGAGCACATCCGCAACCACTACGGCGATCCCGAGGCTGACAAGGAGTTCTACCGCCACTTCTACAACAACGTCTATCTGCCGTTCCGCGATCTCTACAAATCGTTCGGGGGAAAGAAGCTCTCCTTCACTACCGGAGAGGCTTTTCTCAGATACATCGAGATCGCCGGCTTTCCCGACGATTTCGACGACGAGAAGAGCCGCCGCAGTGTCGAAGAGGTGATCAAGGAGCTCAGACTCGAGAACGGGGAAGTAGGAGTCACCACTGAGCCCCTCAGACAGCCGAGCCCCTCACTCATGGGCACTCTCGGACAGTTATTCCGTCCGGGAGCCAAGGCACTTCGGGTGGCTTTCGTCCACTACGGTAGCTCGGCCATCTCCGCATGGACGAGGGATCACGAGATAGCCCGTGAATATCTCGAAGAGTATATGGAGGATCGGATTCATACCGAGGTGTATTGGACCGATGGAAGGCCGGAGAGTTTCGCCCCCGTCATCCGAAAGGCGGCGAAGAGCACCGACGTGGTGTTCTCCACCGCGGCGATTCTCTACGAAGAAACCCGGAAGATCGCAATAGAGTACCCGAACGTGCGCTTTTTCGTGGCGAGCAGGGAAAAGAGCGGCGTCCACGTGCGTACCTACTCCCCCCGTACCCATGAGGTGCACTACCTCTCCGGCATGATCGCCGGCTCGCTCTGCAAGAACAGACCCATAGGCTTCGTCATTTCGAACTACAGCGCCTATGCCTTCGCCTCGATCAACGCCTTTACCCTCGGCGCCCGCGGCGTGAACCATCAGACGCGCATAAAACTCTCCTGGAACGACCACTGGAGCGACGACCGCTTCGATCCGAGCAACCTTCCCGACGGCCTCGGTCCCGACGACGAGCTCTTCTTCCACAACATCCTGCCACCATACGAGAGCGAGCATCAGCAGTACGGGCTGTACGCCTATAAGAATGGGACCTTTACCCGCTATGCGACGCTGATCTACGACTGGAGAGAGTTCTACCGGGATGTACTGGAGAACATTCTTGCCGGCAACCTGAAGGACTTCGACTCGATCTCCGGAGAGCACGCCCGCTTCCTCACCTACTGGGGCGGCATTCGCAACGGCATCCTCAACCTCTCGATCGACGAGGATCATGTCCCGCCCGAGACCCGGCGACTCGTCGAAGGCATGAAGAGCCTCATGCAGGCCGGCGAGTTCTCCCCCTTCACCGGTCCTATCGAGGACCGAAACGGCACCCTGCAGGTGTCGCGGGACCAGAGCCTCGACTACGATCAGATCATATCGATGGACTACCTCGTGAAGGGGATAGAGGGCCCCTTCGTAGATCCGGAAAAGGTGGTGACCAGCTGAAATGTCTTACCGCAACACCCACCTGAGGGCACTGCGCATACCGTCAATACCGGCGGAGGGGGTAGTGCGGAGACGGGGTCAGCGCCGGAGGTAGGAGAGCTCTTCGGGAAGCTCAGTGTTGTTCCCGTACTTGTCCTCGCCGTAGCCGTGTTCGGCGAGGAGTTTGAGGTCGTTCAACGCACGGTTATCGCCTTCGAAGACGACGGAGAGTTCGCTGTTCACGTCTATCTTCGCGAGCGAGAGAAAGTGCTTTATGTAGCGGCTCGCGAGATCCGCCATCGTCTCTCCCTCGAGAGGCTCGAGATCCTCGAAAGGCAGATCGATGTCGTAGAGCATGATCTCGTCGTTGTTCATCATCTCCAAAAAGAGCATCTGCAGCTCGCGCCTTCGCTTCTCCCAGTCTTCGGGGACCGGCCGTTGGAGCTCGGTCTTCTTGGAGAGGACGTCGGCAATAAAGCGTCGCTTCATCGCGTTTATCTCCTCGTTCGCGCGGAAGAGATCGAGGGGTGCTCCGGCGTTGTACTCCTTTTCGTTGAGGTACATGGTCACCGTGCTGCCGTAGTGCGCGACAATCTTGGAGATGAGAGTCGACGGCCGCACGTGGAACCCACGGTAATTCGGAATGGTGACGGTTATGCTCTTCTCCTCCGAGTAACTCTTGATCATGGTCTTGCAGAGATGGTTCGCCGAATCCATGTAGAGCCGCGCGTAGAAGAAGAGGTACTCGAAGACGGTGGAGAGCAGCTCCTTCGTCGAGAGGGGGAACTTGACCTGCTCCGAAGTGTTTCTGCTCAGCTTGCTCATGTGACGCACGTAGTAGTGGAGCAGGGCCGTGCCTATCTCGAGGAGGTGGTAGATGATGCTGATGTGGCCACGAAGATACGAGAGGTTCCTGTTCTGGCTCTCGATATCCGATTCGAATATGTAGGTGTCGTAGAGGGACTGCAGGTTGTGAAATCCGACCTCCGCGAGACGGCACTTCTCCTCGTCTATGACCTCGGGGATGAGATCCTCGTAGTCGCAGCCCTCGCGCGGCTTCATGATCTCATGGACCTGACGATCTTCGGAGAGGTTGAGAAACTGGGTAGAGAGATACACCACCGTCTCGCCGACCTTGTACACGTGCCGCACCCGCCGGTCCGAAGGCAGTTGAACCGAGATCGGCACTTCTTCACATCTCTC
The DNA here is from genome assembly GCA_964346645.1 of uncultured Spirochaetaceae bacterium. Lineage (GTDB taxonomy): Bacteria > Spirochaetota > Spirochaetia > DSM-16054 > Sediminispirochaetaceae > CAYFVU01. The sequence goes on along the minus strand of CAYFVU010000007.1, from coordinate 50,084 downwards.
GAAGGTGGTGGAAACGGGCCCATCGATGATCCCAATTCTCATGGCCTGCTGAGTGATGTTTTTGCTGGTCACTCGGACCGCCTTCTTGAGCTTCTTGAGGATCTTGTCGGTGTCGGATGCGAAATCGGCCCGAATGTCGAGGAGTTTGTAGCGCTGCGACGCATCGCTTATGTGGAGCAAATTGTAATTTACCGAGGAGAAGAGTTTTTGCGCAGCGACGGTCTCGCGAAAGGTGAACCAGTGCTGATTCCGTTGGGCCCCGTAGCTGTCTACCAGCTCCTCCATGGTGGTCGCCTCTGCGTAGAGCTTCTGCAGAAACTCCCTGCAGGGAAACTCCTTCTTGTGCCCCGCCTTGAGGGCAAAGAAGCAGAGCCCGAGCATGGGTTCGGCTCGTTTCGAAATAAATCTTTCGAGAGCTTCCACCGAGTTGTGGTCGTTTTCCTTTAGCAGCGTTTCGATCTTATTTTTCTTTCCAAACATCGGGCTTCTCCTCTAGACTATAGGACGATTTCCAACGTATATCAATCGGTTTCTTACTTTTGCTTTTTTTCTAGAAAGTCTATACTACAGGTACCCGCGCACAAAATCATGACGGAACAAAAGGAGAGCGAGGTGAAAAAAGCGGCGCTCTTTCTCGACAGAGACGGTACGATAAACGAGGATGTCGGCAATCTCGGCGACCCGAACTCCCTCTTGATAATTCCCGGAGTAATCTCTGCCCTCAAGAAAATGAGCAGGCTCTACGAGCTCTTCGTCGTCTCCAACCAAGTCGGTATCGCCCGGGGTGCGATTACCCGCAGCCAGGTCGATGAGGTAAACGCTGCCCTCAACCGAATATTGGAAGAGGAGGGAATCCATATTCGCGAGTGGTACATCTGTCCCCACAGCGAATCCGATCTCTGCGGCTGCAGAAAGCCCTCACCGCACTTTCTCCGGAAGGCTTCGGCAGACTACTCCATCGACCTCGGCTCCTCGTTTATGGTCGGCGACCATCCTACGGACCCGCAGACTGCCGAGGAGGCCGGTGCCTTCGGATTGTATGTACTCACCGGCCATGGGACGAGACATCTCGACGAACTGCCCGAATCCGTGCCGGTCTTTCACAATCTCGCCGAGGCCTGTGAATGGATAGAGGCCCATCCCCGCCCACTGCAGTACTTCGAGGAGATCACCGATACCGGCGCGGATGCTCTGAAGAGGGGCGGCCTTGCCGTCTTTCCCACCGAAACGGTCTACGGCATCGGTGCGGATGCCCGGAATCCCGAGGCGGTCGCCCGCATATTCGAGGCTAAGCAGCGCCCCCTCTACGATCCGCTCATCGTGCACGTCTCGGAGCCGAGTCAGGTCGAGAGTCTCGTGCCCGAGCTGCCGGAGAAGGCCCGAAGACTCATGGATAAGTTCTGGCCCGGTCCGCTTACTCTCGTTCTGCCGAAGGACGATTCGGTCCCAGACATCGTAACCGCCGGAAAGAGGAGTGTGGCGGTGCGCATGCCCTCCCATCCGCTGGCCCTCGGACTCATTGCTAAGGCCGGACTTCCCGTCGCGGCGCCAAGCGCAAATCTCTTCGGCCGCACGAGTCCCACCACGGCCGCCCACGTGCTGAATCAGCTCGAAGGGACCTTCGAGGTGCTGATCGACGGTGGGACCTGCAGAGTCGGCGTCGAGTCGACCGTGCTGTCTCTTATCGATGACCCGCCCCGACTGCTGCGTGCCGGCGGCCTCGCTCCAGAGGAAATCGAGTCCCTCATCGGCCTCATCCTTTATCCCGAGCCTGTCTCCGGCGCCGCGGGTTCGGCCGGGGAAGGCGCCGCCGGCGCACACGGAACAGATGCCGCAGGCGTAGGAGAGGATAGCCCGGGGCTTCTGCCCGACCACTATGCGCCGGTGACACCCCTCAGACTGGTCGACTCGATAGAGGAGTATCGCGGGAACGAGAGAGTGGCGAAGCTGCTCTTCAGCGATAGCTGCGAGGGATGCAGGGGACCATCGACCGTTCTGAGCCCGGGTGGAGATCTGAGGGAGGCGGCGGTCAAGCTCTACCACGCGATGCAGCTGCTCGACCGCACGGGCGTCGAGCTCATCGTCGCGCAGAGGGCGCCGGACCGGGGTCTCGGCCATGCCATCAACGACCGCCTGCGGAAGGCTTCGGAGAAATAGCCGACTCTATTGGGACTTCTCTATTGGGGCTTCTCCATGGGGGCGAGCGGAAACCGGTTCATCACCATGTTCGCAGTCATGCGACCGCAGAGGGCCGCCGAGATCACGCCGCCGGGCCACAGAGAGTAGTGCCCCGCCGTGTAGAGCCCCCCGACCGGCGTCTTGATGCGGTTCAGCCAGGGCAAGCGCCACACGGGCGAGACCTGGTCGTCGTAGCACCAGCCGCCGCTCGAGCCCTCGGTGTTGCGGGTAAAACGCTTCAACGATAGAGGGGTGCCGACGTCCATGAACTCGATGCGGTCCCGCAGACCGGGCACCAGATTCTCGGCGAGTTCGACCAGCTCCATCCCGACCTTCTGTTTGAACTCCCGGTACTCCGTGCTCCGTCTGTCGGCACTCCCGCCGTTTCTCCAGTAGTTCTCCCAGCGGAACGAGCTGAAGGTCTGTACGGTAAGTGCTGACTTTCCCGCCGGGGCCGCAGGGCTCTCCTCGCCGAAGTGGTTGAGAGCAACCCACATGTGCCGATGCACGTCCGCAGGCGAGCTCTCGTCGGGGAAGATCACATCGTAGTTCGGAAAGTAGAAGGGGTGCTGCGAGTGCTTCAACACTCCGCCGAGCTCTCCGTCGCTCATGTCTAGCCCCAAATAGACGGAAACCAGCCCCTCGGTCAGACGGGCCTCGGTCAGCTTCTTTACGACTCTCTTTGGAAAGTACTCAGGTCCGAGGATCTCGTCGATGAGCCGCTTGTAATCACCCGCATAGACGACCCTGTCCGCCTCGAAACGCTCGCCCGCCGAGCTGGTCACCCCCTTCACCCGCTTTCCCGAGGAGTCGGTATCGATTGAGTCGACCATCGTGTTTAGCCGCAGATCCCCTCCGTAATGCGTATAAGCCTCCGCGAGCCGGTCGTGCATCGCCTGCATGCCGCCCTTCGGATACCAGTAGTCATTTGACCAGAGGTGCCAGAACCCCGCGAAGAAGAGGTAGGGCATGCGATAGTAACCCACATAGGTGAGCCAATTTCGCAGTCCCGGATGTCGAATCGCCTCCAGAGCCTTCTCGCGATACTTGAAGGTAGACCACTTCTTGAGCTTGGGGAGCCACTTCGCAGCCTTCAGCATCGGGCCGAGACTCGGCCTGTTCAGCAGGGGGAAGTCCCAGGGATCGTAGTTCTCCTCTAAGAAGCGCTCGACCTCCTTTATCTCCTTGAAGAGCGGGGTAATTCCGGATTCATCGGGAAAGACCCGGCGAAGCTCCCACTCCACGTGCGCAGGGCTCTCGATGAAGAAGTCGAAATCTTCCGAGACCATTCGGTACTTGGCCTTGATGAAGTCGCCGGGAGAGAAGCCGGCGAGTTCCCGCAGGATGGGAAAGACGAGTCCGAGACTCTCGAAGGACTGGTCTCCTCCGTCGAAGTAGAATCCCTTGCGGCGGAAGCCGGACATATTGCCACCGGTCTGATGGTTCTGCTCGAGAAGCAGAACCCTCCTGCCCTCCTTGGCGAGATAGCCGGCGGTCACTTCGCCGGCGATGCCGGCTCCTACAACTATTACATCATACCTGTTCATCTCATTTCATACATTCCTGCGATGTTTCGCGAAAGAGCCGCTACACGAATCCCTGGTCCATCATCGCCTGTGCAACTTTGAGGAAGCCCGCGATGTTCGCGCCGTCCACGTAGTTGCCCTTGTCGCTGTACTGCTCGGAGTACTCGAGACAGGTGTCGTGGATCTTGGTCATGATGCCGTAGAGCTCATTGTCGACCCGCTCTTTTGTCCACGGGATTCCCGCACTGTTCTGCGCCATCTCGAGTCCCGATACGGCTACGCCGCCCGCGTTGGCCGCCTTCGCGGGACCGTAGAGGATGCCCTCGTCTATGAAGAGCTCGACCCCCTTCTCTTCGGTGGGCATGTTCGCCCCCTCGGCCACCAGCTGCACTCCGTTGTCTATGAGTTTTCGCGCATCCCTCGAGCTGATCTCGTTCTGGGTGGCACAGGGAAAGGCGCAGTCGGCCTTGATTTCCCACTCGGGGACCTCACCTCCCTCGGATTTGGGGTAGTACTCGCAGTGAGGGAACTCATCCTTGTACTCGGACATGCGTCCGCGGCGGAAGTTCTTCAGCTCCTTCACGAAGTTGAGCTTCTCCTGCCCGATACCGTCTCCATCGAAGATCATGCCGTCGGAATCCGACATCGCCACTACCTTCGCGCCGAGTTCGTTGAGCTTCTCTACGGTGAACTGCGCCACGTTGCCGGAGCCGGAGACCACACAGACTTTTCCCTCGAGCGTCTCGTTCTTCGTCTCCAACATACGGGCGGCGAAGTAGACGAGGCCGTAACCGGTCGCCTCCGGCCTGAGAAAGGATCCTCCCCAATGGGTGCCCTTTCCGGTGAGAGAGCCGGTGAACTGGTTCTTGAGCTTTTTGTACTGCCCGAAGAGGTAGCCGATCTCTCTGCCGCCGACGCCGATGTCCCCGGCCGGCACGTCGGTCTTCTCTCCGATGTGGCGGAAGAGCTCATTCATGAAGCTCTGGCAGAAACGCTGCACCTCGAGGTCGCTCTTGCCCTTCGGATTGAAGTCGGCTCCCCCTTTTGCTCCTCCGAGATTGAGTCCGGTGAGGCTATTCTTGAAGGTCTGTTCGAAGGCGAGGAACTTCATGATGCTGAAATTTACCGAGGGGTGAAACCGGAGGCCTCCCTTATATGGGCCGAGGGCGCTGTTCGCCTCTACGCGAAAACCTCTGTTTACATGATAGTTGTTGTCGTCGTCGATCCACGGGACACGGAAAATGATCGTGCGCTCGGGCTCCACGAGCCGCTCCAACACCTTTTCGTGGATGTAGGAGGGGAAGGAGTCGAGCACCTTCTCGATCGAACGAAACACCTCCGTAACCGCCTGCTGGAACTCCGGCTGGTTCGGGTTTCGATTTTCGACCTCCTGTAGAACTTCATCCGTACTAAACTTCAGCATACACTCCTCCTTTTTCCTTTGTGTCAACTATATAACATATGAAAGTCGAAAAAAACCCCGAAGTCTCGGCGATAGCAATTAGGCGATTCTCGCCGGCGACAGGAATTGCTGCGCCGGCGAGGTCACGGATGTTCACATCCCATATTTTTTCTTATCTTATAGGTATGAGCAGCAGCGATCTCGACGCACCGGTCTGTGCGATTTGCGGCAAAGAGATAGAGGGAAAGTACCTTAAGGACTTCTGGGGAAACAATTACCACTACGGCCATCGAAACAGCCATTCTGCGTGCGACTACTGCGGCCGCCTCATGTCGAAACGTTCCTCCGACGGAGGTTTCACCTTCGAGGATGGGCGAAAGATATGCGGCCTCTGCAAGGCCGATGCGATCGAGGACAAGGAGACGGGACTGAGGATACTCTACGAGGCGAGGGATCTGCTCGAGAATACAGGAATTATACTAAAACCCTTCAACCCCTCATTCAGCCTCCTCGACAGGGAGACCTTGAAGAAGTACTCGAAATCCGGCGAGGAGCAGGGTTTTACTCACGCCGCGAAGAAGAGCGACGGCGCGGGCAACATCCTCGAACTCAAAATTAGGGTCTTCGTCCTCCATGGATTACCCTACGAGGCTTTTCTCGCCACCGCGGCACACGAGCTGATGCACGCATGGATCCACCTCAACGGCCGCAACGACGCAAAGAAATGGCTCAAAGAGGGGAGCTGCAATATGGCCGCCTTTCTCGCTCTCAGACAGAAGCGCAGCTTGAAGGCCGAGTATCAAATCCGGCAGATGCAGGAGCAGAATGACCGTGTGTACGGAAAAGGTTTCCGCAAGGTACGACGCTACGTACATCGTCACGGGAGGAAACGCTGGCTGGGTGTACTGCGGACGAAAAAGCGTTTTTAGTGGGTCAAATCTTGCATCGGCAGTAGAATCCCTCGCCCATCGAGGAGAAAAACAGAATATGTGTGGCTCTATCAGTAGGAAGATTCACACATAAAATGTAGTAATGAGAGCTGCCTCAGAGTCAAATGCAAGATTTGACCCACTAAAAAAAGAGTTTGCCCCTGTTGTGAAGGGACTGGTATACTGAGTCGATATGATAGGTGGTTTCGCGCTGCTGCTGCTCTTCCTCCTCGCGGGAGAGGCATTGAGCCTCGCCGGAGTGCCCATGCCGGGAAACGTGCTGGGGATGCTGATGCTGGCGGGAGGGCTCGCAACAGGACTGGTCAAGCGCAGGTGGATAGAGGGAGCAGCCGGCTTCCTGCTCGACCACCTGGCACTCTTCTTCGTGCCCGCAGGCGTGGGACTGATGGCCCACACATCGCTGCTCAAGAGCTATTGGCCCTTAATGAGCTTCTCGATCTTGATCAGTTACCTCGTCGTGCTCCTCTCCTCGGGCCTCATCCAACGGGCCCTCTCCACGAAGCGCCGTCGCGAGGGAAGTCCTCATGGATGAGCTCATCTTTAGCCCGCTCTTTGCGCTGACTATCACCATCGGGCTGTACGCTGCGGCACAGAAACTGTACAGGCGAACCGGCTTGTTTCTCCTCCACCCCGTGCTGGTATCCGTGGCGGCAGTGATTGCTATCCTCTCCGCATTGGAAATCGATTACGAGACCTATCAGCTCGGAGGCAGATACCTGCTCTTTCTCCTCGGTCCGTCGGTGGTAGCCCTCGGCCTCCCGCTCTACGACCGTCTGAAAGAGCTGGGCGAGAGCGCACCCGCCATCCTCGCCACAACTCTGTTCGCCGGAGCGGCCGGCATCGTTTCCGTTACCCTACCCCTCGTGCTCGCGGGAGTACCTAATGAGATCACACGTTCACTTGCACCGAAATCGGTCACCACTCCCATAGCCATCAGCATCGTAGAGACGACCGGAGGCAACCCCTCTCTGACCGCGGCGGTTGTAGTGGCCACCGGCATTCTCGGTGCCATCACCGGCCCGTCACTGCTCAGACTCTTCGGCATCGTAACCGGAATACCGTTCGGCCTGGCCATGGGCAACTCCGCGCACGGCATCGGCACGGCTCGGGCTCTGGAGGAAGGTGAGGCGGAGGGCGCTGCGGCGGGCCTGGCCATCTGCCTGAACGGCATCGTGACCGCGGTCTTGACCCCGGTGTGGCTGGACTTGATTCTCGGGTGAAAGCGGCGATAGGATACTCCTGAGAGCTCATCGCAGGAGGACAGAATATGAAGAGAGAAGCGCAGGCGAATACGTCACTCTCACAGCAGCTGAAAGAGGGCGGCACCGTGTACGGCAGTTTCGTCTCTCTCGGGAGCGCCGATTCGACCGAGATCATGGCGCTTGCGGGTTTCGACTTCCTCGTGATCGACACCGAACACGGCCCCTGGTCGGTGGAAACCGCCCTGGATCTGGTGCGTGCCTGCGATGCGAGGGGAGTGCCCTCGGTCGTGCGGGTACCCGATTCGGCTGATGCGACCATTCTCAAATCCCTCGACATCGGCCCCGCCGGTCTACAGGTTCCTCAGGTCGGAACACAGGAGTCCGCCGAAGGCATAGTCCGGGCGGCCCACTACTATCCGAAGGGCCACAGGGGACTGGCCATGCCTAGAGCCGCGAACTACGGCGCCATGGCCGTCGACGAGTACTTCGCACGCACCGCCGAGGAGCTGCTCATAGTCGTCCAGTGCGAGAGCAGCGAGGGGCTCGAGGCCCTCGATGCAGTTGCGGGGGTGCCGGAGATAGACGTGATCTTTCTCGGTCCCTTCGACCTCTCCCATTCTCTCGGAATACCCGGTCAGGTCGAGCATCCGAAAATACAGGAGGCTGAGCGCCGGATCGTGGAGGCTTGCGAGAAAAACGGAAAGGCCGCCGGGATTTTCGTAGGAAGCGGAGAGGCCGCCTACCGACGATCCGAAGAGGGTTTCCGCTACATCACCGTTTCCATGGACAGTCTCTTGCTCGCAAAGGCCGCAAAAACCGAACTGGCCGCGGCGAAGGCGAAGTAGGGCTATTAGTCGAGTAAGGACCATTAGCCGGTTCAGGACCTTGAGAGGGGTAAAAAGGGAGGCAAATTTTACTCCTACTGTTCTCCTTATTATACTTAAATCGAAGGAGGCTTTCGTGTTAAAAAGAAAAGAACTGGTAAGAAACGGTACGATGGTTGCATTCGTTCTCGCCGCAGCACTCCTCTTCATTCCTCAATTCGAGGCGTATGCGCAAACGGCTCCATCAGTACAGAGGCTGCAGAACGAAGTCGAACAGGTCTACCAAAAAACCCACAATGCAGTAGCAAACATAACCACAAAGGCCCTGACGGTAGGGATGTTCAACATGCCCACTACCCAAAAGGGTGCGGGCTCAGGCTTTCTCTACGACGATAACGGCCACGTGGTCACCAACTACCACGTCATAAAGAATGCGAAAACAATCACCGTCACCCTCGGCAAGGGGCGATCGTATGAGGCCGAAATAGTCGGTACGGATCCGCTTACGGACATCGCCGTCCTCGAGATCGAGGGCGAAGGATTGCCCGCACCGCTCGAGCTCGGGAACTCCGAGATACTCAACGTGGGCGAGTTCGTCGTGGCGATGGGCAATCCCTTCAGCTTCGATCAGACACTCACCTTCGGCGTAATCTCGGCCCTCGGCCGCATGATAAAGAGTCCGAACGGCAGTTTCATCAGCGAGGCAATTCAGACCGACACGCCGATCAACCCGGGTAATTCCGGCGGCCCACTGATGAACCTCGAGGGTGAGGTAATCGGCGTCAATTCCGCCATCATCAGTCCGAGCGGGGCGAGTGCCGGTATCGGCTTCGCCATCTCGTCGAACATCGTCAAGAAGGTGGTGCCGGCTCTCATAGAGGAGGGGCACTACCCCCATCCGTGGCTCGGTATCCAGTCCCTCAACCTCAATCCCGGACTCTCGAAGATATTGAATCGTGCAGACGTAAATGTCCCCGTCGAAAAGGGGGTGCTTATCGTTCAAATCTTGAACAATAGTCCCGCTGACGAGTCCGGCCTTCGCGGCGGACGAAGAGAGATACGCATAGGCAACATGCGGCTTCCGGTCGGAGGCGACATCATCACAGGCATCGAAGGACAGGATGTCGACAGATACAAAGACCTCATTGCCTACCTCGAAAACGAGGTACGCGTCGGCGACAGTGTCGAGCTCACCCTCTACAGAAGCGGCGACAAGATCCGCAGAACAGTCGAAGTCGGAGAGCGACCCCAGAGCAAAAAAACGCGAGGGAGAAGATAGGGGCCGAAAAGCAAAAAAATGACTTTACACGGCAGAGAAGAACTCTGTAAGCTACGGGAGGATGAGTACGCGCATTCTTTCAGCCGCCGGGTTCATGATCATCTGCTGTGTATTCTCTCTCTCCATGCCCTTCGGAGCAACAGCCGAAGCTCTGTCAGGAGAGCATCAGAAAGCTAAGGTCTCGATTACCGCCGATGCCGCCAGGGTCGGGTCGCTCCCCTCGCTCTCGATCCCGGATAATTTCTCGCCTAACCCGCTGCTCAGTCCCGGAGCCGAAATATCCATGGTAACCATCTATCCGGGAGAGGCGCTCTACTCGACCTTCGGACACACGGCCATCAGGATATGGGATCCTTCAATAGGTGTGGACCGCCTCTTCAACTACGGCCAGTCGTCGGTACCCTTCGACTCGGGTTTCGTACCCAACTTCGTCTCCGGCTACCTCCCGTTCATGCTCGGGGTCATAGACACCGAACGCGCCTATAACTTCTACAAGAGCTACGAGGACCGCAGCATCGTTGAGCAGGAGCTCGGCCTCACCTGGGGAGAGAAGCAGCGGCTCTACCGCTTCCTCTCCTACAACGGCCTGCCCGAGAACCGCGTCTACATCTACGACTTCTTCTTCGATAACTGCACCACGCGTGTACGCGACCTCTTTACCCTCCTCTTCGGAGAGAAGCTGGTCTATCGCATCCCCCAGCAACAGAAGAGCTTTCGCGAGGAGATCTCCCCCTATCTCCGGGCGACCCCGTACGTGCACCTGGGTATAAACCTGATGTTCGGGATTCCCTCCGACCGGCAGCCGCGCCTCGGGGACAGGCTCTACCTTCCCTTCCAGCTCATGGATGCGATCGAGGAGGCCCGTGTGGTCATGACCGAAAGCTCCGAGAATACTACTGCGGGCCGTCAGGAAGAAGAGAAAGGAAGCAGAAGAGAGGGGAGGGAACTCGAGGCGGGAAGCGGCTTCGTCTACCGTCAGAGGCGGAGCGACCCTCAGCCGCCGCCGTTCCCCCCTATCGCCGCGCTCTGGCTCTTTGCAGCGCTGCTCATTCTCATCTCCGTGACGAAGCTCCGCTTCTCGAGGATCGCAGGAGCAGCCGACGGAATCCTCTTCGCCATAGCAGGCTTTCTCGGCATCGCCATGGTCCTCCTCTGGACTCTCTCGGGATACGAGATGACGACGAATAACCTCAACATTATCTGGGCATGGCCACCTCACATCGTCGCCGGCTTTCTCTCCTTCCGACTCGCGCGGCGCAGCCGAACCGTTTCCATCTACTTTACCGCAGCTGCAATGATCTCAGGGCTCTTCCTCCTCTCGAGCTTCCTTCTCCCACAGTCGATCCCGGCGGCCGCGTTACCGCTCATTCTCTCTCTCGCGCTGCGAAGTGCCCTACGCGCGTGGTATGGACATCGGGCCGCAGCCACAGCCAAGGATCTCAGTTAAACAGAAGAGGCCAAACATTCACCGCTTGCCGAAACGGTCTCTTCGTAGTAGGTTAGGCACATGAAACAGCACAAGAAGGGTTCACAGGAAGAGCTCATCTCCGGTGCCGCCTTTACCCTCCTCTTCGCGATTCTCTACTTCCGCATCGGCGGCTGGTTCTGGATCTTTCCCCTCATATTCGCCGGTTTCATCCCCCTCGTCAGAGGCCTCGTTGCCAGGTACGCCGGCCCCTCTGCCGCAAAGCGGCCGAAGGAGAACAGCAAGGAGGCGCGGATCAAAAAGGAGAAGGAAATCCTCAAGCTCGCGAAGGCAAAGAGGGGGGCCCTTACCGTCACCACCGCATCCCTCGAGTCGAGTCTCTCCCTCGAGGAGACCGAGAAGGTGCTATCCGACCTCTCCGACCGCGGGTATGCCCGCATGGAGGTGGAAGACGACGGGACCATTACCTACCGTTTTCCCGATTTCATGGACAAGCCCTCCCTCACCGAATAGCAGAACTCTTTTCACTTGAGGTGCTCTCAAAATTACCATTTTGAAAAAATCTTACTTCTTTATCGTGAGGAGGAGGCCGAGGAAAACGGAGAGCACGACGGCAAAGAGCACCCGCAGTTCCTCTGGAAGAAGGAAGGTGATAGTGTGCGCCGGAATCCAGAAGACGGGAATAGTCTTCTTGTAGACGAAGCCCCACATCCTCTGCCAATCCGCTGACTCCAACAGAGGAATCATGCGAAAGCCCGCGAGCGGGAACCTTCCGCCGTTCTGCGCGATGTAGGTATCGGTCAGATGGTGCGTAAACATCATTATCGGGGCGAATATGATGTTCATGAAGAGCGAGATCGAGAAGGCGTTGAGCAGCTTCGCACCAACCGATGCAGTGGCGCCGGCCTCTGCGGCTGCACGGGTGATCACGCTCGTTTCGGAGAAGAAGAGCGCCGTTACTCCGTGGGAGAATATGCCGAATGCGATCCAAATGAACACGCCCAGGATTCCCCACACCAGCGCCTTCGGGCGCAGGCCGAATCGGGCGGGAAGATAAGCTCCCCTCCTCAAGCGCGCCACCAGCATCTCGCCGAAGGTAGCGAGCACGGCGAATTTGAGAAACGAGAGCAGCATCGGGGCCCGTGCATAGGCATAGGTATAGGCCTCGTAGGTAAACGGGTGTACGAAGAAGAGTACTACTGCCCCCACAAACAGCAGAGACAGAACATCGCTCGTTTTCATTCGTCCTCTTTCCCCTCTTCTCTACTCCGGCACCACTTGTACAGCCCAAAGGCGATAAAAACGGCAATTCCCTTGTCGATGAGATTTACCGGTATCCTCGACCAGAAGGATGCGCTGAGGATGTTTTGGCCGATGGTGAGAAAACCGGTCATCAGGTAGTCTACGGGATGTGCGGTCAGCCCCGAGAAGAAGAATACCGCTGTGGCCGCCCCCACGAGTGCATTGGCCAACGTTACCGCCACGGAAACCGCAATGGCGTGGGGCATGGTATCAAACATATCGTACCGCATAAAGAGCCGGAGCGTGAGGACCGAGGCAATGCTGCAGAATACCCACTGGATGAAGTCGCTGGCCATGAACGGCACGAGATGCGGCACCACATGCGTCACCACGGCGGTGACGAGGCCTGGAAGGAGTCCGAACAGGGCGGTCGACACGAGAGTTCCTATGGTGTCGAGGAAGAGGGGGAGACGGAAGAGGTACGTATTCGTATAGCCCAATGCAGCGTTGAATACCCCGAGGATTACCGCAATTCCAACCACGATCGGCCAATACAGTTTCCTACCGGTCCGGTACCCGCACAGCCATTTACCGTCTACCATTAGTCTAGTGTAATTTGTTTTTTCGAGTTAATAAACCAATTAATCCAACTTTTGCATTCCCGCAATCCGGATTCTGCGCAACGGACAGATCAGAGATTGATCAGCCAGATTGCGAGAACGGCCCCTACGATGAAGATGTAGTTGTGGGAACGCAGTTTCTCCCGCCACAGGAAGAGACTGGTGACCGAGGTGAGGAGGATGACTCCCACGCCGTTAATAGGATAGGCGAACATGCCGGGCAGCACTTCCATCGCCGCCATGATGCTCGCGGCGGTCGCATAGTTTACCGCACCAAGGGCGGTCCCCAGCAGCACTGCGCTACGCGAGATGGAGATACGCCTGCGCAGGACCTCGAACAGACAGAAGGTAAAAGCAACCAGGTAGACTACCAGCAGAAAGCTGCTGTAGTCGACGCTTCTGAAGAGCTCCCCCTTTATCTTGAAGATAAAGTCGTTCACCCCCATGGCGAAGAAGAGGAGCAGCCCCCAGCCGAGTCCGCCGTGGAGGAGACGACGTATGTTGCTTCGCGAAGGAAGCTCCTGAGCCGAGAGGGGAAGGACCGCGAAGGCCAGCACGAGCCCCGGGACTTGGAGCAGCTTGACCTGCTCTCCGAAGAGGAGAATGGAGCCGAGGGTGGGAAGCACCGCCGAGAGGCGTGTGAGGCTTACCGATATCGAAACGCCGAGTTTCCGGATGGTGTGGTTCATGAGTGCGTAGCACAGCACGAAGAGCACGCCGAGGCTTACTGCGAGCGATACCGCCCCTACGGGACGCGGTCCGAAATCCATGTTCCGCACCTGCACCGCGCTGATGCCGATGGCGACGATGTAGTTGACCAGGAGAATCGCATAGGTGGAGCTCCCCACGCGGTCGCGGAGTTTGAAAATATGACCGATGAGAGTTCCGAATACGATAGCTGAAAGAAGATAGACCATAGAGACATCCTTTCTCGACCTTCAAAAAAACGCTTAGAAGCTGAAACCCGGGCACGAAAACCCGCTTTAGTATGGTTCGTACATGGGGAGTATAGTTTTTTTCGCCCTCTCTGCATATACGGCACAGATGTTTGACCGGCCATTTGTCGGCCGCTATACTTCGTATTGGAGGCACTATGAACTCGATACAGGACACGAAAGAGTTGAACAACGGCGTGCACATCCCGAGACTGGGATTCGGAGTGTTCCGGATAGACGACTCCGCGAAGGGCCGGGCGGCCCTGGAGACAGCCATAGAGACCGGCTACCGGAGTTTCGACACCGCAACGATCTACGGCAACGAGGCGACCGTTGGAGAGATCCTGGAGGAGACTGCGGTTCCACGGGATGAACTCTTCATCACCACGAAGGTCTGGAACAGCGACCAGGGGTTCCGGCGCTGCCGGGAGGCATTCGAGAAGAGCCGAGAGAAGCTGCGGGTCGAATACCTGGATCTCTACCTCATCCACTGGCCGGTGGCCGAGACCTTCGTGGAGACTTGGCGCGCTATGGAGGAGCTCTACGAAGAGGGAGCCGTGCGGGCCATCGGCGTCTGCAACTTCAATCCCGAGCACCTCGAGGTACTGCGCAGAGAAAGCTCGGTAGTACCGGCACTGAACCAGGTGGAGCTCCATCCCTACCTCGCCAAACCGCAGCTCCGAAGCTACTGCCGGGAGCACGGCATCGCCGTCGAAGCCTGGGGCCCCCTCATGCGCGGCGCGGTCACCGAAGATGCCACGCTCTCGAGTATAGCCGCGGCCCACGACAAGAGCCCGGCGCAGATCGTACTGCGTTGGGATCTGCAGCACGACATCATCACAATCCCGAAATCGGCGACCCCCTCTCGTATACGAGAAAATGCGGACATCTTCGATTTCAGCCTCTCTCAACAGGAGATGGACGAGATCGATGCTCTCGATCGCAATCAGGTGATGGTGGGGCCGAGTCCCGACGACTTCGAGGAGTTCTTCGCCTCGATCGGCCTATAATTCACGGCTGATGAGTTTCTTTGCTGATGAGTTTCTTTTTCGTTCCTACTTGAGGAGAGCGGAAAGCACGTTTATCATACAAGTAAGCGAAGCTTATTTCATAAACACGTATGGGGGATGATGTATGAAAATGTCACACGGCGAAAGTCTCGCAGTCCTCACCAGCGGGGGCGATGCGCAGGGAATGAATGCCGCCGTTCGCGCAGTCGTACGCACGGCGATACTACGGGGTTTTACCCCGTATGCGATCTACGAAGGGTATCAGGGCATGGTCGAAGGAGGCTCCTTCATCAAAGAGGTGGATTGGAACTCCGTAGGCGGCATCCTGCACCGCGGCGGCACCGTCCTCGGCTCCGCCCGTTCCAAGGACTTCCGCACCAAGGAGGGACGCTACCGGGCCGCGCACAACCTAATCGAGCGGAACATCACCAACCTCATCGTCATCGGCGGAGACGGAAGCCTCTCCGGCGCAGACGAGTTTCGCGAGGAGTGGAACGAGCACCTCGATCGGCTCGTCTCCGAGGGTAAGATTACCGCAAATAAGAAAAAGCAGCACAGCAACCTCAAGCTCGTCGGCCTCGTCGGGTCGATCGACAACGACATGTTCGGCTCCGACATGACCATCGGCGCAGATTCTGCTCTCCACCGCATTACCGAGGCCATCGACTCGATTACGAGCACGGCCACCAGCCACCAGCGCGCCTTCGTCGTCGAGGTAATGGGACGCAACTGCGGCTACCTCGCCCTCATGAGCGCCCTCGCATCCGGCGCGCAGTGGGTTCTGATCCCGGAGAATCCGCCGTCCATAGACAACTGGGAAGACAAGATGATCGAGGTCATGAAGGAGGGCCGTGATGCCGGAAGGCGCTACAGCATCGCCGTTGTCGCCGAGGGAGCTCGAGACCGCAACGGCAATCCCATCAGCTCGGACTACGTGGTACAGGTACTCAAGGAACGGCTCACCGAGGACACTCGCCTGACCATCCTCGGCCACGTGCAGCGGGGAGGCTCACCAAGCGCCTTCGACCGCTATCTCAGCACATCTCAGGGTTACTCCGCGATCGAGACGCTGCTGAACATGGCAGATGACGACCCGCCGCAGCTCGTCGGCATGCGCAAACACCGTATGGTGGCCTCTCCCCTCATGGACTGCGTGCGGGAGACCCGCTCCGTCAAGGACATCATCGAGAAAAAGGAGTACGATAAGGCGATGGAGATGCGCGGCGGCAGCTTCTCCGACACCTACGACACCTTCCGCACCATGATCAGTGCTCTTCCCCGAAATCCTGAGGAGGAGGCCAAGCGCAAGAGCTTCGCCGTCCTCCACGGCGGCCCGCCCTCTCCCGGAATGAACAACGCAGTCCGGGCCGCGGTACGCATCGGCATAGACCACGGCCACGAGATGTACGGCATCGAGAACGGATTCCAGGGGCTTATAGAGGGGAAAATTCATCCCATGGACTGGATGAGCGTCGACGGCTGGGCGCCGCGGGGCGGGTCCGAGCTCGGCACCAATCGAGTGCAGCCGAGCGAAGAGGACCTTCCGAAGATCGCCGAAAACCTCCGCACACACGGCATAAACGGGCTGCTCATGATCGGCGGCTGGGACGGTTACACCGCCGCCTACAGCCTCTACGACCGCCGCAGAGAGTTCCCCGAGTTCAACATACCCATCATCTGTCTGCCGACCACCATAAACAACAACCTCCCCTCCTCGGAGCTGAGCATCGGCTCCGACACCGCCCTCAACACCATCGTGGAGGCGGTCGACAAGATCAAGCACTCGGCCGTTGCCTCCCGCCGCGTCTTCGTCGTGGAGGTCATGGGGCGGTACTGCGGCTACCTCACCCTGTTGAGCGCAATCGCCACCGGCGCCGAGAAGGCCTATCTCCACGAAGAGGGGGTGAGGCTGGAGGATCTGCGCAACGACATACACAATCTCGTGGAGGGATTCAAGTACGGCAAACGCCTCGGGCTGATGATCCGTAACGAGAGGGCGAACGAAGCCTACACGACCACCTTTCTCTGCAACCTCTTCGAGGAGGAGGGACAGGGCCTCTACGACGTGCGCTATGCGATTCTCGGCCACCAGCAAAACGGGGGGGATCCCACCCCGTTCGACCGCATACAGGCGACCCGATTGGCGAAACGATGCATGGAGAGGCTCTTCGCAGAGGCGGCGAAGACCCCCTGCAGGAGCTACATGTGCGGCATGCAGTACGGCAAGGTGGACTTTACCGACCTCGACTCGCTCTACGACCTGGTGGATGAAAAGCTGCAGCGCCCGCTCGAGCAGTGGTGGATGGACCTCCGTCCCATCGCCTCCACCATGGCGGGCAGCATGCATCCAATCGAAAGGGAGGACTGAGGTCGCCGGACTCGAAGCTGCGTTTTAGGCATTCTGCGAAACGGCTGATCTGCTCTCGGTAGAGAAGGTGATTTCGAAGCGGCTGCCGTAGTCCATTTGGTACTCGATCGTGCCCTTGAGCTGCTGCATGAGCTCGGCTATGAGCGTGAAACCGAAGGTCGAAGGGGAGTCGAGCCGGCTCGGATCGAAGCCCGGTCCGTTGTCCTGCACGACGAGGCTGATGCTCTCTCCCTTCTCTCTGCCGTAGATGGAGATCCTCCCCTCTCCCCGCGAAAATCCGGCATGGGCGAGCGAGTTGGTAACCAGCTCGTAGACGGTCAGCCCGGCGGGAATCGCCCTGTCCAGGTCGAGATAGACCTCGGCCACATCGATGTGCAGCTCGACCTCGAGCATGCGGTATTCCTCCACATTCATGATATAACCGACCACCTGATCGAGATACTCCTTGAAATCGACACTGGTAAAATCGTCTGTGTGGTAGAGCTGCTCGTGGATCTGCGCGATCGCGTAGATGTGCCCCATGCTGTCGTAGAGTTGTCGTTCGCCTTCGGCCTCGAGCAGAGGGCCGAACTTGAGGTTGAGCATGCTCAGGATCACCTGGAGGTTGTTCTTCACCCGGTGGTGTACCTCCCGCAGGAGCACCTCCTTCTCCCGCAGCGATTGTTCGAGCTTTTTCCGGATCTCGGTGATGTCGGTTACGTCGGTCCCGACCGAGAGCATCTCCACCACCTGCCCCTCTTCGTCGATTATAGGTCGATTCGTCCACCTGATGGTCACGAGCCCTCCCCCGGACGTTCGGTGGGTAAAGTAGGTGGTACGGTATTTCTCCGGATTGCGCCAGAGGTCGTCGAGGGTCTCCTCTAAGGGAGTCCCGTCTTTTGTGACGGCGGGCATGATGTTGCCTGCGATCGACTTGCCGACCGCCTCTTCTCCGGAGTAATTCCAGTAGTACTCGGCATACTCGTTGAGGAAGGTGATGCGGTACTCCGCATTCCATCGTATGATGATGCTCGCCGCGTTCTGCACCAGTTCGCGGTACTTCTGCTCGCTCTTGCGCAGGGCCTCTTCCCGGTGCTCGACCTCACGGCTCATCTGCTCCATCGACGTAATTATGCGCTCCATCTCCGGGTAGCTGCGTTTTCTCGGTATGCTCCCGCCGTATTCCCCGGAAGAGATACTCTCGATGACCGTATTCATTCTCCGCAACGGGGTCATCACCCGCTTCCTGCCGATGTATGAGAGGAGAACGCTCAGCACCGATGAGAGGAGCACCAAGCCCACACTCGTCCACATTACGTAGCGCATCATCGTATAGGCCTCACTCCTCTTCTGCAGGACAACCACCGGCCATCCGGTTCGTTCGATGACGGAGGCGCTGCAGAGCACCTTCTCCCCCTGAAAGGATGTCTCATACGTGTTGCTCCTGCCGGCGAAGGCGTTCTTGATCACCGGATGGCTGTAGAGGTTCTTGCGCTGCTGAACCAGTCTGCGGTCCGGATAGGCGATGACGGTTCCGCGGTGGTCGGTAATCAGAATGCTCTGACGGCGAAGCCGCTCCGGGGCTTCGGGATAGAGCTCGAGCCGCCTGAGGTTGATGTAGCCGACGAGGACGCCCGAGTCGGTCGATCGGGAGACGGCGATGGTAGGATCGCCGGAGACCGAGGAGGTGAAGGTCGAGGACCAGTACGTTTCTCCGGTCTTCGAGGGAATGTGGAAGTAGGGCTGATTGACCATGCTGCTGCCGCGCTGGTCCTCGTTGTCGGGAGCAACGTAGCGCACGACTCCCTTCCCGTCGAGCAGTTGGAGCGATTCGAAGAAGGGGAACTCGTCCCTGGTCACCTCGAGAAGCCGCTCGATTTCGGATGCCTCTGCGATCGGATTCTCTGCCTCGTTCACCGTAAGTGATGAGACGAGCCAGCGCTCGACGCTGTCGACCTGCTCGAGAAAGGAGCCCACCTCGCGGGAAATAGACTGCGCAATGATCCTATTCTCCTCCTGCACCTCCGTTTTGACCCTGGAAGTGACGAAGAGCAGCACCGCAGAGGCGAAGATGACCAGAGGAACTATAGATACGGTCAACAGGTAGAAGAAGAGGAGATCCCGCAGACTCTTTCTTTTACTCATAGGCTTCTTTTACTCATAGGCGATTCTCACTGCCCGAGGGGAACATCTACGAAACGGTTGTTCCGCACACCCTTGATGTAGATGGTCCTCTGGATGTCGCCGTAGCGGTCGAAGCTGAGGGGTTCTTCGAGACCTTCGAAGCTGCGGTCGAGGAGGATCTCCTTCAGCTCTTCGGGTCCTCCACCGGAGCTTTCCGCCCGAATGCGCAGCGCCTCGAGCAGAACCGTAGCAGCCTCGTAGCCGAGAGCTCCTCCGATAGAGGGAGATTCGTTGTACCTCTTACGGTATCTCTCCTCGAATGCGAGAAAGTTTTCGCTCGGAGAGGAGGATCTTAAGACATTCGTGTGGTAGACGTGCGTGACATAGGGCCCGCCCTGTCGAATCAGCTCCTTAGAGGATGCCCAATCGCCCGCGACCACCGGTATAGGTTCCTGCTTTTTGTAGAGTTGCTGTACGATCATCGCAGTATCGAGGGAGGGGGCGAGCACCAGGAGCCCCTGTGGAGCTTTCGAGAGCGCCTCTGCCACCAACCGCTCGAAATTTTGAAAAGTGTCGGTACGGTAGGGGTGTTCGGAGACGATACGGCCGCCGTGGGCCTCGAAGAACTCGCGGAACGATGCGAGAAAATTCTCGGTATAGGCTTTGTTGGAATGGTCGAGCAGGACACTCACTGCATTCAAGTCGAGCTGCCGGGCTGCGAAATCCGCCGCCTTCCGTGCGAGCTCCCGGTTAGAGGAGGGAAGGGTGAAGAGATAGTCGTCCCTGCCCCAGAGCTCGTCTGCGGTGGCGGTGGGGGTAATGGTCGGCATTTTCTCATCGTTGATAACATCGAGGGATGCGGCCGTAGTAGAGCTGATGGTGTGGCCGATCATCGCCTCTACCCCCGCATCGTGCAGCTCAAAGGCCGTCTCCCGAGCCACCGAGGGGCTGCCCTCGTCGTCCCGCACGATGAGCTCGAGTCTGTGTCCTCGGATACCGCCTTCGGCGTTCACTTCCTCCACGGCGAGCCTCACACCATTTCGCACAGCGGCGCTCGGATTCGCCTTGGAACCGGTTATCTGTCCGGCGAAACCGATCCTCATCGGCTCCTTCTCGCCGCAGGCGCTCACCGTAAGCACAACGAGCACGATGAGACTGAGCATGATGAGGCCATACATGCTGTGAACGATTACGTTTTTACTCGAGTTCATGCGGCGAGTATGAATCAACGTGGAAAAAAAATCAACTTTCTCTTCCGGACGACAGCGGTTAGCCGAATTGCTGACCGGTCGGCACTATACCGCGCCGCCGAGCACCATAGACTGCACGGAGGAGTACCCGCACCGGCTTACCATGCATGCCGCCGGGGAACCGGAAGTTCCTCTGCGGCGGCACGTAGCACGCCGGGTGAATTTTCCTTAAGTCGCGCTCATCAGAAGCGGAAGAAGCTGTACTTGTTCTTATAGTAACTCTCGAAAAAGCCTACCTGCTGCTGTAAATAGTCGTAGTGCCCCCGCTCCCAATCGGCGAGACGGTCGAAGAGGTTCTTGATCTCCTTCTGACTCGCCTCTTCGGCGGTCTGTCGGTAGAACTTCTCCGATTCGAGCTCCAGCTTGATGCCTATCGAGAGAGCGGTCATGTCGAAGTCAGCCACCTTGTCCTTGAATTCTCTGGTAAAAATCGGGCTCTCCGCATCTTCGAAGGTTGCGGGAGAGGGAAGATTCGGCATAGATACCTCTTTTCCCTCCTCGTAGTCCTTGGCGATCTGTACCAGGCTGTTCAGGTGGCTCTGCTCTTCGTCGGCGAGCAAATTGAATACCTCTTTCGCCTTGCTGTCACCGGTTTTCTCGGCTGCGGTCTTGTACAGCTCTCTTCCTTCGATCTCACTCTTGATAGCCGTCTGTAATGCCTCTTGTAACTCCATAGAACCTCCTCACTGTTCCGTCGACACCCCCGGTGATTCCACGGTGGCGTCGTAACCGATTCTCTGAATAACCTCGACGAGTTTCGCCAAGGTTACCTTCTGTTCCTGCTCATCTGCCGAGTCGAAGACAATCTTGACTCGTGCATTCGCCGTATCGACGTGGACGTCCTGAACCTTCGAGAGCCGTTTTCCGACTCTCTCTATGCTGTATGCACATGATGGGCAGTTTGCTCCGTATAATTGTAAATATCTCTCCGTATTCATATTTATATTATACTGTTTTTCTAAGGTAATAGTCAAATTCGACCACTACCCGACGAAACGGCACATTTCGCATCTCAAAGACCATCCTGTTACATAAGTATATTAGATATAGAGGTAGATTGCAAAAAAGAAGAAGACGCTGCCTGCGAGCACGAATATATGCCAGAGTGCGTGGTAGAAGGGGAGTTTCTTTGCCGCATAGACGATGGTCCCCGAGGTATAGGTCACACCACCGGCTAATATGGTGAGGATAAAGTTTCTCGGAAAGGTCTCGAGAATCGGCTCCCGTACGAGCACCACCATCCATCCCATCAAAATGTAGACGACCACCTGCACGAGCCGAAACCTCCCCCAGAATACGATCTTGAATGCCATTCCCGCTGCGGCGAAGCTCCAGATGAGCACGAGGGTGAGCGTTCCCCAGTAGCCTCCGAGGGCAAGCGATATAGGTGTGTAGGTTCCCGCGATGAGGAGGTAGATCGACATGTGGTCGCAGATGCGCAGTATCCGTTTGAGGTTTGAGACGGGAGCGAAATGGTAGAGGGATGAGGAGAGGTAGAGGCCGACCATTGCAAGCGAATAAACCAAGTAGCCGAATAGCTGCGAGGGAGAACCGGTTGCAAGCCCCTTCCGGGCGAGGAGGAACAGGGCAACCAGCGCCGCTGCGGCACCGGCAGCGTGTACGAGAGCCGAGGCACGCTCCTCTCGCTCGCTGTCGTGGCTGTGCAGGCTTATGTGCCGCTCGAGCCAACTACCGTTGTGGTTCGACTTATCGGCCTGCGGCGGAGCGGAGGCCTCCCCCGCTCCGAGCCTGCCTGCTGTCTCCGGGACGTGTGTCGTCTGTTCGTTCATGCTGTGCTTACTTTAGCACAGTCTCTATTGCCCTTCCAAGCCTCGCGACGGCGTCGCGAATAGTACTCGCGTCGACCATCGTGTAGTTCAGGCGCATCGTCTCCTTGCCCTCGTCCTCTTCGGTGTAGAAGTACCTGCCGGGGACAAAGGCGACGTTGTTCTCGATGGCCTCGTTGTAGATCTCCATGGCGTCGGTACCCTCCGGCCCTTCGGCCCAGATAAACATGCCTCCGTCCGGTTTGGACCAGGTAAAACTCGCCGGGAAGTACTCTTCCATCGCATTGAGCATCGCCTCCTGCTTCGGCTTGTAGAGCTCGACGATGTGGGGCAGGTGCTTGTCCATGTACCCGCCCTCGAGGAACTCGGTTGCCAGCGCTTGGGTAAATGAGCTCGTGTGCAGGTCCACCCCCTGCTTGGCCATGACGAGCCAGTTGGCGATAAACTGCGGCGCCACGTAGAATCCGACCCGCAACCCCGGAGCGAAGACCTTGGAAAAGGATCCGCAGTAGACCACGTGGTCCGGGGCCATTGTATAGATCGGGGGAATGAAGTTCCCCCGGAATCGGAGGGCTCCGTACGGATCGTCCTCTATGACGAGGGTGTTCGTCTCCTCGGCGATCTCGGCGATACGTTTTCTCCGTTTCTGAGGAATCGTCCGGCCGGTGGGATTCTGAAAGGTCGGAATCAAGTAGACCATCTTCGGACGATGCTCCTTTATGACCTCCTCCATGGATTCGGGAATGAGGCCGTCTTCATCGGTCCTCATGCGCACGTACTTCGGCCCGTACGGATTGAGTGCCTGAATGGCTCCGAGATAGGTCGGAGCCTCTACGGCAACCGCATCGCCGCGACTGATCAGGATCTTTCCCAAGGAGTCGAGCACTCCCTGGGAGCCGGTGGTGATGTTGATACGGTCTGAGGTGGCGTCGATCCACCTCGATTTGAGGTGGCGCGAGAGCGCCTCTCTGAGGGGAAGGAAGCCCTCGGTCGTCCCGTACTGCAATGCGTCGGTTCTATAGCGGTCTATGACCCGCTCGGTGATCTCCTTCATATACTGCATGGGAAAGGCCTCCGGCGCCGGCATACCTCCGGCAAGGGAGACGATTCCCGGTCGTGAGAGCACCTTCAATATTTCTCGGATCGCACTCGATCCCATATTGCCGGTTCTCTCGGCAAGTATCTCCTCGTTAAACATGCAAGCCCCCTGTAGAAAAATCGTGAGTATAGAATACCACGTTTTGTGGAAATAATCAAAAATGGTTCAACCCTCATGGTTTGAACCATTTACTTTTATTTGACTTTCCACAGAAGCGGGACTAGACTTATAGATAGGGTGATTGATCTATCGAGCACTTCATCGTCGGCTTCTCGAAGGGCCGGGAGCCCCAAAACCATATCGGAGTTTTGAATGAGAAAAAGAAACGTTTTTATCGTAGGACTCAATGACTTCAACCGCGGGCTTCTAGAGCGGACGCCGCACGCCGGGGAGTACAATTTTCACGGCATCCTCGAACCCGCGGAGATTCTCGAGACCTATGAGTTCCCCATCGAAGAAATGGTCGAGCGGAGTGTACGGCGGCTCGAGGAGTTCCGCAAACGTACCGAAGAAGAGATCGACGCCGTCTGCGGCTACATGGACTTTCCGGTCAGCACTATGCTACCGCTCATCTGCAAGCGGATCGGTGCCCGCTCCCCGTCCCTCGAAGCGCTGCTGAAGTGCGAACACAAGTACTGGAGCCGTGTGGAACAGAAGAGGGCCATTCCCGATCACATTCCGGACTTCGTTGCCTTCGATCCCTTCGACGACGATGCCCTCTCGAAGATCCACCTCCCGTATCCATTCTGGATCAAACCGATCAAATCCTCCGGCTCCTTTCTCGGATTTCGTATCGAGAACAAGGAGGACTTTGAAAGGGCAATTCCCGTCATCAGAGAGCAAATCAACCTCATCAGCAATCCCTTCAACTTCGTCTTGAACCAGGTCGAACTGCCCGAAGAGATCGCCCGGGTAGACGGGGGACACTGCCTGGCCGAGAGCATCATCGGCGGAAGACAGTGCACGCTGGAAGGGTACTCGCTGAACGGACGGGTGGAGGCGACCGGCATTATCGACTCGATCCGTTACGAGAACGGCGTGAGCTTCTTCCGGTACGAGTATCCCTCTACTCTCCCCTACAAGATACAAGAGCGGATGGTGCACCTCAGCGAGAGAATCATTCCCGCTCTCGGCTTCGATGACTCGGCCTTCAACATCGAGTACTACTGGGACCGCGAAAGGGACAAGATCTGGCTGCTGGAGATAAACACCCGTGTCTCCCAATCCCACTCGGACATATTCGAGAAGGTCGACGGCGCCTCCAACCAGGCGGTAACCGTCGATGTCGCCCTCGGCAGGGATCCGGAGTTCCCCTATCAACGCGGAGAGTTCGTTCGAGCGGCGAAGTTCTTCTGGAGGCTCTTCGAAGACGGCGTGGTGACGAAGGTCCCGAGCACGGAGGAGATCGAGCGGGTAGAACGGGAGATCCCCGGGACGGTGGTCCGGCCACAGGTAGTTCCGGGCATGCGGCTCTCCGAGCTCCTCGAACAGGACAGTTACAGTTACGCGATCTGTCAGCTCTACATCGGCGGCGAGGACCAAAAAGATCTCTTGGACAAGTATCTCCACTGTCAGGAGCTCTTGACCTTCGAAGTCGCGCCTGTCGGCAGGAACGGAGAGACGGTGGGCAGTGCTGACGGTTCTCCGGCTGCACAACAGCATTCCTCGACTGCACACGAGCATTCCTCGACCGCACACGAGCAACAAACGCATGGGAGCGCGGCACGGAGAGAAGCACACTGGGACAGCGGGAAATGAAAACACGCTCCGAGTATCCGCGGGAAATCGAGGAGATTGCCCACTTTACCATACCCGTCTCCGACGGGACCCATCTCGCCGCGAGAATGTGGCTGCCGAAGGATGCCGAAAAGGATCCGGTCCCGGCGATACTCGAGTACATTCCCTATCGCAAGCGAGACCTCACCGCCGAACGAGACATGCGCCACCACCCCTACATTGCAGGCTTCGGCTACGCGTCGGTGCGGGTCGATCTTCGGGGAAGCGGCGAGTCCGAAGGCATCCTCACCGACGAGTATCTGCAGCAGGAGCTCGACGACGGAGTCGACGTGATCGCCTGGCTCGCCGGGCAGAAATGGTGCAGCGGCGCAGTCGGCATGATCGGCATCTCCTGGGGAGGTTTCAACGGACTGCAGATAGCGGCGCTGCGGCCGGAGGCGCTGAAGGCGGTCGTGACGATCTGCTCCACCGACGACCGCTACGCCGACGACGTGCACTACATGGGCGGCTGCCTCCTCGGCGACAACCTCTCCTGGGCATCCAACATGTTCGACCAGAATACCCATCCTCCCGATCCCGTGCTACTCGGAGAGAAGTGGCGGTCCGTCTGGATGAAGAGGCTCGAGCAGAGCGGCCTATGGCTCGAGAAATGGCTCGGGCACCAGCACCGAGATGCGTACTGGCGCCACGGCTCGGTCTGCGAGAACTACTCATCCATCGTTTGTCCCGTAATGGCGGTCAGCGGCTGGGCGGACGGTTACTCCAACGCGGTCTTCCGCCTCATGGAACACCTGAATGTGCCGCGCAAGGGGCTCATCGGCCCCTGGAGCCACAAGTACCCCCACGAGGGAGTCCCAGGACCTGCCATAGGCTTTCTGCAGGAGGTATGCGCCTGGTGGGACCGCTGGCTGAAGGGCGAGGAGAACGGCGTCGAGGAGGAGCCGATGTTCCGCGTCTGGATGCAAACCAGTGTCCCGCCGACGACCAGCTACCGGAGGCGGCCCGGGCGCTGGATAGCCGAGTCCACCTGGCCGAGCCCCCGCCTGCAGGAACTCGATTTCATCCTCGACTCCGGCAGGCTCTCTCCGGTTGCGAAGGAGGTGGAGGAACGAGCACAATACATTCAATCTCCCCTCAGTGTGGGCCTCTTCGCCGGCAAGTGGTGCAGTTACCAGGCGCCGCCGGACCTGCCCCACGATCAGAGGCAGGAGGACGGCGGCGCCCTGGTCTTCGAGAGCGACGTGCTCGAAGAGGAGCTGGAGATATTCGGCGCACCGCAGGTGGAACTGGAGCTCTCGTCCAACGAGCCGGTAGCGATGGTGTCCGCCCGCCTCTCCGATGTGGCCCCGGACGACAAGGCGACGCGCGTGACCTACGGCCTTCTGAACCTGTGCCATCGCGAGAGCCACGAGGAGCCGCAGCCCCTCGAGCCGGGCAAACGGTACCGGGTCATAGTTCCGCTGAACGGAGTGGCGCAGCAGTTCCCCAGGGGGCACCGCCTCAGACTCTCGCTTTCGACCAGTTACTGGCCCCTCGCCTGGCCGCCGCCGCGGCCGGTACAGCTGACCATCTACTCCGGCCGCAGCACCTTCAGCCTGCCGGTACGCCCTCCTTCTGAGTCGGACCGAGAGCTCCGGCCGTTCGAGGAGCCGGAGGGGGCTCCTCCCCTCCCCGTAACTCTCCTCCACCCCGGCGAGCAGCGCTGGAACGTCATCAGGGACCTCGGCAGAGACATCTCCAAGCTCGAGGTCGTCCTCGATACCGGCACTACCCGCTACGAGGACTCCGGCCTCGAAATCGGCGCGAGGACCTACGAGACCTATAGGTACCAGGCCGACGACTACGAATCGCTCTCCGGCGAGACCCGTTGGGAACGCAGGTTCCGCCGCGGCGACTGGGAGGTCAGGACGGTCACCCGCACCCTCCTGACCTCCGACGAGACGAGCTTTCGAATCCGTGCCGACCTCGACGCCTTCGAGGGCCCGAGCAGGGTCTTCAGCAGGAGCTGGGACAGGATCATCCCGCGCAGGCTGGTATAGCCGAGTCGCGGGAAAGGCCGAACAGAATTACAGGATCGGAAGACTCCGGCTCGCTGCTGCCGGCCTTGCCCCCGGCGCCGAATACCGCACTTCCGCATTACTCCTTCAACTCCTTTGACATTTTCAGTTGACTGATACCCCCCTTTGACCTACAGTTACACGAGGAGGAAGTCATGAGGAGCTCAGTTTTCACTATCTCGGGGAGATCCCCCGGCGCCGCCATCGCGACCGTCATTGCTACCGGCCTGTTGATCATCTTCGTCTCCGCGAGCGCACATGCAGAGACCACCGTCGCCGAATCAATCGCCCTGCACGGCGAGCCGAAGTACGGGGAGGGCTTCGAGCACTTCGACTACGTGAATCCCGAGGCCCCGAAAGGAGGCACCCTCCGACTCCACTCGATCGGCACCTACGACAACTTCCACCGCTATGCGCAGAGGGGGTTAGCCGCGGCAGACAGCGCCCAGTTCTACGATTCTCTCATGACCGGATCGGAAGACGAGGTAGACATCCTCTACCCCCTCATCGCGGAGAAAATCGAATACCCCGACGACTACTCTTGGGTTATCTTCCACATCAATCCCGATGCGCGCCATCAGGACGGCGAGCCCATCACCTCCGAAGACGTCGTCTTCTCCTTTAACACCTTCTTCGAGCAGGGAGTGCCCCAGTTCAAGCAGTACTTCAGCGCGGTCGGCGATGTGGAGGCGCTCGACCGGTACCGCGTCAAATTCAGCCTCTCCGAGGGAAACAAGGAGCTGATCATGGCCCTCGCAGACAACAAGGTGCTGCCGAAGCACTACTGGGAGGGGCGCGATTTCTCCGAGCCGCTGACGGAGATTCCACTCGGAAACGGCCCCTACACGGTCTCCGACTACAAGATAGGTCAATACGTGGTCTACGAGTTGGTCGACGACTACTGGGCAGCGGATCTCCCCGTCAACAAGGGGCGGCACAACTTCGCTCAAGTCCGCTACGACTACTACCGCGACGAAAACGTCGCCTTCGAGGCATTCAAGGCCGGAGAGTACGACTTCCAGCGGGAGAACATCAGCAAGAACTGGGCGACCCTCTACAACGGTCCCAACTTCGATGCCGGGTACATCAAGAAGGAGGAGATTCCCCACGATATACCACAGGGTATGCAGGCCCTCGTCTTCAACACCCAACGATCCTTCTTCAGCGATCGCCGCGTGCGCCAGGCCCTCGGCTACGCCCTCGACTTCCAGTGGATGAACAAGAACCTCTTCTACGGACAGTACAGCCGCACCCGCAGCTACTTCCAGAACACCGAGTACGAGGCGACGGGGCTGCCGAGCCGACGGGAGCGGGAGATACTCGAGCCGATCCGCGACCAGATCCCCCCGGAGGTCTTTACCGAGGAATACCAGCCGCCGGTAACCGACGGCTCGGGGAACATCCGGCCGCAGCTACGAAAGGCCCTAAGGCTTCTGCGGAGCGCCGGATGGAGGATACGGAACCGTCAGCTGGTCAACGCCTCCACCGGCGAAGCGATGGAGTTCGAGCTCCTCCTCTACAGTCCTTCCATGGAACGGGTGGCCATTCCCATACAGAAGAACCTCGAGAAGATGGGCGTGACGATGAACATTCGCGTGGTCGACACGACCCAGTTCACCAACCGCCTCCGGGAGAGGGACTTCGATATGATCTCGGGCGGCTACAGCGCCAACCACTACCCGAGCACCGATCTCAAGATCGTCTGGCACAGCGACTACATGGACTACACCTACAACACCGCGGGGGTACAAAATCCGGCGGTGGACTACCTCGTAGAGGGTATAGAGAAGCACCAGGACGACGAAGAGGCCCTCCTCTACTGGGGCAGGGCTCTCGACCGAGTACTCACCTGGAACTTCTACGTGATACCGGAGTGGCACATCTCCATGTTTCGGGTCGCCTACTGGAATAAGTTCGACAGGCCGAAGCAGCGGCCCGAGTACTCCCTCGGCCTCGACACCTGGTGGGTGGACAAAGCGAAGCAGCGGCGGTTGCCGGAGAAGGTCAGATAAGAAGGTAGCGATATGGGTTCCTACATACTGAGACGGCTCCTCCTTATCATCCCGACCCTCTGGGCGATCATCACCATCAACTTCTTCATCGTCCAGATCGCCCCCGGAGGTCCCGTCGACCAGTTGATCGCCGGAATGACCGGGATGGACAGCAACATGATCATGGAGCGGATCTCCGGGCAGGGAGCCGGCGAGGTGGGCGAGGCGGGAGGCTCCGGCGGCGGGGTCGGAGCCGGTGGCGGTTCTGAAGACTCGGGAGGATCCGGCAGTGGCGACGGGGGAGCCGGGAGCTCGCGCTATCGCGGGGCTCGCGGTCTCGATCCCGAAGTCATTGCCGAGATAGAGCAGCGATTCGGTTTTGACGAGCCGCTGCACGTGCGCTACGTGAGAATGCTCGCCGACTACGCCTCCTTCGACTTCGGCGAGAGCCTCTTCAAGGGACGGAGCGTGCTCGGGCTCATCGTCGACCGTCTGCCCGTCTCTATCTCGCTCGGCCTCTGGAGCACCCTCATCATCTACCTCGTCTCCATTCCCCTCGGCATCAAGAAGGCGATCCGCCACGGCTCCCGCTTCGACGTATGGACGAGCTCCGCCGTCATCCTCGGCAACGCCATACCGACCTTCCTCTTCGCCATCGTGCTCATTATCTTCTTCGCCGGCGGAAGCTACCTCGACCTCTTTCCTCTCCGCGGACTCGTCTCGGACAATTTCGGCGAGCTCTCGCTTACGGGAAAGATCGCCGACTACTTTCACCACCTCACCCTGCCGATCCTCGCGATGGTCATAGGCGGCTTCGCCACCCTCACGATGCTGACGAAGAACTCCTTTCTCGACGAGGTGAACAAACAGTACGTCATGACCGCCCGTGCAAAGGGCTGCACGGAGCGGCGCATCCTCTGGAAGCACGTCTTCCGCAACGCGATGCTCCTGATCATCGCCGGGTTTCCCTCGGCCTTCATCGGCATGTTCTTTACCGGCAGCCTGCTGATCGAGGTGATCTTCTCGCTCGAGGGGCTCGGTCTGCTCGGCTTCGAGGCGACGATGCAGCGCGACTACCCGGTGATGTTCGGCACCCTCTACATGTTCACCCTCCTGGGGCTGGTGCTCAATCTCGTCAGCGACCTCACCTACACCGTCGTCGATCCGCGGATCGACTTCGAGTCGAGGCGGACGTAGGAGGCCGGCGATGAGCGATATCTTCGAAAAACAGCGGCGCGGTTTTCTCGTGCGGCGATTCGTTCGCAGCGAGATCGCCCGCGAGCGTCTGCGGCGCTTCCGCCGTAACCGGCGCGGCTATGGGTCGATGTGGATATTTCTCACCCTCTTCGTCCTCAGCCTCTTCGCCGAGCTGCTGGCGAACGATCAGCCCCTCCTCATCTACCACGACGGGAGGCTCTTCTTCCCGATAGTCCGGGAGTACGCGGAGGTCGAGTTCGGCGGAGAGTTCGCCATGGCGGCAGACTACCGTGACCCCTACGTGACCGATCTCATAGAAGAGAAGGGCTGGATCCTCTGGGCCCCGATCCGCTTCTCCTACGACACCATCAACTACGACCTGCCGAGCCCCGCCCCCTCTCCACCGACGGCGGAAAATCCGCTGGGGACCGACGACAAGGGGCGCGACGTGCTGGCGAGGGTCATCTACGGATTCCGCATATCGGTCCTCTTCGGGCTGACCCTCACCTTCGTCTCATCCCTCGTCGGCGTGATCGTCGGGGCGATCATGGGCTACTATGGCGGCAGAATCGACATCTTCGGCCAGCGTTTCATCGAGATCTGGTCGGGTATGCCCACCCTCTTTCTCCTGATCATCCTGGCGAGCGTGGTGCAGCCGAACTTCTGGTGGCTGCTCGGTATCACCCTCCTGTTCAGCTGGATGAGCCTCGTGGGGGTGGTGCGGGCCGAGTTCCTTCGGGGGCGCAACTTCGAGTACGTCCTCGCGGCGAAGGCCCTCGGGCTCTCGGACGGGAAGATCATGTTCCGACACATTTTGCCGAACGCAATGGTGGCGACCCTCACCTTCATGCCCTTCATTCTCGGCGGCTCCATCACGACACTCACGAGCCTCGACTTCCTCGGTTTCGGGCTGCCGGTAGGTTCGCCGAGCCTCGGCGAGCTCCTTGCGCAGGGCAAGGCGAACCTGCAGGCGCCGTGGCTCGGCATCTCCGCCTTTACCGTCATTGCCGCGATGCTGACCCTCCTCGTCTTCGTCGGCGAGGCGGTCCGCGACGCCTTCGATCCCCGGAGGGCCTCATGAGCGATGCACCGCTGCTCTCCGTATCCGATCTGAAGGTGGCCTTCCGTCACGGTGAAGAGCTGCGGCAGGTGGTGCACGGCGTCGACCTCGAAATTCACCCCGAAGAGACCCTCGCTCTCGTCGGCGAGAGCGGCTCAGGCAAGACGGTTACCGCATCCTCCATCCTCAAACTCCTCCCGCCCTACACCGTCGCCTACCCAAGCGGCAGTATCCGGCTCGAGGGCAGGGAGCTGCTCCGCAGCCCTGAGAGCGAGCTGATACACGCACGGGGCAACGAGATAGGAATGATCTTTCAGGAGCCGATGAGCTCGCTCAACCCGCTGCACACCGTGGAGAAACAGATCGCCGAAACACTCTACATCCACCGCGGTCTCGGCATCGACAAATCCCGTCCTCTCGCCCTCGAGTGGCTCGAGCGCGTCGGCATTCGCGAGCCCGAGCAGCGCCTCAAGTCTTTTCCCCACCAGCTCTCCGGCGGTGAGCGGCAGCGGGTTATGATCGCCATGGCCCTGATCAACGAGCCGAAGCTTCTGATCGCCGACGAGCCGACGACGGCCCTCGATGTCACCATCCAGGATCAGATCCTCTCCCTCCTCGCCCGTTTGCGCGAGGAGCTGCAGCTCTCGGTTCTCTTCATCACCCACGACCTGGGTATAGTCCACCGCATCGCCGACCGCGTCGCGGTCATGCGGTACGGGCTCATCGTCGAGACCGGCGCAACGAAAGCGCTCTTCTCCTCGCCCGCGCACGAGTATACCCGCACCCTCATAGATGCCGAACCGAAGGGGGCCCCTCCCGAGGCCGATGCCGCCGCCGAGGAGCTGTTGAGGATAGAGGGCCTGAGAGTTTGGTTTCCCATTCAGCGCGGCTTTTTGCGAAGAACCGTAGGTCACGTGAAGGCGGTGGACGGGGTGAGCACAACGCTCCGGCGCGGCCAGACCCTCGGCGTGGTCGGCGAGAGCGGGTCCGGCAAGACCACCCTCGGCAAGGCGCTCCTGCGGCTCGAGAGGAGCAACGGGATCATCACCTTCAACGGCGAGGAGATCAACGGACGCAACGAGAAGGAGATGCGCCCTCTGCGCAGATCCATGCAGATCATCTTTCAGGACCCCTACGGCAGCCTCAGCCCACGAATGTCGGTGGATACCATCATCGGCGAGGGGCTCGAAGTGCACGAGCTGGCGGCTTCGCACGAACGCGAGGAGCTGATCGTCTCTGCAATGGAGGAGGTCGGCCTCGACCCCGAGATGCGCCACCGATACCCCAACGAATTCTCCGGCGGACAGCGCCAGCGCATCGCTCTCGCGCGGGCACTGGTGCTCAAACCCGAGCTCATCGTCCTCGACGAGCCGACGAGCTCTCTCGACCGCTCCATTCAGTTCCAGGTCATCGATCTGCTGCAGGAGATACAGCAACGGCACGGACTCTCATATCTCTTCATCAGCCACGATCTGAAGGTGATCAAGAGCCTCTGCCACGAGTTGCTGATCATGAAGGAGGGGAAGGTGGTGGAGGCGGGACCGGCCGCCCGCATATTCTCTGAGCCTCAGCATGAATACACGCAAGAGCTGTTGCGGACGGCCTTCGGATAGAATCTTCTGCGGCGCCTCTACTCCTCTGCCTTCCAGGGAATGGGGATGTCGCGCCAGGTCACCTTGTCTTCGCGGTAGTAGAACGGCACCTCCAGGTAGGCGATGTGCGCCACTTTACCGGGAACCGGCCCGGTGAAGGAAAAACTCTCCTGCATCGGTACCTCCGGAGGAAAATCCAGACCGCGAATGAACTTGCTCTCCCCGCCTCCGTGTTCCGAAAAGGTGAACTCCTCTCCCTGCTCGGAGATAATCCTCGTCCGATACGAGTAGAGCCGCAACTCCTCATCCGCCTCTCCCCGGTTCACCCCCCGCAGGGTAATGATCAGACGGTTGCCGGTCTTCTCGACCGAAACGAGCGAGAGCTCCACATCTGCGATCATGGTCCTGTAGGCGCCGCTCGCGCCGCTCTCCGTCGAAGAAGTGCCCTCCTCGATCAGGGAGGCTCGGGTATCGGAGGTATCGACACTCGTCTCTACCGTTGTATCGGAGGAGCCGGGCTCGCTCTTTGCGCTCGAAGAAACCGTAAACACAACGCTCCCTTTGTAGACGATCTTCGTGTGATAGTCGGTCAGTTCGAATCCTAGTCTGTAGTTTCCAGTCGGCATCTCCAAGGGGACGATTATGCGTTGAACGACCGAGAGGGTCCAGGTCTCATCGCTCGTCCTCTTCTTCTCCGTGTACTCCCGCGAAGTCCATATCTTCTTGCCCATATCGGAGTAGTAGGTGTAGGTATAGTAGGCAAAGCCTTCTCCCCATCTGGCGGAAAGCCCCTTCTCCTCTATGAGGACCTCGATTACCTGACCCGGCGACACTACGGGGTCCTCGAGCCTCTCCGCAGAATCGGAGGAATCGGTTCCGCCCTCTACGATCCACACCTTGTCCAACGATTCCGCCGAGAGTACGGCGGCGGAAATCAGAAGAAGGCCCGTTATACCCAGAATTATCCGCTTCATGCACACTCCCTCCCTAACGTGGCACGGCTTTTTATGTTATATACTATAGTAACCCCCGCACTGCGGAAATTTCAATTTCTTTTTTAAAATGGGAAACGGCATGAGGATTCACAGGGATACACTCTTAGAGGCTATAGAGAGGACTGCCACCGAACGCTTTTCCGGGTCGGGAGGTCCCGGCGGTCAGCACGTAAACAAGACGAGCAGCAAGGTCTCGCTCAGGGTCCCGCTCTCCGAGCTCCCGCTCAACGAGGATGAACACCAGCGGGCGGCTCATCTGCTCTCAGGACGCATGACCGAGAAGGGGGAACTGCTTATCCACTCGAGCGAGACCCGCAGCCAGGCGGGCAACCGCCGAAGGGCCTACGAGAGGGCCGCCGACCTCATACTAGAGGCCATCGTGCCGAGGAAGAAGCGAAAACCCACCCGCCCCACGCGGGCGGCTAAGGAACGCAGGGTCGAGAAGAAGAAGAGGCGCGGTGAGAAGAAACGGCTCAGGAAACCGCCCGAGGGGTCTTAGGACGGTCGGGACGGTGGCTCGCCGCTACTCGGTAATGCCGAGGTAGTCGAGATTGAATGAGCCGCGCAGATCACCGAGCCTGTCGAAGGTCTCGTCTATGACGGGCACACCTATCTTCCTTACATTGCGGGAGTAGCGCCAGAAATCCTCGAGCTGTCTCATGACTCGAGTATACGAGTCTCTTAGTTGACATGTCAACTATTTTTCCGCTATCCTCGAACCATGAAGCACGAGTCTATCGGTAAAGTCCTCAGCATGGCCCATAGGGCCCACCATGCACTCGTAGACGAGAAGTTGAAGGAATCGGGGCTCGGAGTGAGCAGCGGACAGTTCTTCCTCCTCCTCAGCCTCTACCGGAACGACGGCATGTATCAACAGGAGTTAGCCGAGTACTACCGGATCGACAAGGCGGCGGTCGCGCGGGGCATCACGAAGTTAGAGGAGCTCGGTCTGGTCAGGCGGCTGCCCTCCCCGAGCGACCAACGGAAGAGCGAGATCCGCCTCACGGAGGAAGCCCGCTCATACCAGTCCCGCTTCATGAACATGATGGGAGAGATCGAAGAGCGAATACGTTCATACCTCACGGAAGAGGAGATAGTCTCGTTTCTCAGAATTGCGGAGACAATCCGGAGAGGTCTCAGCGAGGAGGAGACGAACACACGGGCCGCTCGGCAGCAGATATCGACTCGGCGCCCGGCAGGAGATACACGACCGAAAGAGGAGCACGTACATGGCCACGGCTAAATCCGACCGGCTCGGCAGCCAACCGGTATTCCCGCTGCTCTTCAAGCTTGCCATCCCATCGATTCTCGGAATGTCGTTTCAGGCCCTCTACAACGTGGTCGACAGCATCTACGTGGGACACGTGAGCAAGGATTCCCTCGCCGCCCTCTCGCTGGCCTTTCCCATTCAGATGGTTCTCATCTCCGTTGCCGTAGGTACGGGGGTGGGCGCATCATCCCTCATATCCCGCATCCTCGGAAAAGGAGACAAGAAGCGCGCCGGCAACATCGCCGAGCACGTAATCCTCCTCAGCCTGGTCTACGGGGCCGTCGCGGCGATAGTAGGCGCCTTCTTCGCCGAGAATCTGATCCGCATCTTCACAGCCGATGAGCTGCTCGTCAGGCTCGCCACCGACTACATCAGAATCATCCTCGTCGGCTCCATCGCCCTCTTCATCCCGATGATCTTCAACAACGTGCTCAGAGGCGAGGGGAATACCTTCATACCCATGCTCACCATGGCGATCGGCGCCTTCCTCAACATCGCGATAGATCCGTTCCTCATCTTCGGCATCGGCCCCTTTCCCGAGCTCGGGGTAAAAGGGGCAGCCTACGCGACGGTTTTCTCGCGCATCTTTGCGGGGACCTTCATCGTGCTCATACTCTTCAGCGACCGCAACGAAATAAAGATAAAGTTCCGCGATTTCAGCTACGACGGATCGATCCTGAGGGAGCTCTACCGGGTCGGGGTGCCGGCGATGTCTCTGCAGCTCTTAGCGAGCATCATGCTCGCCGGAGGAAACATGATCCTCGCGCTGCACAACACCACCGCGATCGCCGTCTTCGGCATCTTCTTCCGCCTGCAGTCCTTCATCTTCATGCCGGTCTTCGGGCTCGGCCAGGGCGTCATGCCGCTAACCGGCTACAACTACGGTGCGAAGAATCCCGAGAGGGTCAAGAAGACCATTCTCTACGGTGCCTCGGCCGCCTTCCTCCTGACCTTCGCCGGCTTCCTCATATTCCAGCTCTTTCCGCGTCAACTCATCACCATGTTCAACTCCAATCCCGAGCTGCTCCGTATCGGAACTCCCGCAATGCGGCGCATCAGCATCGGCTTCCTCTTCGTCGGACCCTCGATCATCGGCATTAATGTCTTTCAGGCCCTCGGCAAGGGACTGCCGAGCCTCGTACTCTCCTTTCTCCGTACCATCGTGCTGCTCCTCCCCTCGATGTACCTTCTCGGCGAGCTCTTCGGCCTCACCGAGTTATGGCTCGCCTTCCCCATCTCCGAGTCGATCACCTTCGCCATAGGCATATTCTGGCTCACCGGCAAACTCAGACAGGTATTCGCCATGATGAGGATGGAGGTTCCGGGTTAGATTCATGCGAAAGAGAATTCAGGAGGCCCAGAAGAAACTCTCGTTCATACCGCCCAAGCTCAACCGTGGGGTCCTCGCGTTCGGCAGGCTCATAGCTCCCCTCTACCTACGCTTCGCCCTCGGGCTGAAAATGCGGAAGGTGGAGGGAATCGAGAGGCTGATAGATGCCTACCGGGAATTTCTCGAGGGAAAGAGCAAGCTCATCCTCGTATTCCGGCACTCCCACGTGCACGACGCACAGGTCATGTTCCATCTCGTCAATTCCATACTGCCGAAGGCGGCGAGGAGGTCGGGAAAGAAGCTCCGGCGGCGTCCCCACGTCCACTTTCTCTACGGCAGGGGTGTGCCGCTCTGGGCAGGTCGGTATCTCGCATGGATATTCAGCCGCATCGGCGCCATTCCGGTCTCTCACCGCCGGCTCGACCGGATCTCCATCGACATGATCCGCGATTTCATCATCTCGAGCGAGTTTCCCCTCGCCCTCGCCCCGGAGGGCCAGGTGACTTACCACAACCGCTACGTCTACGAGATCGAGCCGGGTTTTGCGCAGATCGCCCTCTGGGCGGCTCAGGAGCTCGAGCGCGCTCAGGCATCGCGGGATCAACAGAAGACCCGAGCTGCGAATTCGATTGCCTCGGAGAGGAAGCGCGGGACGGGACCGGGTGCAGATAGGGTCGTTATTCTCCCGATCAGCCAGTACTACGGGTACGGCGACGATCCGCTGCAGATCTTCGACGATATCGTCACCCGGATAGAAAGAGAATCCGCGTACTCTCTTCTCGGGGAGCGAGAGCGGGAGCAGAAAGAGGGAGGGGCGGAGTCTGAAAACGGTAACATGCGTGTAGGTGAACTTGCGTCGACGCAAGTTTCACCGGAAGGTTCTGCACGGGCCGATTATGAGTTCGAAGCACGGCGCAGGCGCCTGGAAGTCGCGGGCCGCTACGTGCTCGATCTGTTGGAGGAGTTCTATCGCCGTTTCTACCACATCGACTTCGAGGGAGCCTCCGAGGGCGAAGAGGAGGAAGGGGGCAACGAGGAGGACGGTGAAGCTCCCGGCACCGGCTTCACGAGGGGCCGGGTGGAGCACATCACGGATGCACTACTGCGCATGCAGGAGGAACGCTTGGGGATAAGCGCACCGTACCGCGGCTTTACTCCCCGGATCTTTACCGTGCGACAGGCCGGCTGGCGGCACGTATTCCGACTCGATCCGAAACACAGGGAGCGGAGGAGCGAGCTCGAGAAGTCCACCGACGACTATGTGGCGGCAGAGACCGATCTCTTCTCCCGGCACCTCGAGGTGGTCGATGCGCTCTCCTATCTGCGGCCAGAGTACGGCACGGAGTACGGCGACGCAAAC
Organism: uncultured Spirochaetaceae bacterium; assembly: GCA_964346645.1. Taxonomy (GTDB): domain Bacteria; phylum Spirochaetota; class Spirochaetia; order DSM-16054; family Sediminispirochaetaceae; genus CAYFVU01. Next base: position 12,294 of record CAYFVU010000007.1, on the reverse strand, counting down.
ATGTTGGTGGAGACGGCGCTGAACCTCTACGATGTGACGCTGCGGCTGAGGGGTGGCGACATATCCGACAGGCCCGACATCCGCCCCACCTACGTCTCCGTCACTGTGGGAGATCCGGTCCCGCTGTCCACAGCAGAAGATCCGGCCGCCTCCTCTCCTTCATCCGCCGGCACAGAGCCTGCCGGGGCTGCTCAGAGCATGAGGAGCCGCCGCAGCGAGCTCAGCCGTCGGGTACTCGAGCAGTTCAGCGAACATGCCCGGAGGGGGCTGCATACTGCCGGCAGGCCTCTAAATGGCGATTGACCGCATCGGGGTTCTTGGAGTCCATCTCCTCTCTCTGTGCTAAGTAATCCGTAATCACTCTTTCTCAGGAGCTCGATCTCAGGCAGCGCTTCGCCGCCCTCGCGAGCCGAGCCACCCCCTCTCTTAACCGGTCCTCTGAGTTGAAGGAGATGCTGAGGCGGATGGAGTCGAAAAAACCGGCACCGGGAGGCTTTCCGCCTACGGCCTCGCCGTTCGGCGAGCAGCGGGTACCGGGGAGAAAGCGTACTCCCTCCTCCTTCGCCGCATCGGCCAGGGACTCCGCAGTCAGGCCTCTGCGGAGGGTAATCCACACGAAATAGCCCCCCTCGGGAACTGAGAAGTCGCCGAACTCGATGAACTCCTCCTCCAGCGCCGCCGTGAGGGACGAGATCCTGGCCGAGTAGACCTCTCGCAGCCGCTGCAGGTGTGCATCCATGTCGCCGGAGGCGAGGGCGCTCTTCACGATCGAGGCGGTAAAGGCGTTTATCCCGCCGCCGCTGTCGAGCCGGCCGCAGGTAACGAGCCGGTGGAGGCTGCGGGAGGCGCCTCTGATCCATCCGAGACGGAGCCCCGGACCGAGTATCTTGGAGAACGAGCCGAGAGAGAAGACCCGCTCGCTTCCCTCGATCTCGGAGAAGGGGGTGGTCTGATTGCCGGAGTACCGCAGCGGCCGATAGACCTCGTCGGCGACGACAATGAACCCCTCTCGACCGGCGAGCTCGACGAGGCGTCTTCTTCGCTCATCGCTCATGCAGAAGCCGCGCGGATTCTGAAAAGAGGGAATCGTGTAGACGAGGGCGGGCGTCTCTCTTTCCAATAGGGAGTCCAAGGCATCGACATCCATCCCCTCCGGTCCGGTCGGAACACTCGCTACACGCAGACCATGGTCCTCGAATATTCGGAGCGCCAGAAAGTAGGTGGGATCCTCCACCACCACGAGGGTACCTGGTTTCGTGTAGAGAGTGCAGATGAGGTCGAGGCTCTGGGACACACCTCCCGAAATCATGAGCTGCTGCAGATCCGCCCGCTCTCCCGTAAAGCGGGAGAGGAAGGCCGAGAGACTCCCCCGAAATCCCTCATCCCCCTTCTCTCCTCCATACTGGAGAATAAGGGGATCTCCCACGCCGAACCTGTGCTCGGCGGCCCTCCTCATCATCTCGAGGGGCAGGAGCTCGGGATCAGGATGGCCGAGGGCCATATCCACCACACTCGGGTCGGTAACGGTCTGTACCGTGGTATTCTCTTCCATACAATCAATTCTATACACACAGCGGCGAATGACAACAGCCCTGCCTGCGGCCGCAGCCCGGCGGCCCCCTTGAGCCCCTCGCTTTCGCTGCGGCGCGAAGTCTACTATACTCGGGAGAGAGAATATACCCGGACAGAGGAGTGGGACAGAGGAGCGAGATGAGCAAAGAGGAGCCCGAAGACCGTCTGGAGAAGATAGAACAGCTGTTCGCACGAAAGAAACACTGGCGCAACCAGCTCTGCTGGATAAAGTACAATCCCCTCGCCGAGTACAAGTACGACATTCAGAATGCGGAGGAGGACTTCGAGTGGATGGTCTACGAGATCAAGCGCCTGCGAAAGGAGAACCGCGAATACCGGGAGTTTATAGACACAATTCGCAATCAGCTCGAAGATGAGATGGGAAAAAATAGATCATGACAGGGAATCAAAAACCCCGTCAGAAGAGTTCGTCAGGAGGCCCCGTCAGAAGAGCCCGAGTATTGCCGTGGTAAATGAAGGGACATAGGTGATGATGAGCAGGGCGAGGAGCTGCAGCAGAAAGAAGGGCACCACGTTCCGGTAGATGCGGGTCAGAGGCTTATCGAAGCGGTAGCTCGCCAGGAAGAGATTGATGCCCACCGGCGGGGTCATGAAGCCGAGCTCGAGGTTGGCGAGAAAGATAATGCCGAGGTGAACGGGGTGGATGCCGAAGACCTCGCCGATCGGGATGATAAGCGGCGCGACCACCATTATCGCCGAGAAGATGTCCATGAAGCAGCCGGTAATGATGAGGGCGATATTGAGCAGGATGAGAAAGAGGATCCTCGACTCTATGTGTGCGGCTATCCAGTCGGTGAGGCGCACCGGTATCTCCGCATCGATGAAGTAGTAGGAGAGCCCCCTGCTCACCGCGAGGATGATCAGCACCCCGCCGATGATCGGCATCGCCTTCAGCGCGATCGCCGGCATGTCGCGCAGCCGCACCTCCCGCTGCAGCAGCACCTCCACAAAGAAAATGTAGACGACGGCGAAGGAGGAGGTCTCGATGAGGGAGGTCGTTCCCGTGAAGTAGAGGAGGATGATCAACAGCGGCAGGAGCAGCTCCCAGATCGAGCTCTTCAGTCCGCGCAGCACCTCCCGTCCGTCGAAGGAAACCGGCTCAACCTTGTTGCGGCTCGCCACGACGATGCCGATACCCATCATCGCCGCCATCACGATGATCCCCGGAATGAAGCCGCCGACGAACATGTCGACGATGCTGATGCGGGCCACCACGGCGTAGAGGATGATCGGCAGGCTCGGAGGGAAGAGGAAGCCCACGCTGCCCGAGGCGGTAAGGAAACCGGTGGTAAAATCGTCGCCGAAGGGACCCTCCCTGTGCAGCACCACGTAGAGCACCCCGCCTAGGGCGAGGATCGTAACCCCTGAGGCGCCGGTGAAGGTGGTAAAGAAGGTCGAGACCAGGACCGCGGCGATGATCTGTCCGCCGGGGATCCATCCGAAGAGCCCCCTAAAGAGCGAGACCAGCCGCTCTCCTGCCCTGCTCTCCGAGAGGATGAAACCGGCAAAGGTGAAGAGTGGTATGACGGGGATCGTCTCGCTTATCAGCATCGAATAGGACTCGTTCGCCACGGACTCGAGCGCTCCGCCTGTGCGGGCGAAGAGGAGCAGCCCCACCCCACCGAGCACCACGAAGAGGGGGGTGCCGAAGAAGGCGGAGATGATCAGCAGCACGATACACACGAGGGAGAGCGGACCGATGATCCGGTACCACAGGGCGAGAAGATCATCGAAGGCGAGGGGCAGTCCCGGGTAGAGGAAGAAGAGGAGGTTGTAGAGGGCCGCATAGGCGAGGACCACTCCCGTCGCGACGCCAAGGGAAGCGATGAGCCGGTGCCCGAATCCGGACGGACTGTGGGAGACGAAGCGCCAGGAGATGAGGAAAAAACCGACCGGCATGAAGAGAACGAAGAGCTGGGAGGGAATAACACCGACCCTCAGCGATCCGTCGAAGGCGAGAAAGAGAAAAGAGAGGCTCGAGAGCAGCAGCGCAGTGCTCACCGCCACCGAGAGGTGCATGCTCGCCGTCTTTACCCACCTCCGCGTTTTCTCTCCCGGCAGGAGCTCGAGTCCGGCGGTGATGGCGAGGTGGTTCTCCTCTCTCGCGGTGTAGGCTCCGCCGAGAAAGGTGAGCAGGAAGACGAGGTGATAGATGTAGCCTGCAGAGTGGGAGATGCCGGTGCCGAAGAAGCCGCGGGAGACGACCTCGGTAATGGGAACGATCGCGAGGAGGAAGAGAAAGAGGTAGTTTGCGCCGTTCTCTATCTTGATGAGGGTCCTGCGCACACCTTCCACCATTGCTCCCACGTTACCGCTGCGCTACCTGCGCTGTCGATACTCTTCGAGATGCGTTTTAATGAGATCCACGAAACTCTCGTCGTAGACGTTGCCGGAAGCCCAGTTTATCGCCGTGTCGAAGCGTTCCTGCCACTGCTCCTTTGCCGCAGGAGGGACCGGGTGACGCTGCAAGCCCCTCTTCTCCATCTCTTTCAGGGCTTCGCTCTCGAGGGCCGCGAGCTCCTCGTCGAGCTCACCGGCAATCCGTCCGACCGCAGCCCTCAACTCGGGACGGAGCTCCTCGGGAATCCTCCGCCAAGCCCGCTGAGAGAATACGATGCCGCCGACGAAGGGGGCGATTTTCATGTCCGTCATGTGTTTCAAAACGCCGAACCACTGTCCCGCCGCTACGGCTATGGGGGTAGCGAAGACCGCGTCGGCCATGCCGCTGACCAGCGCAGGCAGAGTCTCGTTGACCGGCACGGGGACGGGATCGAAGCCGACCACCTTGAAAGCGTCGAGCATGTCCGCCGCTGAGCCGGTACCGAGCGAGGCGATCTTCTGATCCTCGAGCTGCTCGGGATAGACGGCCGGGTCCCGCGTAAAGAAGTAGATCCATCCCGCCTTCGACCAGGCGAGCAACTCGAAACGTTTCTTGTCGAGCTTCTCCTGGACGTGAGGACGGATCTCCTCGAGGACGTGGGAGAGCTCCCCATCGGTCTGTATGAGGGCGGGTACGCTGAGCCCCAGTACGTTGTGGTAGAGGTCCTGCAGCCCGAAACCGGTCACGACACCGGCTTGCAGCTGGTTTATGCGGATCTTGCGAATGAGATCGGAGTCGTCCTTGAATCCGGAGAAGTAGATCTTCAGCTCGACCTGTCCATCGGAGATCTCCGCCCACTCGGCGGCGAGCTCGCGCAGCAGCTCGGAGTAGATGCTGTTATCCGGTGCGACGCTTCCCATCCGGATCTGGATGGGGCGGGCAAAGAGGAGACCGGCAGTGCTGAGGAGCAGCACCATTGTGAGGAATGTGATCTTGTTTCTCATATGCCTTCCGCGATCGAGTATCCAACAATCGATGGGAAAAATCAAGTAACTTCACAGGGCCGATAGGAATTGCTGGGGGACCGAGGTCCGGCTCAGCGGCGATCCTCCGGCCCGGGTTTGCGCCTCCGGCTCTGGTTCTTAGCTATCGGCGTCAGTTTTGATCCTCGGGGAATAAGACGTTGGTCTTGATGAGGGAACCGATCGTCTCGGGATGAGCCTCGAAATCATTGAAGAGACGAATTCTTCGGAAGACTTCGTGGTTCTTCAGGAATGCATCGACGATGTCCGGATCGAACTGACTGCCGCTTCCGTTCTCTATGGTCTCGACCGACACCTCGTGGCTGTAGGCCTCTTTGTAGGGGCGTTTGCTCGTCAGTGCATCGTACACGTCGGCTATCGCGACAATCCTCGCCGAGAGGGGTATCTCCTCACCCTTGAGCCCGTTCGGATAGCCCGTTCCGTCCCAACGCTCATGGTGGTACATGGCGATCTCCTTGCCGAGGGTCAGGAAAGACTCCTTGTTGAGTTTTTGATCCACCACGGTCAGCGCGTCCCCGCCGAGTGAGGAGTGGTTCTTGATGCGCTCGTACTCGCTATCATTCAGTTTGCCGGGTTTGAGGAGGATGTTGTCCTCGATACCAACTTTTCCCACATCGTGGAGGATGGAGGAGAGGGTGAGATCCTCGAGGTACTCGTCGGTGATGTAGTGCTCGTACTTCGGCAGCTCACGGAGCGTCATAGCCATGATGCGGGTGTACTCGCGGATGCGCTCGAGGTGTTCTCCGGTATCCTTGTCCCGGTATTCGGTCAGCTTGGCGAATCCGATTATTGCCGCCGACTGGGTGTCCTTCAATTCCTTGAAGGATTCTCGCAGCTTGTGCTCCAGGTGCACCCGTTCGGTCAAGTCCTTCTCCACCAAAGAGTAGGCGATCACCTCGTTTGAGATGTCCCGCACCTCCGTAAAGACCGCATAGGTGTAGATACGGCTGCCGTCGCGCCGGCGCCGCGGAACCTCGCTCTCGTAGAAGCTGCCCCCCGCACCGGTGATCTTTTCCACCAGCTCCGTAAATGAGAGGGACTCATTGGAGCTGCGCAGGAGATCGTCGTAAGACTCGCCGACGAACTCCTCCCAGGAGTAGCCGTAGACCTTCTCCGCCGCGGAGTTGAGGTTGATGATTCTGCCGTCGGGGGCTATCAGCAGCACGGAGGAGAGAATGGTGTCGAAGAGGAGGGTAAAGTTTCGCTCTGATATCTTCAACCGCGACTCGATGTTGCGCAGGTAGGTGACGTCGTGAAAGTGGCCGGCATAACCGGTTACCGTTCCATTTTTATTGCGAATCGCCCAAGTGTTGTCCTTTACCCGCTTTATGCTCCTGTCCTTCGTGTAGAGATGGGCCTCTCTGTTGTAGAGGTAATTGTGTTTGAGCAGCTTCTGGATCTTCTCATCTACTTCGTCCTGATAGATGTACATCTCGTCTATGGAGGGTAGCTGCTCATCTTCCCGGTAGCCGAAGGCGGAGAAGAAAGCCGGGTTGGCGGTTCGGATTGTGCCGTCGAGATCTGCGGTGAACATGGGGTCGCCGATGTTCTTAAACAGCAGGTCGTAGTGTGCCTTGTATTCTTCGACCCCGGATATCTGTCCCTCCTCGCTCACACTAATGAGGAAGTAGCGTCCCGGTTGGGCTTCTACCGAGAGGCACTTGAGGCGCATCGGGTGGGGATTGCCTTCGGGATCGGTGAAGATGGTGTGGAAGGTCCCCTCCTCAATGGGAGGGTGGAGATCGAGACTCTCGAGAAAGCGCTGCTCGTTCCCCAGAATGTCGCCGGCCCTCCAATGAGTGATCCGGAGAAACACATCGTTGAAGAAGAGGAGCTCCCCATTCTCGTTGAGAATGAGGATCCCCTCCGATATTTCTTCGATGACGTTGAGGAATATGCTGGAAAAAACACCCGTCTCGCTTTCCATCATATCTATAGTAGTAAAGCACACGCGCCGAGTTTTCAAGATGTTTTAGTCTAGATGTTTCACCTCGGCCACACCCTCGGTCATAAGGCTCTGCTGCGAGACACTGCCGTGGTAGCCGACTGAACCGGTTTGACGAGCCCGGTAAAGTCACGCACATCGTAGCTCTTCGTCACCACCTCCTCGGAAATTACGCCGCCGGACTCCGATATCAGCCCGTCCACATAGAATCGCAGCCCTACCACCGCGGCGATCATCAGCACGACGATCGCCGCGAACACTGCCAGCAGAATCTTATTGCTCGTCTTCATTGTCTTCTTTCCTCATTTTCTTGTACTCGTCGTAGAGTTTTGCCAACTCTTCGATATCTATTTCTAGAATCTCCATGGCTTTGAAGAGCTCGGGGAGCTCATTCGTAACGAACTCCTCCCGCTTGAGCCTCTTCGCCCTCTCTCTTCCGCTCTCCGCCACGTGATATCCGATGCCCCGGCGATTGTAGATGATGTAGCTCTCCTGCAGAAAGCCGTAGGCGTGCATCACCGTGTTGGGGTTTACCTCGAGGGAGATTGCCAACTCTCTCACCGACGGTATCTTGTCTCCCTCCCGCCAGGTGCCAAAGATGATCTTCTCCATCACCAGTTCGGCGATCTGGAGATAGATCGGCCTGTTATCCTTGAATTCCATGGTTACACTCCATCCTTTATCTGCACCTCCCGGAAACGGATGTAGACGAGAGACCAGCAGAAGAGCGGAAAGACGATCCAGTAGAGGATATTCTTTACCGGTTCGAGCTTTCGCATCAGAGAGGTCATCGTATAGCTCAGATGCTCGAATATTTGGGAGAGGCCCGTCCCCCCGTCGATCATCAGTCTGCCCGTGAAGTAATCTGCGAAGAAGAGTCTCACTAAGAGCATGCCGAAGAGGGAGATGGCAATGATCGCCGCGGTCAGGCTCAGGACCGTCTTGAAAAATTGGAGCTTCCGGAAGTAGATCGCGCCGAGGAGGAAGAACGACTGCAGGACCGCATAGTGTGCGGCGGCCAGCCACACATCCGCAGCAAGCGGATTGAAGAGCGAGTGGCTGCGGCCGAAGAGGAGCGCGTTGAGCGCCTCCGACAGCGCCGCATAGAGGCTGTACCACACAATCGAGAAGAGCACCCATCCTACCGTTGCCAGAAGGAGCCTGCTCAGCACCTTTTCCAGTGCGGAGGCCGGGAGCATGAGGTAGGTCAGATTGGACTCCTTCCTGTAGACCTCCTTGAACAGCCCGCTGACGAATACGAAGCCGCCGATTATGAGCACCGGGTAGAAGATCCCCTGGTGAAAGCCCGTCTCCATACTTCCCACGCCCGCATCGAAGGCCGATATGATGAGGAGAAATCCCACTGCAGCTCCCAATACTATGAACGAGCTGCGGGAGTTCGGCTTCATGTCTCTCTTCAGGCAGAGGACGAGCCTCTGCAGCGAAAACTGTTGCTGTATACCTGTCATTTCTCTCCTCCTTCGCGATTATCTTCTCCCCGGAACAACTCTCCGAGCCCATTTGGATTCTGCACGACGGTGTTGAAGAGCATCTCCAAGTCGACGGCATGCTCCTCCCCCGATCCGTTCGTCCCGGCCGGCACAACCACGGAAAAACCCTTTATGTCCGCCTCGCTGTAGATCACCTTCCAGTCGCGAGGGATCTGCTCGACCCGTTTTACGGCCAGCTTCTCGTGTATCTCTTCGAATGCGCGGTTGAAGACGATCTTTCCGCCCTCGATGATGATGACCGGATCGATGAGATGCTCCACGTCTCTGACTTGGTGAGTAGAGATGATGAAGATCCGCTCCTCGGTCACCGCCGAGGCGACGAGCCGGCGGAACTGGCTCTTTGAGGGGATGTCCAGACCGTTAGTCGGCTCATCTAACAGAAAGAGGGAACAGTCCGTCGCCAAACCGAAGGCGAGGAGAAACTTCTTCTTCTGACCGTAGCTGAGCGAGGAGAGACTCTTTCTGTGCGGTATCTCGAACTCCTTCAGGTAGTCCTCCATCTTCTCGTAGGCGAAACGGGGATAGAAGGGCGCATAGAGGTCGATGTAGCGGTCCGGGGTGAACTGCGGAAGAGAGAACTCCTCCGGCAGCACGTAGACCTCCGAGAGGAAGTCCGGACTCCTCAGGGAGGGAGTCCAGCCGTTTACCCGCAGATCTCCCCTCTCGGGAAAGAGGAGCCCGGCAAGCAGCCTCAGCAGCGAGGTCTTTCCCGCCCCGTTCTTGCCCAGCAAGCCGTAGATGTTCCCCGTCTGCAGCACGAGGTCGAGCTCAGAGAAGAGCGGGCTTCTATGGTATCCGAAACCCAATCCCTTCACATCCACCAACTCCGTTCGTCCGATATCCGTTGGATATGTCATTTGTACCTCCGAACTAGTGTACTACTTAACTACTACACTGCTAATGTAGCTCAGCATTACTGAAAAGACAAGCCGTTTTCTCACTTTTTTTCGCCTCTTTCGTTAGTTCAGGCGCTTTTTCTTCTCTTTTAAAGATGTACTCCCTCGTGTAGTATTGGCCTATGGATGAAATTTTCGTCACAGGACACAGGAACCCCGACATGGACTCGGTCAGCTCGGCCTGGGCTTATGCCCGCCTCATGAACCACATCGATGCCGACAACGAGTATCACGCCATCCGCTGCGGCCACCTCAACACGCAGACGAAAGAGACATTCCGCGAGCTCGGCGTCAGCCCACCTCGCCTAGAGAAGGATGTGTATCCGAAGGTTCACGACATCCTCGCGGTTCCCGAACATATCCTCTCCCCTTCCGATCCCATACACGAGGCGATAAAGATTATCCACGACTACACCGTCAGTGTGGTCCCCGTACTAGAAAGAAAAGATCTATTTTCGGGACTGGTGAGCGTGAACGAGATCTCGGACTTCTCCATCCACGAGCACGCAGGCGGAAGACCTCGCTACTTCTTCCGCACGGCGAACTTCGAGAAGGTGCTCCCCGGTTTCTGCCACAAGAGAGGGGAGTGGCCGGAGTTCTCCGCAGCGGTAATGGTCGGTGCCATGCCTTTCGAGGTGAGTGTAGAGCGCATACGAGAGCTGCTGCCGGACAAACCGATTCTCGTGGTCGGTCGCCGAACGAGGATCCTCGAATATGCGGTACAGGAGCAGTTCCCCGCCGTCATTCTTACCGGGGTAGACCGGGAGGAGGAGGTGGATTTCGACTTCTCGAGCTACCGCGGCACCGTCTTCGTCTCCCGCACCGACACCGCCGAGACGGCGCGGCTGCTGAGACTCAGCACGCCGGTTCACAACATCATGGGCAGCGAGTATCCGGAGATACGGGAGGACGACCACTTCGACGATGCCAAACAGCAGTTAGTCGATTCAGATTACCGTGGTCTTCCCGTATTCTCGGCGCAGGAGGAGGGGCGTTTCGTCGGGCTAGTCACCCGCCGCTGCTTCATCGACCGTCCAAAACGAAAGGTCGTGATGGTCGACCACAACGAAGCCGATCAGAGTATACGCGGAATAGAGCATGCCCAGGTCGTGCAGATCATCGACCACCACCGGCTCGGTGCCGAAAAGACGCGGACTCCCATCTACATCGCAGCGAAGCCGATAGGCAGCACCTGCACCATCGTCTACCAGCACTACCTCCAATACGGTCAGGATATAGACAAGACGACGGCCAAGCTGCTCCTCGCGGGCATCATCTCCGATACGGTCTTGCTCAAGTCCCCCACCTCCACCGAGGAGGACCGCGCGGCGGTAGACGGACTCTGCAGAATCGCAGAGGTAGATTTCGACGAATACGGAACCGAAATATTCAAGCACACCGCAGTCCTCAGTTCCCGGGACCCGAAGGAGGTTATCGAGACCGACTTCAAGATCTACGAGGAGTTCGGGTACCGGGTCGGTATCGGACAAGTGGAAGTGGTCACCTTTCAGGATCTGCCCGAGGTGGTGGAATCCTTTCACGAGGCGCTGCGCAGTACAGGAGAGGAGGCGAAGCTCGACTGGACCATGCTCCTGGTGAGCAACGTCCTCTCGGAGAACAGCAAGCTCCTCTGCACCAGTTTCCCCGAGGCAGAGGAGAGGCTCGTCTTTCGCCGGGAGTACAACGACCTCTTCGACCTGCCGGGAATCCTCTCGAGAAAAAAGCAGCTTCTCCCGGAGATCCTGCGTGTGCTCGAGGAGCTCGGAAATCGTGGTTGAGCGCGGGGGCGGCGGGCGAACCCGGGCTCCGAGAAACCGCACCATAACCCTCACCCCCGAGGAACGGCAGAAGTACCTCTCCCGCTGCATCGACCTCGAGGAGCTGCGCAATCCTCTGCACGGGCAGGGTTCCGGCGCCGCCGAAGAGCTCGAGAACCGCACCATATGCGGCGACCTCTTCGAGGCGGCCCCCCTGCTTCCCGAGCACTCGGTAGACCTTCTCTTCGTCGATCCCCCCTACAACATGTACAAGCGCTTCTCCTCCCGCGAGTTCACAAAAAGGGGAGAGGAGGAGTACGCGCGCTACACCGACGAGTGGCTGCGGGCCCTGCTGCCCTGCCTCAAGCCTAACGCATCGGTCTACGTCTGCAGCGAATGGAGGAGCTCTGCGGCGGTCTATCGTGCGCTCTCAGAACGGCTCACCGTCCGCAACCGCATCACCTGGGAGAGGGAGAAGGGGCGAGGGGCAAAAATGAACTGGAAAAACAGCGCCGAGGACATCTGGTTCGCCACCCTCTCCGACGACTACTACTTCGATGTAGAGGCAGTGAAGATGAAGCGGAGTGTCATTGCACCCTACCGCAGTGCCGACGGAAGTCCGAAGGACTGGCGACAGGAGGGAACTGAGAAATACCGCTACACTTCCCCCTCGAACATCTGGACCGACATCACCGTCCCCTACTGGTCCATGCCGGAGAACACCGACCACCCCACACAGAAGCCGGAGAAGCTGCTGGCCAAGATCATTCTCGCATCCTCCGCCCCGGGAGCCGTGGTGGCCGACCCCTTTCTCGGCTCGGGAAGCACCTCGGTGGCCGCGAAGAAACTCGGACGCCGCTACATAGGCATAGAGCGGGAGGAGGAGTACGCGGCCCTGGCGGAAAAGCGCCTCGCCATGGCCGAGTCGCAGCGTGAGATACAGGGATTCGAAGACGGTGTCTTTTTGCACCGGAATTCACGGGGGTGATGACAGCCTCACCTATCAGTGTAGGCTTCTTTGGAGGCCGGCTTGTTGTCGAAGAAGAGCACGTTGGCCTTTACCCCATTGGCATAAAAGATGCCGGCGAAACTCCAGACTTTCGAAATGATGGCGGATGTATTCTCACTCATGCTGATCTTCTCCCTGTGTGTGCGCTGTGTAGTATCCAGCATCCAGCATGGAGTCTATCTGGTCGCGGGCAATCTGTTCGGGGTTCTGATTGTACATT
>CAYFVU010000006.1:0-69138 GCA_964346645.1 uncultured Spirochaetaceae bacterium | reverse complement strand
TTGATGCGATTACATGGGGAAGGGGGCCGCCTATTACCATGGGACAGCCCTTGTCCACCGCATCGGCGAACTCTTCGTTGGTAAGCACCATGCCGCCTCTCGGGCCTCTGAGGGTCTTGTGGGTGGTGGTGGTGACTACCTGGGCATGCAGCACCGGGTTGTAGTCGTCGGTCATGAACTTTCCGGCTACGAGCCCGGCAAAGTGGGCCATGTCGACCATGAAGACCGCACCGACCTTGTCGGCTATCTCGCGCATCTTCTTGAAATTGATGAGTCTGGGATAGGCGCTGTATCCGGTAACCAGTATGAGCGGTTTGATCTCCTGCACCCGCCTCTCGATGTCGTCGTAGTCGAGCATGCCCGTTTCGGGATCGACTCCGTAGCTGTAGGCATCGAACATCTGCGCAGACACATTGAAGCGGTAGCCGTGGGTCAGGTGTCCGCCGGAGTAGTAGTCGAGACCGAGCAGACGCTGGTTGCCCATCGCCTCGCGGATCTTGTCCCAGTCCTCTCTCTCGAGCTTTGTGGGATTCTCCACACCGATCTCCTCGAGCATCGGCGCCTGGATGCGCTGGGAGAGAATCGCCCAGTAGGCTATGAGGTTTGCGTCTGCACCGCTGTGGGGCTGCACGTAGGCATGGTAGGCACCGAAGAGCTCTTTGGCCTGCTCGACCGCATAACTCTCGACCGCATCCACGTTGTCGCAGCCGGCGTAGAACCGGTGGTACGGATAGCCCTCTGCATATTTATCCGTGAAGAGATTACCCATGGCGAGCTGACTCGCTATCGAGGAGTAGTTTTCGCTCGCGATCAGCTTGAGGTTGGACCTCTGATCACGCAACTCGTTGACGATAGAGGCGGCGGTCTCCGGGGTCACCTCCGTAATCTTCTCTAACGACGAAATGTAGGCCAATGCCCCCGCGTCTACATTCTCCGCCCCCACCTCTTTGATATAATCCTTTACCGCTGAACCACTCATACTAGACTCCTTCTATTTGGTATCTGTTCCTCTCAGCCGTCGAAAATGTAAAAAAAAATTGCTCCTTATGAGCTTTACATAAATACTATAAAAGCATTTTTCGCAATTTGCAAGAGAAACCGTATACAGACGTTGCCACACGTATTGTGAAACATCTCACCAATTCGAGTTTACTTTATCATTTTTGAGAGGACTTATGAACTACTCGCCGAGCTGCGAGATGTAGCGCTCGATCTTCGTCAGGCGCTCCTGGAACTCGTTCAGCTTCTCTTTCTCCTTCTGCACCACATCCTCCGGCGCGTTGTTGACGAAACCCGGATTCTTCAGCTTCTTGTCGGTCGAGCCGGCGAGCTTCTCGAGCTTCTGCTGCTCCTTGCGCAGCTTCTCTACCTCCTTCGCCACATCGATGACATCCCCGATGTAGACGAAGACCTCGTAGCCGTTGCCGGCGACCGGCATGGCACCGGCAGTCTCCTCCACCGACTCGTAGATGCCGAGCTCGCTCGCATTGGTCAGGAACTCCATCAGTTCACGGTGGTCCGAGAAGAAGCCGGCCGCCGAAAAGCCTCTGTCCGTCTGCACGGCCACCCGGAGCTTCTTCTCCGGGGCGATGGTGAACTCGCTGCGCAGGGTCCGCACACCGCGGATGGCCTCCTGCAGCAGCTCGAACTTGCCCGCGGTTTCGGTGAACTCGCGCTCCTCCCGTATTCCCGGATAAGCGGCGGTGATGAGGTGCTCGCGTCCCTTGCCCTCGGGCAATTTCTGGTAGATCTCCTCGGTGAGGAACGGGAGGAAGGGATGGAGCAGCCGCAGCGACTCCTCGAGCAGCGCCAAGAGGAGGCTGATCGCCCGGTCCTTCTCCGCATCCTCCTCGCTGTAGAGGTTGAGCTTCGAGGCCTCGATGTACCAGTCGCAGAAGTCGTTCCAGAAGAACTCGTAGACCGCCTGCGAGGCGTCGTTGAAGCGGTAGTTCTTGATGCCGCGGTCTACCCGCTTCACCGTCTCGTTGAGCCTATGGGAGATCCAGCGGTCTATCTCGCGGAACTCGATCTGCTCGACGGGAATGTAGTTTCGTCCCTCGAGGTTCATCAGTAAATAGCGGGAGGCGTTCCATATCTTGTTGGCGAACTTCGAACCGAAGCGAAAGTCCTCTTCCGCGAGGAGGATGTCCTGCCCCTGCGCCGTCATGAAGGCGAGGGTAAACTTGAGGGAATCGGCTCCGTACCTGTCCACGATGTCGAGAGGATCCATGCCGTTGCCGAGGGACTTCGACATCTTCCTTCCCTGTTTGTCCCGCACGAGGGAGGTTATCACGATGTCGCGGAAGGGGACCTCTCCGAGGAACTCGAGACTCGACATGATCATTCTCGCCACCCAGAAGAAGATGATGTCATAGGCGGTGACCAGGGACGTGGTGGGAAAGTACTTCTCCATGTCCTCGGTCTCCTCCGGCCAGCCGAGGGTCGAGAAGGGCCAGAGCCAGCTCGAGAACCAGGTGTCGAGGACGTCGTAGTCCTGCCGCACATTGCTGCTGCCGCACTTCGTGCAGCTCTCCACGTCGGTCCTGCTGACGATCTCCTCGCCGCAGTCCCGGCAGTACCAGACGGGAATGCGGTGGCCCCACCAGAGCTGCCGGCTGATACACCAGTCTCTGATGTTCTCGAGCCAGTTCGCGTAGGTGCTCTCGTACTTCTTGGGATAGAAGACAACCTCGCCCTTCTGCCAGGCCTTTAGCGCCTTCTCCGCCATGCCGCGCATGCGAACGAACCACTGCTCGCTCATGTAGGGCTCTATGACGGTGTCGCAGCGGTAGCAGTGACCGATTTGGTGGGAGTGCTCCTCCTCCTTGATCAAGAGGCCCGATTCCTTTATGTCTTCTACCACGGCGGATCTGGCTTCCGCGACTCGCATGCCCTGGTACTTCTCGGGCACGTTCTCGTTGAGGGAGCCGTCGGGATTGAGGATGTTGATCTTCTCCATGCCGTGCCGTTCGGCGATTTGCCAGTCGTTCGGATCGTGCCCCGGGGTGACCTTGACCGCACCACTGCCGAACTCCATGTCCACGTATTCGTCGGCAACTATGGGAATCCTTCTCCCGGTAAGAGGCAGGTCCACCTCCTTGCCCACGAGTCCCCTGTAACGCTCATCATCGGGATGCACGGCGACGGTGGTGTCCCCGAGCATCGTCTCCGGACGAGTGGTGGCTATCTCGATCTTTCCGCTCCCATCTGCGAGGGGATAGTAGTAGTGGTAGAGCTTGCCTGCTACCTCCTTGTGTTCGACCTCGTCGTCGGAGAGGGCGGTACCACAGGAGGTGCACCAATTGACCAGGTAGTTGCCGCGGTAGATCATGTCCCGCTCGTAGAGGGCGACGAAGACCTCGCGCACCGCCCGCGAAAGCCCGTCGTCGAGGGTAAAGCGCTCTCGGTTCCAGTCGCAGGAGGCGCCGATCTTCCGCAGCTGACGCGTGATGACCTCGTGATGCTCCCGCTTTACCTTCCAGGTCTCCTCTATGAACTTCTCGCGGCCGAGCTCGTACTTGTCGGTACCCTTAGCCCGTAGCTTCCGCTCCACCACGTTCTGCGTAGCGATACCCGCGTGGTCTGTTCCCGGTACCCAAAGCGTCGGAACGCCCTGCATGCGGTAGTAGCGGATCAGGATGTCCTGGAGACTGTTGTTCAGTCCGTGCCCCATGTGGAGTACCCCCGTGACGTTCGGGGGAGGAATGACGATGACGAAGGGTTTTCCCTCTCCCTCTTTCGGGGAAAACAGATCGTGCTCGAGCCAATAGTCGTAGATGCGGTCTTCAAACTCCTTGGGATCGTAGGCCTTCGCCAACTGCACAGCCTTCATGCGCCACTCCTTGTCTCTTCTATCGGTATGTGGGAAAGGATATTACCAAATTCCCGCTTCCGCAGCAATAATGTAACAGCCGGGAATTCGGATACGGCAGCGGTATGACGTTCTCATTTTTACAAAATGTGCTATACTCGCACACATGAGCCGGCGAATTTCGCGATCCCGGATAATTTCGCAGAAATCCTCCCGTTTCGATGCTATTACTCGACGCGGGAGCCATCTCTGCCTGGCCGTCTTCCTCACCCTCCTGCTCTTCGCCCCGACCCGGTCCCCCCTTCACGCCCAGGAGACCGATGAAACGAGCCCCCTGCAACAGACTATCGCACAACTCGATCTCCCGCAGAGTTTAAAAGATTCCTTTCTCAAGATCCCCCGCAGCTTCTTCCTTCCGGATCAGCTGCACAGTTTTGCCAACGAAAACCAAGCGATTCCGCTCTACTCAGGAGCAATCGTGCCGGATTTCTCATCCGTCGCCGTACTGATCGAGGAGATGTCGATACGCAGCGGCTCCCGCCTCTTGGTAGTGGGGAGGGGCTGCGGTTTCTTCGCCGCAATTGCCGCCACCCTCGCCGAGCGTGTCGAAGTGGTCGAGGCTCTCGAAGAGCAGGCAGAGATATACCCCGAGCGATGGCGGGAGCTCGGCCTCGATAATGTCGTGCTCACGAGTCAGGCGGAGGCCTTCGAGAGAAACTACGACGCTGTGCTAGTGCACGCCGCTGCCGAGACCATTCCGCCGAGAATTATCGCAACACTCGGGGAGAGCGGACGACTCGTCGCGCCGCTGACCGATTCCTCGGGCAATCAGGTGCTCACCGTCTTCAGTAAGAGCGGTCCGAATATCTCCGTCTCTACTGCCGGGGAGGTCTTCTTTCCCCCGGGCCAAAAGGTCTTCTGAACACGGGAGGCAGAAGGAGGGGTAGTGGGTGGTTCAGAACTCAAGGCTTCCGCGATAGAGGGGGGGGAAGAGCCGGCCGGCATCACTCAGCCCGAAGAGCTCTTTCGGGCTCTGGCGATCCGCTCCATCTTTCTGAAGTACTTTGCCTGCTTCTCTATTTCGTCTACCTGAGTTACATGGATCTTGTTGTCGGTGACTCGGATTCGCGAGTTCTCGAGTAGCTTCCGCACCGCCATGGTCCCCTCCGCCTTGGGAAGTCCTACCATATTTATCAGTTCCTGCGTGCCGAAGTCGAAGGTGTAGGAGCTGACCGATATCGGCACCCGCTGTTTTTCGAGCTGAATGAGCAGAGCATCGTAGAGCTTGCCGAGCGGGTCGCTTATCTGCGTATTCGCCAGCTGTTTGTAGATGAACCAGATCCTCTCGGAGAGGAGCTGTGTGAGGCGGGTAATGATCTGGGGCTCGGTGGAGACCATCCGTTTGAAGTTGGTCTTGTTCACCGCCAGAAGCACCGCTTTCTCATGGGCAATTGCCGACGCGCTTCTCGGTTTGTCCTCTAAAAGGGCCATCTCGCCGAAAATGTCGCCGGGTTTGAGGAGTGCGAGAAGCACCTCGTTGTCGTTCATGATCTTGGTAATCTTCACACTCCCCTTCTGAATGATGTAGAGCTCCTTGCCGGGCTGCGCCTCTGAGAAAATCATGTTGTCTTTGGGATAGGTGCGGGTAAACTCCTCCTCGCTCCCGTTCAGGTAGACGGCCTTGGCGTAGGGACGTATCTTTGCCATCCGCTCTTTAGCGGTGTTAATGTTCTCGCCGTCCGGACAGTACTTGATGTACTGGTGATAGGCGTAGTAGGCCTGATTGAACTGGTTTTGCCGTGCATAGTACTCTGCCACCTTGAAGAGGTGAGAGATGTCGGACTCGGCGGTGCTCTTCAGGGTTATGCGGGTGAGTGCCTCGTCGAGGTAACGCATCTTCTTAGAGAACTGCTGGATGATTTTCATAGCTACCGGCGCGTTCATCTTTATCAGCAGTCCGTATTGGTTCTTCTTTACGGCTATGAGAGTGACATCGGTCATAGCCCGGGCGGTTTCTATGTGGCTGTGGGTAGACATGGTGGAGACGACGCCGAAAAAATCGCCGGGCTGGAGAACGTTTCCCTCTTCTTCCTCCACTATCTCCACTTCTTTACTTATTTGTACTTGTCCGGAACGTATGATATAGAAGCAGTCGGCTTCTTGCTTGCCTTCAACTATTATATACGCGCCTTTATTGAACTTTACAAGAGAAAGCTGTAAAGAGTTATTCATATACTACCTATCGACATTCCCTCACGCAAAGTATAGGTGCCGACATTACAATTTGTCAATCACCAATAGTCTCTCACCACCAGTCTATCACGCGAAGATCACTCCACCTCGAACTGTAGTCCTCTATATCCGGTTGATACTCCTCCCAGACCGTCTGCAGGCTGAAAGACCGGGAGATTTCGCGGGTCCTCGAGTGGGGATTCACCTTGGGGATCTCCACCACATGTCGAGAGAAGGTGATGTGTTGATTGTCCATGTTGCCGAAGTAGAAGCTCCTCGGATCATCGACGGGCATGGATATGTAGCCGATTCCGTCCCCGAGGGCCGGGTCCGTAGGCACCCATCCGTAGTGGGGAAGGTAGAACTCGGCCCACGTATGGGTACGGGTCAGCTTGTCGCCGAAAACGAGGTAGCCGGCGTTCGGCCGCGCGGGTATGTCTGCTGCACGCGCGAGAATGACGAAGAGGAGACCATAGTCCGAGGCGGTGCAACTGCCGCTCTCTATGGCCTCTTCGAGAGAGCCCCTCGAGGATGAGTCAACCTCCAATGCCTCAATGAGATACTCGTAGATCGCCTTCGCCTTGGCGTAGGGACTCATCTCCCCCCTCGTTACCCGTGCGGCGAGATCCCGAAAGTACCCTTCGTCGGAAGGAATGAAGCTGCCGGGTCTCGTGTACCGCCGGTAGAGCTCCCGATCGGTATCGTAGCTACTCGGTAACGAGGAGGGACTGATGTCGGTGGAGACGGAGTAGCGCTCGAACCAGTAGGTGTGGGAGAGGACCGCCTCCTCCACATCCGCCGGCTCGCTCACATGATACCGCATTACCCCTTGATAGTCCTGCCACATCGGCTCGGGGCTGTGCGACTCCTCTATACTCTGCTGTGTATAGCCTTCGGTGAGCCGCGGCACCCATACCTCGATCCCTCCCCCCTCTCCTCCGGCGTCGAGATTACGTATGGTGATCTCGTGCTGTATCTGATATCCCTTCTTTCGTTCGAACCGCTTCGTCCCCGAAGGTCCCGCCACCTCGAAATACACGGCGTTGCTCATTCCCCGGTCGGTCTCCACCATCACATTCCCCGAAACCGCCCCATCGGGAACGTAAACCCGTATCTCCTGGTCGCTCCAGAGGAGATAGTCGTAATCTATTTCACTGCAATTCACCCGAGAGAGGGCATCCTCCTTGCCTTTCGATGTGCCGGCGTCGCCGAGAAGAAAACGAAAGAACACGTTGCCGTTACCCCTCCGCCGGCCGAAGTTGGTCCCGGTTATTGAGACCTCGGCGCCTACGGCCCCCTTTTCCGGGCTTATGCTCTCGATATAGGGCTGCCCCGGTTCCGCTGGACCGGAAAGAATGACGGGAATGTGGGACTTGTTGGTAAAGAGCGCCCCGTTGCTCTTCCCGTCGTTCGTCCGCACGTAAACCCTCCCCGACTTCACGCCGTGCGGCACACGGAGCCGAATTCTCGTATCGTTCCACTCGATAAAGTGAGAAGAGGTGGCGCGAATTCCGGCGATTACCACCTCGCTGTCGCCCCGTTTCTCTCCGAAGTTCTTCCCGTTGATCGTGAGGGGATTGCCCGGGAAGGTGGCGGCGGGCGAGAGCGAAACTATCTCGGGAGGATGCTTTATGAGTCTCGTGTGAAATACGGCCGCTGCAATGAGCAGAACGAGCAGTGCAACGGGGATGAGGGCGGAGCGAAGCGTGTGGTTTCTCATGCAGGACTAATCTGGCTCGTATGGGCTGACCCGAATCTCCATCTCAATAGTATAGACGTTTTTATCGACATCTACCGCGACACCGACGGGAAAGAACATGATGCTCTCGCCCGCCTTTACCGGCAGACTCTTCATCGTGCTGTAGTACTTCGTATCCTCCTGCGAATCGCTGTGAATCCAGACCTCACCCTTTGCGACGAGCAGAATGGAGTTGTCCTCGTTCAAAAACGGGATGATGTGGGCAACCACACGTATGTTGTCGCCGTCGAGTGAGACGGTAACCGAACGTCCGGAAACGGTCAAGCGCCGGCTCTCCGTGTCCCACACGTTCCGCCCCTTCTCTCCGGTTATTCTGGCGGTGATATCGACCGAGACCGCTTCCTTCTGCAGATAGTCGAGCACATGCTCGAGCTCTTCGCGGCTTATGCCGTTGCCGTTATCCTGCGCGGCAAGATACCCCGTGCCGATCGCACAGAGCAGAAAGAAGAGAAGGAGAAATCGTATGAAATAAAGTCTCAATTGACCGTATTCTCCTTAAAATCGGTAAAATCCGCTGCCCGGATGAGCTGAGGCTCTCCGTACACGGTGAAGTTCGAAGGTTGCGGGAGCTCGATCTTCAACTCGATCGATGCACCGCGTTCAGAGAGGAACCTGATCAGCTCCTCCATTTCTTTGCGGGTGGGTTCCCGCTTCTCTTTGCGGAAAGAAACCTCCTCGCGTTCTTCTGAGCGTTCGACTACGGGTATCCCATTCGGTTGCCCCGTGTCGGGGGAGTAAATTGCACCGAAAAAAAAGGCCGAGAGTCCGCCGAGCAGTACCAGCACAAATGCTGCCGCGGCAGCCGCCGGCGCGGAGAGCTTGAGATGTCTGCTCCATATCGAAGGTCCGGACCGCCTGCGCACCGAAACGTCGATACGATTCCATGAGCGTGCGAGCCGATCCTCTGAGTCTGCGACCTCTGAGGAGTCCCGCATCAGCCGGCTCACTCCATGCATTGACTCGAACCTCTCGCTGCAGGTCGAGCACTGCTCTATATGTGCGGCGATCGCCTCCTGCGCCTGCGGTGAGAGCTCGCCGTCGATATATGCCGATAGTTCTTTATCATCAACGCACATGTACGTCATCCTCCTCGATGAGAGATTCGAGTTGCGTACGAGCCCTGTGGACACGTACCTTGACGTTGTTCTCCGTGATGTGTAACACCTTCGCTATGTCTTTGTATGAGAGCTCTCCGAACTCCTTGAGCACGATGACCGACTTGAGGGTGTCCGGAAGACGGCTGATCGCCTGTTGTACGATCTGGGTAGTTTCCGTTTGGAGGAGCGACTCTTCGCCGGTCTTCGGGAGCGATCGCGGCTGATGAAAGTAGCTCTCCATAGCCTTTCGCTCCCGCTTTTTGCGCTTGAAGTAGTTCAGGGACAGGTTCTTAACCACTCTCAATAACCAATAGGTTGCCTGGTCGATAGACGGAAAAGGAGCGGAGTGGTGGTAGAATTTGATAAAGGCTTCCTGGCAAATATCCTCCGCTATATCCGCATCCAACGTGATATTATACGATACCCGGAGCACCGTTGGGAATACACGCTCATACACAGTTCGGAACATCTCTGGGTCATCGGTATGGATCTTCATAATTAAAACAACACATCGGCTTAAATGTTACACCGATTTGCTCCATACCGTCCCTTCGGGAGTGTCCTTTATAGTAATTCCCCTCCGAGACAGCTCGTCCCGGATCTCATCGGCCCGTGCGAAATCCTTGTTCTTCCGCGCCTCCTCACGCTCCTCTATGAGGGCGAGGGAATCTTCGTCTATTTCTGCGGAGGCGCTTCCGCTTCGCTGCAGATCGAGACCGAGCACGCGGTCCATGTCGTAGAGTACGGAGAGCCGGTCCTCGGCGCCGATCCTCTCGTCCTTTACCGCACTCCACATGACGCTGAGACACTTCGGCACGTGGAGGTCCTCCGTAACCGCGTCTCGAAAGTCCCCGAGATAGTTCTTCGCTTCGTCCGAGAGCTGCTCCTCAGTAGGCAAGCGGGACTCGACACCCGCCCTTCCCTGGAGTTCTTTCACTCTTTCTACGAGGTTTTTTCGCGCAGCCCTCGCGGCATTGAGCGAATCCGGGGTAAACTGCAGCTGGCTCCGGTAGTGGCCGCCTAGGCAGAAGTAACGGTAGTCCAATGGATCATACCCCTGCTCCTTGAGGGTTCTCAGCGTGATGAAGTTGCCCTTCGACTTGGCCATCTTACCGGCATCCATGATCAAGAATTCGCCGTGCACCCAGAAATTCACCCACCTCTTGCCGGTTGCCGCTTCCGACTGGGCGATCTCGTTGCTGTGATGCACGGGTATGTGGTCGACTCCACCACAGTGGATGTCGAACTGCTCGCCGAGATACTTCATGCTCATCGCCGAGCACTCGATGTGCCAACCCGGGTAGCCGCGTCCCCAGGGAGAATCCCACATCATCGCCTGGTGCTCGAACTTGGAGCGGGTAAACCAGAGCACGAAATCTCTCGGATTCTTCTTGTTGCTGTCCACCTCTATCCTCGCGCCGGACTTGAGCTCCTGCGTATCGAGTTTCGCCAGCTTTCCGTATTCGGGAAAGGTGTCGATGCTGAAGTAGACGTTTCCGCCTGAGGTGTAGGTATTTCCCTTCTCCTCGAGCCGCTCTATGAGCCCGATCATGTCCCCCACGTGTTCAGTGGCCTTCGGCGTCTTGGTCGGGCGCAGGATATTGAGCTCGTCCACATCCTTGAAGAAGGCATCGGTGTAGTACTGGGCGATTTCCCACACGGACATGCCCTTCTCTCGAGAGCTCTTGACCATCTTGTCCTCGCCCTCATCGGCATCGTCGGTCAAATGTCCGACATCGGTCACATTCATAACGTGCTCCACCTCGTAGCCTACGTACTCGAGTACCCGCCGCAGCACATCCTCGAACACGTAGGTGCGGAGATTACCTATGTGGGCATAGTTGTAGACCGTCGGACCGCAGGTATACATCTTCGCGACTCCAGGTTCTACCGTATAAAAATTCTCTATCTTTCGTGACATGGTGTTATAAAGACGTAACTGCATACCCGCTCCTTTCGAAAAAGCCTTGTAACCCGCTGGAAAACACACCGTCTTTCCCGTATGATGATTATGATGATATGAATACGGGATGATTGAGTGAGTATTACTGTAGAAAAATTAGCCGAAAAAATCAACATAAGGGGAGAAATACGACTCCACGAAGCGATGAAACACCATACGACCTTCGGCGTAGGCGGTCCTGCGGACATCTACACTCTTCCCGAAAGCAGAGAAGAGCTCGCTGAGCTCATCGTCTTCGCCCATGGGGAGGGGCTGCCGCTCTACATCCTCGGCGGCGGCGCGAACATCCTCGTCTCGGACACCGGCATACGGGGGCTCGTGGTGGACATGGCAAAGCTCTCGACGGTACGGATAGACGGAACACATCTCGTAGCCGAAGCCGGGGCCGAAATCAGCGAGGTCTCACGCCGCGCCGGCGAGGAAGGCCTCACCGGGCTCGAGTTCATCTACAAGATGCCCGGAAGCACCGGCGGCGCGCTCTGGATGAACGCACGCTGCTACGGAGTCTCTGTTTCCGAGGTGGTTGAGCAGATCGAATATGTGGACGGCAAAGGTGCGTGGGGGAATCTGAGTCTCCCGCACCCGGATTTCTCCTACAAGCGCTCCCCTTTCCAGGGCGGCGACAAAACCGTCTACCGCGCCTCCTTCGCTCTGCGGCGCGGCGTTCCGGAGGAGATTCGCGGCGAAATGGAGCGGGTCTGCGAGGACCGCAAGAGAAAGGGTCACTTCGCCTACCCCTCCGCAGGCTCGGTCTTCAAGAACAACCGAGATTTCGGAAGACCGACGGGAGTCATCCTCGACGAGCTCGGCCTGAAGGGTACCGAAAGGGGGGGTGCACAAATTGCGCCGTTTCATGCAAATATCATTATCAACCGCGGCGGCGCGAACGCGGAGGACATCCGCTACCTCGTGGAGCTTGCACGGGACGAGGCCTTTCGGCGGCTCGCAATCGAGCTCGAGCCGGAGATCCGCTTCGTCGGCGAGTGGGGAGGAGCCGAATGAGCACGTATATCGATTATTTTCGCAAGTACCGGGACATACTGAGCCACGAAGACATTCACTCCCTCTTCTCCGAACAGCCGATGGGAGAGCTCGCCAACGACTGGTGGGAGCTCACTGAGGAGGAGGCTGCCGAGGTCTTTCTCCACCTCGACACCGAGCGGAAGATGGCCCTCATTACCGAGCTATCGAACACCGAACAGGAGAAGATCATTACCTCCCTTTCGGCGCAGGGCAAGCGTGCCCTCTTCCGCTCAATGGAGCCCGACGATCTGGTAGACCTGGTACAGTCGGTGAGCCACGAGGTGCGCCGTTCGGTCTGGGAGAACCTGAGCGACGAGGCAAAGAGGGAGATGCTCTTTCTTCTCCGTTTCGACGAAGACGATGCGGCGGGAATGATGACCCCCCGCTACATCGCGATCCGCTCGAACATCACCGTTGCCCAAGCACTGAAATTCGTCAGATCACAGGTACGCGACGTGGAGTTCATCTACTACATCTACGTGCTCGACAACCTGCAGCGGCTCCTCGGTTCCGTATCCATAAAGGACCTCCTCGGAGCGGAGGACGAGCAGAGAGTATCCGAGCTCATGGAGACGAGGGTGATCACGGTGAGCGACGACACAGACCGCGAGGAGGTGGCGAAGACGCTCGAGGACTACGACCTGGTTTCACTCCCCGTTGTCGACTCGAACAACCTCATACTCGGAATCGTAACCTTCGATGACGTCATAGATGTCATACGCGAGGAGCAGACCGAGGATATCTACAAGATGGGAGGCATGTCCGGCGAGGTCGACAGCTACATGGACACCTCCGTGTGGGGCCTGGTCAAGAAACGGGTCCCGTGGCTCATCATACTACTCCTATTCGGGACCATCACCACAAACGTGGTGCACCACTACGAGGGTATCATCCTGGGAGCGGCCTTTCTCTTCATCTTCATGCCCGTCATCACCCAGACCGGCGGCAACTCCGGCAGCCAGTCTTCGACCCTGATGATCCGCGGGCTCGCAACCGGCGAGATCCAGTTCCGGCTCATCGGCATAATCATGCTGAGAGAACTGTTCGTAGGTCTGCTCATGGGGGTCGTTACCGGCGTGGTCATTATAGGACGAAGCGTCCTGCTCCCGCCGGGCGTCGGAATCTATCCCGGCCTTGTAATCGGCCTCTCACTCACCTTCGTCGTGCTCGTCTCTAATATCATCGGCACGGTCGCCCCGCTTATCATCCACCGCCTCGGCTTCGATCCGACGGTGATGTCCGCGCCCCTCATGGCCACCGTCATCGATGTCTGCGGGCTGACCATCTATTTCGAAATAGCCAAACTCCTGTTGAATCTCTAGTCATGGAGGGTTCGGGGGGAGTCTGACGGAACTTCACGATCCCCCGGCAGCACCAGCTCCCCGCCCACGTTCCAGGATATGGACCAGAAGCTCTCCCCGTCGTTCAGCCCGAAACGTCCTGCGAGCTCCGCGAACCCGCCGATATCTGCCTCCAGACCAAAGGCATAGGAGAGCTCTTCATCCTCCCGCGCAGCCTCGGCGGAGGCTCGTACGTGAAAAAGATCCAGCTCGAGCTCTCCTCCGTAGCCGGAGAGTTCCTCTGTCCCGCCGCAGCTCTCCGTCGTCCCGCCGCAGCCTCCGGGATTGACGCTCTCTCCCTGCTCGCCGAAAACACGATAGAGCTCCGCAGAAACCAGACCGGTCTCGAGCTCCAGGGAGAGTTCCGTGCGGTCTTCGTATCCCCCCTCTCCATCCGTTTCCCACCACCATTCGAGCCCCCTCTCGGCCTCGAACTGCAGTGGGCCTAAACCAATGCGAAACCCTCCATACATCTCGTGCTCGGTCTCACGGTAGAGGTCGGGGCTGAGCTCCACACCTCCGTCCCGTATCACCGCCCCGACCTCTCCGCCGATGGGAGAACGCGGCAGGAGGCTGAGTTCGAACGAGCCGTTCCACCGCCCCTCTGCCACATCTCCATCCCGATAGACGTAGAAACGGCTCGAATAGTCGCCCGCGGCGGAATAGCCGCACAGCAGATGCTCACCGCTCAGGGATGCGGCCAGGAAGGCTCCCGGCGGAAGCGAGGGTAGGAGGCTCGAAGCCCCGAGGAGGGTGACAGAGCCCACCCACGGGATCTGCGCTCGCAGACCGGCGAGCCCCTTCAGCATCTCCTCGCTCCGACCGATGTGGAGCCTCTCCGCTGAGAGATCCGGCTCCCTCTCACTGAAGAAACGGTTTCGCATGAGTCCTAAATCCACCGCGAAGAAATCTCCCGCATGGAAGCTGTAGAACCCCCCGAATTCCTCCTCATCATCCTTCCGCAGCCAATAGAAGAGCGCCTCCGACGCATCGGAGTTTCCGAACGGCGTTACAGCTATGCCGCGCCGATTTACCGGATCGAGTCCAAAATCCACCGAAATCCCCGGATCTCCGAGCTCATACCCCGCCGCATAGCCGGCGAAGTGTCCGCTGCCGGCGACCGCCGCGCTTCCCTCCGGCGACAGGGACCCAGCCTTTACATGGCTCGAGCGGAGGCCGGGAAACAGTTTAGTCTCTCCGCCAACGAGCTCCCGCACCACGGCCGCCTCGACGAACTCGTTCTCGACCAAGAGACGGCTCGCCCGTTCTTCTCTTCTCATCCGCATGCTGTGCTGCAGATAGATCTCCTGCTCCTCTTGTGCCATGGACGCCGTACTGAGGAGCACGACGAACACGAGAGGGAGCCCCTGCCCGGTTTTGTGGCTTCTCATCAGGAATTCTACTAGTTCGACATCTGCACAGCTGCTTTGCGTTATTGAAAAATATCAGAGTCCGTGAGAAAATTGTTTCGAAAAACTTTGTATTACGGAGGCAATCATTTTGAATATTCTCACCCTCAACTGCGGAAGCTCTTCCGTCAAGTATCAGGTCTATGACTGGGATAACAAGAAGGTTCTCGCTAACGGCGTCGTGGAGCGAATAGGCCAGGAGATGTCCGCCATCGAACACAACGCCGCCGGAAAGGAGACCTACGAAGAGGAACTGAAGGTAGCGGATCACAAAACTGCGATCAAGCTCATCGTCGACACCCTCGTCCACCCCGAGCGCGGAGCAATCGAGTCCATGGACAGCATCAAGGCGGTCGGTCACCGCGTCGTTCAGGGCGGAGACAAGTTCAACAAGTCGGTCGTCATCGACGACGAGGCGCTCAAGGTGTTCAAGGAGGTATCCAACCTCGCCCCTCTCCACAATCCCGCGAACATTCAGGGAATCGAAGCGGCACAGGCGATTTTACCCGACGTCACCCACTGCGCGATCATGGACACCGCCTGGCACCAAACCATGCCGGAGAGCTCTTTCATGTACGCATTGCCCTACGAGTGGTACGAGAAGTACGGGGTGAGAAAGTATGGTTTCCACGGCACAAGCTTTCTCTACGTGACTAAGCGTGCGGCCACCCTCATGGGTAAGAGCTCGAACTCCATCAACGCCATCGTCTGCCACATAGGCAACGGCGCGAGCATCTGTGCGGTCAAAGACGGGGTCTCCTACGACACATCGATGGGACTCACGCCGCTCGAAGGCCTGGTGATGGGAACCCGCAGCGGCGATTTCGACCCTGCGGTCGTTTTTCACATCCTCAACAACACGAACCTCGAGCCCGCCGAAATAGAGAAGATCCTCAACAAGAAGAGCGGTATCCTCGGTATTACCGGCAAGTACATCGACCGCCGCGACATCCAGAAGGCGGCCAAGGAGGGCGACACGCGCTGCCGGCTCGCGATAGATCTGGAGGTACATCGCCTCAGGAAGTACATCGGCGCCTACGCCGCAGCGCTCGGACAGGTAGACGCGCTGGTTTTCACCGCCGGTGTCGGAGAACAGGCCTGGGCAATCCGCCGCAGGATAGTAGAAAACCTCGACATCCTCGGCATCGAGGCGGACCTCGAGAAGAACGACCTCTCCGCCTCACGCAACGCCGAGACCGAGATCAGCGCAGACGGCTCGGCTACACGGATCTTCGTCATTCCGACGGACGAGGAGCTGGTGATGACCGAAGACACCTACGCCTTGCTCAACGGTACCTACGACGTCCATACCAACTTCACCTACTCCTTTCAGAGTCCGGACTACGTGAATCACGGACGCGCCGAGCGGGTAAAGAAGGAAGTCGAAAAACTTCCCGAGCTCGAGAAGATCATCGCCTATCCCCCGAAATAGAATAATGTCGTAGTACTCTCGAAAAAACGGCCCGACGGGGTATCGAATGGCCCCCCGGGCCGTTTTCTTGTTGTCTCTGATTCCCGTTGCCCGGCCGATTCAGCTCAGAGGATAGCTTAGTGGATAATGGTGAGCGTCTTCGACCGCACCTCTTCGGCCTTATCCCTGCCGAGAAGGAACTCGATGATCGAGACGGCGAACTCGGCCGCCGTCCCCGGCCCCCTGCTCGTGATGACTTTGCCGTCCTTGACGACCCGCTGCTCGACGAAGGTACAGGACTCGAACCTGCCCTCGAAGCCGGGAAAGCAGGTGGCCTTTTTTCCCTTCAGCACACCGAGAGGTTCGAGTACCACCGCGGGAGCGGCGCATATCGCCGCCACGAGCTCGCCGTTTTCGAACACGTCGGCGATGAGTGAAGAGGCGGCCTCACTGTCCGCGACATGCTGGGCGCCGGGCATTCCTCCCGGGATCACCACCGCATCGAAGGAGCCGTCGGCATCTTCGATCTTCATATCGGTCTCTATACGAATGTCGTGACCTCCGGTGACCTGTTTGCCGGTCACTCCGAGTACCGACACGTCCAAGCCGCTTCTGCGGAGAAAATCCACCTGCGTGAGTCCTTCGACCTCTTCGAAACCATCGGAAAGCAGCACTGCTGCACGTTTCATATCTGACCTCCTCAGATCTCTGATTCGGATCCCGAGCTCGTCTATGATCCTCTACGGTCTATAGTACCACATTCGGCGGAACTTCAGAAACGGGGCTTTACAGCGGTTCAGCGGTTCTCCAGGGCCCTCAGAACCAGTGCGAAGCTTCGACTCGGCCCTTCGTATGCTTCTCTTCGAGAGTCTCGTAGGCGCTCATGATGATGCTCTCCGTCTCCTCCCAACCGATACACTCGTCGGTAATAGAGACACCGTAGGTGAGGTCTTCGATTTGTGGAGGGATAGACTGCTTACCCTCGAATAAATTGCTCTCGAGCATGAAACCCGAGATAATCGAGTTACCGCGGACGATCTGATCGACTACCGAGCGCAGCACACGACGCTGGCGTATGTGCCGCTTACCGGAGTTGGCGTGGCTGCAATCCACCATCACCGATGGAACGACCCCGGCTTCTTTCAGCATCTCCTCGGCGATCTCGAGATCCTCCTCATGGTAATTCGGACCCGATTTGCCTCCGCGGAGGATGAGGTGCACCGTGTCGTTTCCCGACGTGTGAAAGATGCAGGTGTTGCCCCGCTGATCGATACCGATAAAACTCGCCGGATGGACCGCCGACTGCATGGCGTTTACCGCATTCTCGAAGCTCCCGCTGGTGCTGTTCTTGAAGCCGACGGGCATAGAGAGTCCGCTGGATATATTCCGATGAGTCTGGCTCTCCGTCGTACGGGCGCCGATTGCAGCCCAGGATACGAGGTCGTCTATATACTGCGGTATGATCGGATCGAGGATTTCAGAACCGACGGGAAGCCCGAGGGAGGTGATGTCGAGAAGGGTCTGCCTCGCCACCTCCAAACCGTGGGCAATATCGTAAGAGCCGTCGAGATAAGGATCGAGTATGAGCCCCTGCCATCCGACCGTGGTGCGGGGCTTTTCGAAATAGACCCGCATGACGATGTACATATGCTCCTGTACACGCTCTGCGAGCTCTTTGAGCCGTCCGGCATACTCCATTGCAGATTTCGAGTCGTGGATAGAGCAGGGCCCTACTATTCCGAGGATC
Organism: uncultured Spirochaetaceae bacterium; assembly: GCA_964346645.1. Lineage (GTDB taxonomy): Bacteria > Spirochaetota > Spirochaetia > DSM-16054 > Sediminispirochaetaceae > CAYFVU01. The sequence goes on along the minus strand of CAYFVU010000006.1, from coordinate 51,346 downwards.
CTCTTATCCTCTCGACGGACGATCCTCTTTATCGTCTCTCTGCTCTCGTAGACCTCTTCCGCCAGCTCCTCATTGACCGGATACCTTCGCTTGAGCTCTGAGGGAGCGATGAGCGGGACGATATCCCTGATGTGCAGATCTCTAATCTTTCTCATGACCGGTCTCCTGTGGCGTTTCTCTCTTCGAATTCCCGTTTACGGATTTCTCTTCCTTCTTTCGGGTGTATTTATAGCGCTTGATCTTCTTTGTCGGCGTCTTCTCGAAAGGCTCCTTCTGTTCGAATATGCTGTGGAGCTTCGAGAAGGCGTTGAGCCTCTTGTTGACCATCTTCCGAAGACTGCTGAGATACTCGCTGCCGATCCGAGAGACATCTTTGGAGACATCCCGAGACTTGTCGATCGCCGATTCTGCAAAGTCTCTCATGTGCTCCATTATCGCGTCGTAGTCTAGATGGACCTTAGCGATCAGCCTACCCTCCTGCTCGAATACCACGGATTCGTTCACGAACTTGTATTCGTTGAGAACCGATTCGATCGACTCGGGATAGATATTCTCTCCGCTCGGACCGAGGATTACGTTCTTCAGCCGACCACGCAGGGAGAGGTAACCGTCGCGGTCTATCACTCCTAGATCGCCGGTGTGGAACCAACCGTCGGAGTTCAACACCTCCGAGGTCTTCTCCTCGTCCTTGTAGTATCCCTGCATCACGTTCGGTCCCTTCACCAGCACCTCTCCCGGCTCATTCTCCGGATCGGGAGAATCTATGCGCATGGTGACCCCCGCGATTGCAGGCCCGATGGTGTAAAGCTTGGCGTACTCCTCCGTCGAACCGGCGATGAGGGGCGAGGTTTCGGTCAGTCCATACCCCATAGCAAGCGGGAACTTCGCCTCCCTTAGAAACTTCTCCACGTCCTCGGCAAGCGCCGCCCCTCCGATGATGAAGTACTTCAGCTTGCCTCCGAAGGTCTTCTTCAGCTTGCCACCGGCAAATCGGTGGAGAATCTTCCGGGTGAAGGAGATCTTTATGAGCAGCTGAAGGATCCTGTTCTTCTGGAACTTCGGGGCAATGAGGTTTCGATATATCTTCTCTATCAGCAGCGGAACCGATATGACCACCTGCGGCTGCACCTTCTCGAGCGCCGGAAGGAGGACCGTCGGAGAGGGCGGCTTTCCGAGATAGAAAATGCGGCAGCCGATGAGAAGGGGGGTAAGAAAGCCGATGGTACACTCGTAGGTGTGCGCCAGGGGGAGGAGGCTGAGCAGCCTGTCTCCGGGCCTCAGTTTTCGGGGGATGTCGGTCGTCGAGAGCGCATTGTGCGCGAGATTCCTGTGGCTCAGGACCACCCCCTTCGGACTTCCGGTGGTGCCGGAGGTGTAGATGATGACCGCTGTGTCCTCCTCTTCGACCATCTCCTCTATTCGTGGAGCCGCGTCAGCCCGCTGGAATCGAGCATCCGCGGAATCGGCGCCCCCGGCGGTCTCAGCGCCCCCGGCGGAATCGAGAGGAGCTACCACTCGCTCTCCCTCCGAGCCGTCGGCACCTATCTCCACGAAGTCCTCGATTTCCACGATCCATCGCTCCGTTCCGACCATATCCGAGATCTTCTTCAGCAGCTTAGTTGAGGTGAATATGCCGACCACCTCCGAATGCTCGATTATCGACGTAATCTCCTCCGGGTGGAAGTCGGTAAGCACGGGAACCACCACGGCCCCCATGGTCGCAACAGCAAAATAACAGATCCCCCAGTGGGGCCGGTTCTCGCTCACCAGCGCTACTTTGTCCCCCTTCTCCACCCCCCGGGCCCGGAGGAACTCCTGAACCTGAGAAACCTTCCGTGAAAACCGGGCATAGGTATACGGATCCGTCTCCGGGAAGGAGACGAACGGATAGTCTGCGTAGCGCTCCACAGAAGAGTTGAGAAGATCAGTCAGAGTCAGCCTATTGAGTCTCACCTTTTCATCCTTTGGTGGAAATTTCGCATAGCTCTACACTTTAGTACGAGGGCCATCTTTATTCAAGAGAAGAGAGAAAAACCGTCGTGGGAAGGCCGCTCCATTGACAAGGAAGAGGGACGTGCATACCCTTTGAGTATATGAGAGTGGGAATATTAGGCTTCGGAGCCCTCGGCGGATTGTATGCACACTACATCTCCCGGTCGCCGGAGGCGGAGGTCTTCTTCATCGCCACGGGTAAGCGGTACGAGCGTTTGAAGAGTAATCCGCTTACGGTAAACGGCAGGCTCCTCGACATCCCGGTGGAACGGCCCGGAGAGACGGCGAAGCCGGCCGACCTGCTCATCGTGGCGGTCAAGCACCATCAGCTCGAAGACGCGCTCGAAGATGCTCGCAGCCACGTAGGCGCTTCGACCATTCTCCTCTCGGTGATGAACGGCATCGAGAGCGAGGAGACCATCGGCGCCGCCTTCGGCGAAGAGCATCTGCTGTACGCGGTGGCCCTCGGCATGGATGCGGTACGGGAGGGCAGCAGTGTGAGCTTCACCACGCCGGGCCGCCTGCTCATAGGACGTGCGCACAACGATGATGCGTCCCGACGCGGAGAGGGCGACGAAGATCTGGCACGGGTACAGCGGCTCTGCGGGGAAACGGAACTCCCATGGGAAACTCCCGAAGACATGATTCGCAGCCTCTGGTGGAAGTTCATGATCAACATCGGTATCAATCAGAGCTCGGCGATTATCGGCGGAAACTACGGCACCTTCATCGACTCGGAGGACGCGCGATCGGTCCTCATCGGAGCGATGGAGGAGGTCATCGAGGTGGCCTCGCACAGGGGCGTGAGCCTCTACCGGGAGGATATCGATCGTTTCGTCGAGAAGATCCTCCCCTCCATGTCACGGGAGGGTAAGACCTCCATGCTGCAGGACGTAGAGGCGGGCCGCAAGACCGAGGTAGAGATGTTCGCGGGGACACTCGTGCGCTTGGGGAAGCGCTATGGGGCGGCTACGCCCATCAACACGACGCTCCTCTCCCTCCTCAAGGCCCTCGAGTTCCACTACCTCGCATAGCTGCCCTCGCTTCGGCCTTCGGCACCTCGGTCCACCCGTCCATCGGGCATAACCTTTGACTCTCACCTTCACTCCATGGTACATCTAACGGGAACCCTCAGTAGCGTACAATGGAAGGAGCACACTCAATGGAAGATAAAATCACGAATCTCTTGAAACTCGAACCGCAGGAGCAGGAAGTCACCGCACGCGGGTGGGTAAAGACCAAGCGAGAATCCAAGAACATCGTCTTTTTCGAACTGAGCGACGGAACCTCCTTTCGCGGGCTCCAGGTCGTGGTGGACAACGACGGAAAGGCAGCGAGCTCCGAGGAGTTAGCGCGCATCAGTACCGGAGCCTCCGTCGAGGTCACCGGAAAGCTCGTAGATTCGCCGGGAAAGAATCAGAGCGTCGAAATGCAGGCCGCCTCCGTGCGGGTCATCGGCGAGGCCGCACCCGACATCTATCCCCTGCAGAAGAAACGCCACTCCTTCGAGTTTCTCCGCGAGATCGCCCACCTGAGGCCGAGGACCAACACCTTTGCCGCGGTGGCACGGGTGCGTAACTCTCTCAGCTACGCCATCCACTCCTTCTTTCAGGAACACGGTTTCTTCTACATCCACACACCGATCATATCGACCAGCGACTGTGAGGGCGCAGGCGAGATGTTCCAGGTAACCACCCTCCCGCTCGAAGAGGTCCCGAAGGAGAACGGCAAGGTGAAATACGAGGAGGATTTCTTCGGCACACCGGCGAGTCTTACCGTCAGCGGACAGCTGGAGGTGGAGACCTACGCCTGCGCGATGCGTGACGTCTACACCTTCGGACCGACCTTCCGCGCCGAGAACTCAAACACCTCCCGCCATCTCGCCGAATTCTGGATGATCGAGCCGGAGATGGCCTTCTGCAACCTCGACGGAAACATGGATCTCGCCGAGGATTTCCTCAAGTACATCCTCTCCTGGGTCTTGGAGCACAACCGGGAAGACATCGACTTCTTCGACAAGTGGATCGAGAAGGGGCTGAAGGAGAGTCTGCAGGACGTGGTGAATAGTTCATTCAGCCATTTGCCCTACAGCAAGGCAATAGAGCAGCTGCAGGCGGCGGATCGGGACTTCGAGTATCCGGTTCAGTGGGGCAGCGATCTGCAGTCGGAGCACGAACGCTACTTGACCGAGGAGGTCTACGGCGGGCCGGTGATCGTCACCGACTACCCGAAGGAGATCAAGGCCTTCTACATGAAGCTGAACGAGGACGCGAAAACCGTGCGCGCCATGGACATACTCGTACCCCGTCTCGGCGAGATCATCGGTGGAAGCGAACGTGAGGACGACTACGACACCCTGCACTCCCGGATCGTGGAGATGGGGCTCGATCCGGATGACTACTGGTGGTATCTCGATCTGCGCCGTTTCGGCACCGTTCCCCACGCCGGTTTCGGCCTCGGCTTCGAACGGATGGTGCAGTACGTCACGGGCATGCACAACATACGCGACGTAATTCCCTTCCCTCGGTCAGTCAAGAACGCCGGTTTCTAGCTCCCGCTACGAAGCAGGCGGTTCAGCTCACGATCTAATGCCTCGGCAAAGGAGCGGACTTCGCGTTCGCTCAGCCTCCCCTTGTGCCCTCCGGGCTCCTCGGGCTGTAGGCCGAGCTCTCTGAACTCCCTCATCCGCTCCCGCATAGAGACCCGCTCCCTTATGTTCTCTTCGGTATAGACTCCGCCGCGGTCGTCGAGGACGAGCAGCCCACGCCCGACCAGGCACTCGGAGAGGAGGACGTCCCGGGTAACGGCGAGGTCACCCACCCGGCAGCGGCCGCAGATGTACTCGTCTGCGCTGTCCTTCCCCGTATCTACCACTACGAGAGAAACCGGACCCTCTTCATCGACGGGCAGACCGCGGTCCGAAACGAAGACGGATTTTGTTTCGGTTCGCCGGGAGGCCTTCTCCACGATCCGCCGCATCTTCGCGGGGAGTCCGTCCGCATCTACCCAGATGGTCACTTCATCCCCCTTACGGCCAAGCCAGGGGGATGGTCGCCAGGTAAATGACGGCATCGCCCGAAATCCGGTAGGCACCCATCGCATAGGGAAGCACGAAACTCTCCCCCTTCTCTATCTCCAACGGTGCGGCACCTCCTCCGGAGGTTTTGGCTTTGGCTTCGGCTTCGGAGGTTTCGGCTCCGGATGGGGCAATGCGGGCGCTGCCGGAGACGCAGATGCCGATCTCTATGGAGCTGCGGTTCTCGACATACAGCCCTTCCGAGGACGAAACCCCGTGAGGTCGTATCCGCCGCAGGAGGAACTCGTCTATCGGGACCGGATACTCCTCTATGCCCGGCGAAACCTCCTGCGGTTGAATCACATCCGGCGTGCGCGGAGAAAAACTGAGGAGGCTCAGCAGCTCCTCCACATCGACGTGCTTTTTCGTGAGCCCACCACGCAGGACATTGTCGGAGTTGGCCATAAGCTCCACCCCCATCCCCTCGACATAGGCGTGGAGGACTCCTGCCGGCTGAAACAACGCCTCGCCCTCTGCGAGGGTGATGACATTCAGGTAGAAGGGCGCGGCGACTCCCCGGTCGAATCCGTGCAAGTCGTAGAACAGGCGTACCAGACTCGCTTCTGTGCTCCGATTCTTCCCGGCCCATGCGACAAGCGCCCGCACGAGCTCACCGGTCTCCTCCTCTCCGAGGGCCATGAGGCTCTCGAAGAAGCTCTCGAGCCGCTGCGCCTCTGTATCGGTTTCTTTTCGTGAGGCGGCGACTGCATTCGTGCCTGCGTCGGCTCCGGCCCGGGGTCCGGCAGCTCCCCGGGCCTCGAAGCTCCTGCCGTCGAGAGCCGGCAGGAGCTTCTCGCGGACCACTTCGGAATCGATGAGAGAGAAGCCCGAACGCAGCTCCTCGAGACTGCGAAAGCCGCACATGGCGGTAAAGGGGGTCAGCGCGCATATGACCTCCGGCTTGTGGTTCCGGTCCCGGTAGTTCCGGTGGAATGCATCTACGGGGATGCCCTCGCGCTCCTCGCGCGAGTAGCCCTCCTCGGCCTGCTCTTTGTTCGGGTGGGTCTGTATCGAGAGGGGTTGCCCAGCGGCGAGTACCTTGAAGAGGAAGGGAAGATTCCCCGAAAAACGCCGCGCTGCACCGTCGCCGAGCAGCTCTTCCGGATAGGCATCTATGATCGACGCGAGGGAACTCTCCCCGCCATCTTCCTCGACCGCCGACGGCCCCCTCGGATGCACCCCCATCCACATCTCTGCGAAAGGCCTTTCGTCGGAATTCTCTCTGCCGAGCAGCTCCGGCATGAGCGTCTTTGATCCCCAGGAATACTCCTGTATCTGATTCTTCAATTTGTACGGTGCTCTCATAGTAATTCCATTGTACGAATAGTCTCGTCGGGGGTCAAATGCTCCGCCCGTATTCTCACTTGCCTTGACTGATACATGCAATCCGTATAAGACTAGAGGGCAAATCGATAGTCAAGACCATTACAAAGGAGTCGTTATGAAGTACTCACCACTTCAACACGTCAGGTACAAGTATCAACCCGTTCTTCCCGCAATGCTCCAGAAAGATATCTCCACCCTCACACCCGAGTTCGGCAAAGAGACCGAATCACTCGGCGACCAGGGCAAGCTCAAAGAGATCTTCTCCGAAACGTATGGACGTCCCCCTGTCCGCTTTGCCACCGGGGAGTCTTCTCCCAGAACGGAGCCCATACACATCGGTGTCGTGCTGTCGGGAGGTCAGGCTCCGGGCGGACACAACGTGATTGCAGGTATCTTCGACGCAATGAAGGCTTCGAATCCCGACTCCAAGCTCTTCGGTTTTCTCCACGGACCTTCGGGGATACTCGAAAACAGGGCCATTGAACTGACCGAAGACTACATAGATCAGTTCCGCAACACCGGCGGTTTCGACATGATCGGCTCGGGAAGAACCAAGATAGAGACCGAAGAACAGTTCGCCCAGAGCGCAGAGATCTGCAAGAAGAGGGGGATCTCCGCGATCGTGATCATCGGCGGCGACGACAGCAACACCAATGCGGCGCTCCTCGCCGAGTACTTCGTAAAGACGGAGACGGACATCACCGTTATCGGCGTCCCCAAGACCATCGACGGAGATCTGAAGAACGAGGATGTCGAGATCTCCTTCGGTTTCGACACTGCCACGAAGACCTACGCTGAGCTCATCGGCAACATCGAGCGCGACGCCAACTCTGCAAAGAAGTACTGGCACTTCATAAAGTTGATGGGACGTAGCGCCAGCCATATCGGCCTCGAGTGCGCCCTGCGCACACAGCCGAACATCGCCTTCATCTCCGAGGAAGTAGAGAGGGAGCACACCACCCTCAACGAGCTGGTCGAACACATAGTGCAGACGGTAGTGAAACGGAGCGAAGAGGGGGAGGACTTCGGCCTCGTGCTGATTCCCGAGGGGCTCATCGAGTCGATTCCGGAGATGAAGAGCCTCATCTCCGAGCTCAACACTATTCTCGCCGAACACGCGAACTACTTCTCCACCCTTCACACCTTCGAGGATCAATCCGAGTGGGTCAACAAGAATCTCTCGAGGGACACCAGCTATGTCTTCAGCACGCTGCCGAACAACATCCAGCGCCAGCTGCTGATGGACCGGGACCCCCACGGAAACGTGCAGGTCTCGCGCATCGAGACGGAAAAGCTCCTCATCGAAATGACCGAGGACAGACTCAACGAGTTGAAGGCGCAGGGGGAGTTCAAGGGGAAGTTCAGCACCCAGCACCACTTCTTCGGCTACGAGGGCAGAGCCGCTTTTCCCTCCAACTTCGATGCGAACTACACCTACGCCCTCGGCTACAACGCTTACCTGCTCATCTCCTTCGGCCTGACCGGATACATCACCTCTATCCGCAACCTCTCGCAGACGGCGGAGCAGTGGGTTCCCGGCGGTATACCGATTACCATGATGATGAATCTCGAGAGGCGGCACGGAAAGATGAAACCGGTCATAAAGAAGGCGATGGTCGACCTCGACGGCAAGCCCTTCAAGACCTTTGCCGCAAACCGAGGCGAGTGGGCGTTGAAGACGAGCTACGCATATCCCGGGGCCATTCAGTACTTCGGGCCGGACGAAGTCTGCAATCAGCCGCCCATGTCCATCAAGCTCGAACAGAGCTGATCGCGATCTGCGATTTCTCCTCGTCGGAGAGTGCCGCGGGGGTCTTCTTGAGACCCGCGGCCGCTCCGCTCGAACGGAGTTCCTCTTCGGAAAAGCCGTAGTCGGCGAGACTCGGTAAGGAAAACTCCTCCCGCCACCCTTCTAATATCGAGGCAAGACGCAGAGCCTGTCCCCGCAACTGCTCTCTCTTATCCTCCTGATCGAGCTCCGCCTCTGCGAGGCCCGAACGGGTGGAGCCGGTGTAGGGCGAAGGGGCACCCTCGAGGACCGCCGCCGCATGGGCGTACTTCTCCAGAGCGAAGAGGGAGGCCTCGTCGGTAGCGGAGGCGAGCGCATCCGCCACCGCCCTGGTCGTAGGTCCCACGAGGATCGCGCATACGACCCCGTGCGGCACGGGATGCAGCGCCCCGAGGCTCGAGGCATACCCATGGACCAATCCGAGTCCGGCATTCGCCAGCACTATGCCGGAGAGATAGGCTGCATAGGCCATCTCGGTTTTCGCCTCGAGATCGCCTCCGTCGTGTACGGTGCGAGAGAGCGCCGTGCCGGCCCTCCTCAGCCCGTCTACGGCAATTGCGTCGGTGAACGGGTTCGCTCCCGTAGAGACATAGGCTTCGAGAAGTTGGGTAACCGCGTCCATTCCCGCCGCTGCGGTAACCTGCGGGGGCGCGCTCAGCCCGGCCCGCGGGTCTATCACCGCCATGTCGGCGACGAAGGCATCGTGTCTCAGCGACTTCTTGTAGCCCCCCTTTCCCACACGGCTGATGACCGCATTCTTCGTGACCTCCGAACCCGTGCCGGCGGTCGTAGGAACTGCGATGAGGGGGAGCCGGATACCCTCCGGCTTCTTGTCCCCCACTCCCTCGAGGTACTCCTCAACACTGCCGCTGTGTACGCACATAGCCGCTACCGCCTTTCCCGTGTCGAGGACACTTCCTCCACCAACGGCCACCACGATGTCTGCTCCGGCCGAGACTGCGTGATCGCGTATCGTATCTACGCTGTCCGGACTCGGCTCGCCGGAAACGGAAAAGCGCTCATAACCTCGATCCAACTCCGCGAGAGCGCCCTCTATGTCATTCCGTATCTGCAAACGCCGGTAGGATTCGCCGCCGGTAATGAGTACCGGTCTCGTTCCGCCGAGCTGCCGCACATACTCGCCGATCGAGGCTGCGCGCCCCGCACCGAAACGCAGGGCAGGAATACGCGTGAGAGAAAAATCAGCTGCCGTTGTGTGTTCCATGTGTCTCCTCCATTATTCGGGGTCGCTTTTCACTCGGGCTCGATCGTGGTACCGCTGAATCGGATAAAATCTATCCCTATCCACGCGTTGGTATTGGACATGCTCCTGTCGATGCGCCCGATCTCCACATCGTCGGTCGTCTCGGCCACCAGATACTTGACTCCTTCGAGTGGAAACCGGGCGCCCTCCCCCTCGATGTCTACCGCCGCCATGCTGTGCGCATAGACCGAAGAGACCATGAGTATGGCGTCTATGTCGAAATAGTGGAGCAGAATGACGTAGAGCAGGCCCCGAGAATCGCAGTCACCCACCTTGCCGACCGCGGCCTTGAGGGGCGAGATACAGTCGGACATCGTCTCGATTCGCCGGTACTCGAAGGTCTGCAGCCAACTCAGGAGCCTCTCGGCTATCTCGGTCTCCGATTCCTTGCCGTCGAACACGTGGTGGCGCAGAGAGGTGAATATGGGCGCGGTTCGGGCGTAGAGGTCCCGGTAGAGGAGCCGGTAGTAGCGTTTCCACGCATCTACCGCGTATTCCGTGCCGCCGTAGAGTGAGAGGAGGCGCGCTTCCCGCTCAATGAGCTCCTGAGAGGCACCGAGCTCGTGCGAGCCCATGACTACGGGTATTTTCCGTTTTTCGAACTCGAAGCTGTAGAGCTCATCGCGCTCGGATGGGTAGGGACTCTCGTAACTGCTGACCGGGCCGGGGTGAACGATACCGGAGTGTCCGATGGAGACGCTGTCTATCACGGAGATGAGCATGTCCCGGTAGGCCTCTCCACCGGAAGCCGAAGTAAATGCTAGCGCGCTCAGATCGATATCGTGCCCCTCTAGTGTCAGGAGGAAGCCTGCGTAGCGCGACCCGTCCTTCAGGAAATCGACCTCGCCGAAAGAGGCTTCTCTGCCGGCATAGACGAAGGGTTCTCCTCCGTCCGCCTCGGCTCCGAGCTCGCCGCGGACGAAGTCGTCGAATGGGCGCCTCTGCGAAAATCGCTCACCGTCGTAGTAGCGAAGGATGAAGAAGGCCTCCTCCGCCTTGTTGGTGGCGGTGACCTTGTCATCCCTCACCTCGTGTATCTTCCATCCCGCCGGAAGGTTGATGTAGACCTTACCGAGCGGTCCCGAACGCCACTCCGCCTCCAGGCTGAAGGGAACAGCCGCGAGGAGGATGAGTGTCAGCAGCTGCAGCAGCCCGACCGGCTCTCTCCCGATTTTCAAGTCCTAAGCTACTCCTCAGAGGTAGAGACTCTGTGCCGTTTTATCTTCTTGGTGGTGGTCATCTCCATCGGCTCGTCGAGAAGCGTCACCTTCCCTATTCTCTTGTAGGGAAGAAGATCGACGTTGACCTCGCGAACGATCTCCCTTATGCGCTTCTCTATCTCCTCGCGTTTTACCTCGCCGTTGTCGTTGTTGCTGAAGTGGTCGAAGTTTGGGTACACGTAGGCCTCTATTCCCTCGGTCCGCATCTTCTCATCGAGGAGATAACCCTTGACCATGATCTGCTCGATCTCATCGTAGAGCTGGAAGTGGTCCTCGATCTCCTCGGGAAAGACGTTCTTTCCCCCCTCGGTTACGATAAGGGACTTGGCGCGACCGGTGAGGTAGAGGTAATTCTCGTGGTCGAGGTGTCCGACATCGCCGGTGAGGAACCAGCCGTCCTCCGTGAAGGCCTCTTTAGTCGCCTCCTCGTTGTGGTAGTAGCCCTGCATGACCATCGGCCCCTTCACGACGATCTCTCCGTTTCCGTCCTCGTCCGCTTCGATGATCTTCATCTCGGTCTGCGGGATCACCTTTCCCACAGAGGTCAGTTTGTAATGGTCTATGGGATTGAGGGTGATGATCGGCGAAGTCTCCGTAAGACCGTAGCCCTGGACGAAATCGATCCCGAGCTGGTTGAAGAGCCGGAAGGTGGATGATGGTAAAGGCCCCCCTCCGCAGATACATATACGGTTGGTGTCCAGCGACAGCTTCTTCAAGATTCCCTTGAACATCACCTTTCCCGGATTCACTCTTAAGGTCTTCTTTATGATGCCGCTGATCGTCATGAGTCCGCGAATCAGACCATACACGAGGATACCCTTCTCTCGTATTCCTCTGAGCAGTCCCTTCAGCATCTTGTTGAAGAGCATCGGAATGGCGAGAAACATCGTAACCTGCCCCTGGTGCAGATCCTTCAGGATCTGTTTTACCACAAGCTTCTTGGCGAAAACGATCTCCGCACCGACGGAAATTGCTTCGATGAAGACGGCGAGCATCGTGTAGGAGTGGTGAAGAGGGAGAAGAGCATAGAACACGTCGGTGTGGAAGATGTTCATATTCGCCTGCGCGAGAAAGCAGTCGCTGACGAAGTTCTTATGGGTCAGCATTACACCCTTCGGCGTGCCGGTGGTACCCGAGGTGTAGAGTATGGCGGCGAGATCTTCCTCCTTTGGGAGTGTCCTCGGGAGATCCTCGTTCTCCTCGATGTCGAGGATGTAGTTCTCACGCTTCTTCGAGAGTGAAATCCTCTTTTGCACTCCCGCCTTGCCGTCGCTATCGATCTCATCGTACTTCTCCTCGTCCACGAAGAGGATCTTCGATTTGCTGTGAGAAATGTATCTGGTGATCTCCTCAGACTTGAGCTGATAGTCGACCGGCACCACTATTCCTCCGGCATAAAGAACCGAAAGGTAGGCAATGGTCCACTCAGGGGAGTTCTTGCCGGAGACCGCAACTCTGTCACCGTAGGAGACGCCGAGTTTTACCAGATAGTTGGCAACCTGTCGGATCTTCTCCTGTGCCTCCTTGTAGGTCAGAAAGATGTTGTCGGGGTCGTAAATAGAGAAACAGCGCCGCTGGGGAAACCGTTCGCTGTTTATAGAGAACAGCTCGACCAGTGTGGGCCACTCTCCCTCGAAATGGGAACCTCTATACTCCTCGAGAAATCTCCATGGTTTCTCGTCTCTTTTCATCTTCACTTCCTCCTTTCATGCGCTGCGGTGCCGCTCGGCAAAGCCGTGCCGTTATTAGGACACTATAGCGTACCGTTCCGCAGAAGACAAGCAGACTTTCACTTCTACGTGTACACTCCTGCATTCATTCCGATCACGAGGTACTCTCCTCTTCGATTCTCAACACGGGAAGAAAACCGTGCGCCTGCACCTCGTGCGAGACGAGCCTCCCCTCCTCGTCGTAGAATGGAAGCCAACGCCCCTCCTGCACCAGAGCCTCGTTGGGGTAGAAGTGCAGCTTGTAATTCATATGCCGATTTTCGGCTACGTAGTAACCGAGATATACATGAGGAATTCGCCTCTCCGAAGCGATCTCCACCTCCTTGAGCACGGAGTAGGTCCCGAGACCGAGTTTACTCTCATCGGGATCCCAATAGCAGTAAACGGCGGACAACGCTCTCCTGGTCAGATCCATGTGACTCGCCGCCACCAACCGTCCATCACGCCGCACCTCCAAGACCCGCCCAAACGGCACCTGCCGGAAAAAGGACTCCTTGAAACTCTCGTAACTGTCGCTCGCGCCCACATCGAAACGCTCGCCGTGGCGCAGGTAGAGCTCGTGTTTTTCGCGGTCGGCTACCGGTTCCACGAGATCTACGCTCAGTCCCTCCACCTTGCGCAAAACCCTTCTCCTGTTCCTGGTAAAACGAAAACTGGAGACGATGACCCGCAGAGGAATACAACGCCCGCAACTGTCGCAGATCGGACGAAAGTAGGTGGCGCCGAAATGTCGAAAACCTATCGAGAGAAGCGACTCCAACCCCTCCTCATCGAGCTCGGGGACGTAGAGCGTCTCGCTGGAGAAGGTTCTGCCCTCCAAATAGGGGCAGGGAGTCTGCTGTATGCCGAAGGGTACGCCTTTTACCATCTGCCCCCATACTCGAAGAAATACCTACCGATTTCAAGTGCGGGGGATGAAATCCCCCCGCAGCTCCTGTATGATAGAGGTATGTCTGATGGTGAAGATATACCTAAGGATAGAGGCATGACCCGTGAGCGTCTTCTCGATTTCATCGAGCTGTGTAAAACAAAGAAGAGCATAACGATTCAGCCCCATGACTTTCCCGACCATGATGCAATAGCCGCAGCCTACGGGCTCTCTCAACTCCTGAGCTCCTCGGGAATCAACTGCAGCATCGCCTACAAAGGCATTATCGGACGCCGGGAGCTGAAGACATTCATCGAAAAATTCGCCATTCAACTGAAACAGTCCGAAAAGCTGAGCTTCGCTCACGAAGACGGCATCATCATCGTCGACGGCTGCAAGGGAAACAAGAACGTCACCGATCTGAACGGCGACGAAATAGCCGTGATAGATCACCACGCCTCCTCCGAACCGACCGATGTACCCTTCGTGGACATCCGTGCGAACTACGGCTCCTGCTCTTCTATCATCAAGGAGTACTACGACCTGCTCGGCAAGGAGATGTCCAAATCGGTCGCATCTGCCTTCCTTCTCGGCCTCTACACCGACACCGCCTTCTTTACCCGGGGAGTCCACCCTGCGGATATCGAATTGCTGAACGCATCCTACCCGATCGCCGACATCGCATTCGTAACCATGGTCCTCCGCAACAAGATACAGTACCGGGATCTGGATCAGTACCGTGCGCTCCTGAACAACCTGGTGATCTACGACGAAACGGGGTTCTGCTTCCTCCCCGAGGGAGCCGATCCGAACCTGCTGGGCATCCTCTGCGACTTCCTGCTGAGCATTCAAGAGGTGCACTTCGCCCTCATCGTCTCGAAGAACGAAGAGGGAATATATCTGTCGGCCAGAAACGAGCACAGGCAGCTCCACGCGGCGGGAGTCGTCACCCAGATCGTGAGCCGTCGAGGAGGAGCCGGAGGGGGACACTATCACATGGCAGGCGGGAGCTTTCCCCTGCCGGAGGAGCCATTCGAGCCCGAGGCATTCAAGGATCAGTTCTTTACCCAGATCCACGACTGGAAATCTTCTAGTACGTAGCTTGACCTGCTCGGGCGGGTATACTACGGTGATAAGAATCGACATGATATCTACAACCGCAAGGAAACATCCATGAATATAGTCCCGAAGAAATGGAACAGTCTCAGCGACGCGCAAAAGAAGGAGCTACTCCGGAGAAGCGAGGCCGACATCGACGCGGTGCAATCCTCGGTCGAGGAGATAATCGAGGCGGTACGCAAAAACGGTGATGATGCGCTGCGGCGGCTCACCGAGAAGTTCGATTCGGCAGACATCTCGCATCTTCCGATTGCCGTCGAGAGAGATGAGTTCGCGCAGGCCGGGAAAGAGCTCTCGGACGAGGTAAAGGAGGCCATCGAGTACTCAGTCGAGAATGTGCGCCGCTTCTACCGGAGCAGACGCCCCGAGATGCTCGAGTTCAGCCAGGTAAGACCGGGTATACTCGCGGCGGAACGTGGCACGCCGATCGATTCGGCCGGGCTCTACGTTCCCAGGGGACGCGGCAGCTTTCCCTCCATGCTCTACATGCTCTCGGTTCCCGCCGGCATCGCCGGTGTTCCGCACGTATCGGTTGCCTCACCGCCGAACGAGGACGGCAGTATAGACCCCGGCTGCCTCTACACCGCATCCCTGACGGGAGTAACGAGGGTCTACCGCATCGGCGGCGCTCAGGCGATCGCGGCCCTCGCCTACGGGACCGAGAGCGTCGATCCGGTGCTGAAGATAGTAGGTCCCGGCAGCCGTTACGTGAGCGCGGCGAAACGGGCGGTTGCGCATCTGATAGATACCGGCCTTCCGGCGGGCCCCTCGGAGTCCATGATACTCGCCGACGGCTCGGGTAATCCGAGAACCACCGCCCTCGACCTCCTCGTCGAGGCCGAACACGGGGCCGATTCCTGCGCCCTGCTCATCACCGACTCACAGAACTTCGCAGAGAGGGTGGCGGGATACGCCGGGGAGTTTGCGGACGAGCTCCCAGATGAGCGGAGGGGCTTCGTCTCCGAGGTGATCTCGCGCTACGGAGGCATCCTCGTAGTGGATTCGATAGAGGAGGGGGCGGCGCTGGTAAACGAGTTCGCACCGGAGCACCTGCAAATCAGGACAGCCGAACCCTTCGCCACGATGGAGTCGATTAGAAACGCCGGGGAAATCCTGATAGGCGAGCACCTCCCCTTCTCCGCCGCTAACTACTCGACCGGACCGAATGCGGTCCTTCCCACCGGCGGCGCCGCGAAGACCTATTCTCCCGTCTCCGTACGCGATTTCATGAAATTTTCCTCGGTTATCTACGCCGAAGAGGGGGGATACAGAAGCATGGCACCGCACGTGGCCGCCTTAGCGGAGTATGAGGGCTTTGCCGCCCACGAACGGGCCGTCAGCAGACGCTGTGAAAATGCAGAGAGCCGGGAGGGGTGATGGAAGAGAGGCCGTCCGTTCCCCGTAATCCATTTGAGTCCGCCGACGAGGTCTTTCTCTTCTTCGAGGAGTTCACCAACTTCGAGCAGAAGCAGAAACAGACCATACGAGAGTATCGGCTCGACCGCATGCACGAGATCCTCTCTCTCTTCGAAGATCCGCATCGCGATTTCGATATCGTTCATGTAGCCGGATCCAAGGGAAAGGGCTCGACGTCCCTCTACATCGCTCATGCCCTCGAGGCGCTCGGCATCAAGACCGGTCTCTACTCCTCCCCTCACGTAGAGACCTACCGAGAGAGAATCACCTTTGCCGGAAGATTCGCTCCCGAGGCCCTTCTGGTCGAGGCGGGGAACACGATCCGTGAGGGCTTCGACCGAGTGAGAAATCTGGATCTCGAAGGGAGCGGTGATCCGACAACCTTCGAGCTGCTCACCCTTCTCGCATTTCTCGTCTTTCGCAACGGCGACTGCAGCTGCGCGGTCATCGAAACCGGTATAGGCGGCAGACTCGATGCAACGAACGTCGTCGATCCGTTGGCGTCGGTCATCACCCCAATCGAGCTCGAGCACACCGACGTGCTCGGAACAACGCTGCCGCAGATCGCCTCTGAGAAGGCGGGCATCATCAAGGAGGGGAAACCGGTCTTCGTATCCCGGCAGCACGACGAGGCCATGGAGGTGCTCGAGAAGACCGCCGCCGAGAGGGGAGCTCCGCTGCATCTGTTCAGCGATGAGGTCTCATCAGCATCCTACCGCCTCACCCGTTCGGGAACCGAGATACACGCTGCTCTGCGCCGCTTCGGGGAGCTCGAATTGACCATCGGCATGCTCGGCAGTTTTCAGGCGGAAAATGCGCTGCTGGCGCTCATCGTGGTCGACTCTTTGAAAAACATATCTTTGAAAAACATAGCTTCAGATAGTCCCACATCGAAGGATGAGCTCCGCACGATCTGCACGAGCTTCCGTTCCACCCGTCTGCCCGGCAGACTCGAGCTCATGGGAGAGAGGCCGCCTATTCTCCTCGACGGGGCACACACTCCCGCCTCCGTTCGGCTCGCCCTCGAGGCCTACGATGAGCTCTTCTCCGAGCCGCCGATCTGCATCTTCGGCTCGGTATACGGCAAAAACGCAAAGAAGATGGCCGAAATACTCTCGCCCCGATGCAGGGAGATCATCATATCACGTCCGGGGATCTTCAAACCGAGCCGACCCGAAGAGCTGCATACGATCTTCTCCGGGCACCGCAAAGATACACAGCTCCTCGTCGATGCCGGGAAGGCATTCGAACGGGCGGTCTCCCTTTCGGCCGAACGGATTCCTATCCTCGTAATCGGCTCTTTCTACATGGTTGCGGGAATTAGGCCCCATGCGCTCAGCCATTGTAGAGAGGAGAAAAGGAGAGTAGAATCGTCTGTGGAACCGTCTACAGGAGAGGTAAAACTTGAACCCAAGTAAGACTCGAGCATTTATGTCCGGGAGGGCGGCGGCTCTTACTCCCTATACTCCCGGCGAACAGCCGCAGGACCGGACCTATATCAAGCTGAACACCAACGAGAACCCCTACCCGCCCGCGCCCTCCGTACAGGAGTACCTTCGGAACGCGGAAGCGGATCGTCTCCGCCTCTATCCGGATCCCGAGTCGACCGAAGTGAGGAGGGCACTCTCTGAGAGATTCGGACTCTCACTAGACTCGTTTTTCCTCGGGAACGGCTCAGACGAAGTTCTCTCATTCATCTTCTACGCCTTCTTCGACCGCAGCCGCGGACCGCTGCTCTTTCCGGAGCACACCTACAGCTTCTATCCCGTCTACTGCTCGTTCTACGACATCCCCTACCGAAAGATCCCCCTTACCGATGAGCTCTTCATCGACCCGGAAGACTACTCGAGATACACGGAGGAGCAGCCCTCGACGGGCATCATCTTTCCGAACCCGAACGCGCCGACCGGCGCGGCGCTGAACCGCAGCAGCATAGAGGAGCTCCTCGAGGCGGTTCCGGCTGAAATTCCCCTCGTCATAGACGAAGCCTACGTGGATTTCGGCGCAGAGAGCAGCCTTCCCCTCGTAGAACGCTACGACAACCTGATAATCGTACACACCTTCTCCAAGAATCGATCCCTCGCGGGGATGCGGATAGGATACGCCGCAGCCTCGGAGGAGATTATTCGCGTACTGAACACGGTTAAGAACTCGTTCAACAGCTACCCGGTCAACCGGATCAGCCAGGAAATTGCCGTACGGGCATTGCGCGAAGAGGACTACTTCGAGAAGTGCCGACGGAGCATAATGCTCACGAGGGAGCGGACGCTCGAGAAACTCGAAGGGGAGGGATGGTACGTCGTCCCGTCGAAAGCCAACTTCATCTTCACCACACATCCCGATCTCTCGGGCAGAGAGGTCTACACACGGCTGAAAGAGCGAGGGATTCTCGTGCGCTACTTCGGTCACAAAGGAATAGAGGACTTCGTCCGCATATCCATAGGGACGGACGAAGAGATGGAACGGCTGGTCGAGGCACTCCGAGGGCTACGACCATAAGGAGGCATGTCATGAAAAAGTACTACAAAGATCGAATCGTGCTGCAAAACGGAGACATAACCACCGTGGAGGTAGATGCGGTGGTAAACGCGGCGAACTCGAGTCTCATGGGAGGCGGCGGAGTGGACGGAGCCATCCACAAGAAAGGCGGATCCGAAATTCTCGAGGAGTGCAAGGATATACGCACCCATCGATATCCCGAGGGACTTCCCGCAGGCAAGGCGGTCATCACGAACGCGGGCAAGTTGCCGGCGCAGTACGTCATTCACACGGTAGGTCCGGTCTGGAACGGGGGAAACGACGGTGAGGAGAAGACCCTCGCAGAAGCCTACGTTAACTGTCTTTCCCTGGCCTCGGAGACGGGCCTCAAGACCATAGCCTTTCCCGCCATCAGCACGGGCGTCTACGGCTTTCCGAAGCAGAGGGCGGCGGAGATCGCTTACCGAGAGATCAGCGGTTTTCTTGCCTCGCACAACCTTCCCGCAACGGTATACCTCGTCTTCTTCGGTGAGTCCGACGAGCAGGTATTCGCCGAGACCATCGCCACCGAGGGCTTGGAGTAGCGATTGTCGCTCAACTGGAAAGAGATAGACCTCGTACTCTCGGAGCTCGACCTACCGGGAAGCCACGTACAGAAGGTGAGACAACCGGACTACAAGACCCTCATACTCGACCTCTATAGGCCGAAACGGAAGCTTAAACTCCTCATTTCGCTCCGTCAGGGGGCCACACGCCTGCACGAGGTCAGCACGAACGTGGAGAACCGCGTGCCGCTGCAGCGTTTCGCCCAGCTCCTCAGGTCCCGCCTCCAGGGAGGTAAGATCCGCGAGGCCGAGCAGATACAGGGAGAACGTATCGTGCGGCTCTCGCTCGTCCGCGGCGGCGAGACGACCCTCCTCTTTCTCCGTCTTTGGGGCGGAGCCGCGAACATCATCGCCACAGACACCGAGCAACGAATCATCGACGCCTTCTACCGGCGGCCGAACAGGAACGAGGTCTCCGGCGCGGTCTACGACCCGGAGGCGCAAATCGAAGCCGGCGGCAAGAGACGCGCCAAGAAGGATGAGGAGTTCACCGTCCGGCCCTACCCCGAGGACCGGAGCTTCAATGCGGCAATAGAGGAGGAGTACCGCCTCAAGGAGCTGCGCGAGGAGAGGGACCGTCTGAGGAAGAGCGCCGAGGCACGGCTCGCTAAGGAGCGCGGCAAGATCGAGTCGACCATCGAGAAGCTCGAGAGCTCCTCCGGAGAGGCGGACGAGAGCAGAACCTACAAGGAGGCGGGAGACCTTCTCATGAGCAACCTCTACCGCATCCAGAAGGGAATGGAGTGGGTAGAGGTGGATAATTTCTACCGCGACAACGAGAAGACCGACATATCCCTCGATCCCACACTCACACCTCAGCAGAACGCCGAAGCCTACTACGAGAAGTACGGAAAGATGAAGCGCGCGGCGGAGAAGGTAAAGGACGAGCTCGAGCACAGAAGAAACGAGCTCGAGCGGCTTGCACGGACCGAACGCTGGATACACGATGCGCCGGATATGGAGACCGAGGTCGAACGGCTGCGCGAGGTGGTAGAGCTCAGGAGGAGGGAGAAGCCGAAGGGAGGCGACGATGGTATCCCCGGACTGAGGTTTCAATCGGGTCAGTTCACCATCTTTGTCGGCAGGAACTCGCGCGAAAACGACGAGCTGCTGCGCCGCTACGCAAAAGGCAACGACTACTGGCTCCACACGCGTGACTTTCCCGGCGGCTTCGTCTTCATCAGACATCTCTCCGGAAAGAGCGTCCCTTTAGAGACCCTTCTCGATGCCGGAAACCTTGCCCTCTACTACTCCAAAGGTAAGAACGAAGGACGGGGCGAGCTCTACTACACCCGGGTCAAGTACCTGAGGAGGGCGAAGGAGGGCAAGGAGGGCCTCGTGCTTCCCACTCAGGAGAAGAACATGAGTGTCAAGCTCGACGAGGAGCGGCTCCATCGCCTCTTCCACGGCGAGTGATCGGCCTGATCGGCATTTCCTGCGGTCGGTGCGGCACGTTGTAGGTGCGACACGTTGTCGGTACGGCACGTTGAAAGAGCCGGGCTTTTTTTGGATAATGAGAGCATGAGAAGCGAAGTACGGGACCCCCTCGTGGCGGGTATTTTCTACCCCTCGAGCAAAGAGGAATGTGCGCAACTCTTCGACTCACCTCCTTCGGATAAAGGGAAGAAAAACGGCACGGGCGAGCAGGCGCAGGAGGAGCGACAGGAGGCAGTCCGAATGGCCCCCGATGAGGTCCAGACGCTCCTGCTTCCCCACGCGGCATACGAGTACATTCTTCCCTACCTCATCGACGGTTTCGAGCTGATCTCGCGCAGAAGCCCGGCTCCCCGCAGGATCATCGCGATAGGCGCAGCTCACCGAGAGAAGAGGAGCGGAGTGTTCCTCTCCCCTCATACGGCCTTTCGTTCGCCGGCGGGCGAACTCACGCTCGATAGAGAGACGAGAGACCGGGTACTCGCCGAGGTCGACGGAGCCCTGCTCGACGAAGAGCCCTTCGAGGAGGAGCACGTGCTCGACACCCTGCTTCCCCCGCTCTCGCTGTACTTTCCCGAAACCGAGTTGCTCCCCGTGCTGGCGGGAGATGAAAGCCGGGCTACTGTTCAGGCTCTTACGGGGCTACTCGAGCTCGCGGAGGAAGAGGATTCGCTCGTTCTCATCTCCGCTAATCTCAGCGCCGAGACCGATGCGGCAAATCTCGAAACCCGAAGCGGCGCCTTCATCTCGGCTCTTACCGCGGATGGAAACCGTATGTATAAACGTTCCGAGACCGGCAAACGACAGGCTGCAGTACCCTCTCTCCTCCGCCTCGTCAGAGAGGGACGGATAGACTCCTGCGGAACGGCGGCGGCTGCAGCGGTAATCGGTCTGCACCCCGACTACCGAGTCTCCATACTCAGGTGGGGCACCTCGCTCTCGGGGGAAGATACCACGGGTGTCGGCTTCGGAGCGGCAGCATTGAGCTACGAAAAACCGGTACAGGAGGCTCAAAATGGAACTCGAACTCACGGATAGAGAGAAGATGATGCTCCTTCGCACGGCACGGGAGAGCATTGCCTCCCATTTGGAGGGCCGCACAGGCGATTATCCCGAGGCGACCGAGAGGATAAAAACAGTCTGCGGCGCCTTCGTGACCCTACACGAGGGAGAAGATCTAAGGGGCTGCATCGGCAACATAAGCGGTACGAAACCCCTGATAGACGGTATTCGGGAACTCGCGGTCTCGAGCGCGTTCCGGGATCCGAGGTTTCCGCCCCTGCACCGCGACGAGTTGGAACAGGTGGACATCGAGATCTCGGTGCTGACCCCCCTAGAGAAGGCATCCTCGCCTGATGAGGTCGAGGTGGGAAGACACGGCATCATGATGCGTTCGGGTCCGAGATCCGGTATTCTACTTCCGCAGGTGCCGATTGAGCAGGGCTGGGACCGTGAACAGTTCCTGGACCAGACGTGCAGGAAAGCGGGGTTGCCCGCGGGCTGTTGGCAGGAAGAACAGACCGAGATCTTCCTCTTCAGCGCCATCGTATTCGGAGAGAAGGATTTTAAAGAAGAGAGACGACAGAGATGAGCAGCGACGAACGACGGCGAGAAACTCCGGCACACGGCGCCGACCGTAGGGAGGAGCAGATCCCCCCGCTTATCAAGAATTTCGCGAGGGACGAGGGCACACTCCTGGGCATCCGGATCACACGGGCCCGTTCCGGACAACAGCGGCGTCTCATGCAGATGGAGGAACGTTCGGGTTACTTCGTCCATGAGGGTGAGATAGAGCTCTGGAGATGGAGCGGCACCATCGAGGACGAAGGGTATCTCTACGCCACCTTCTCCGACACGGGAGACATCCGTCCTATGGAAGAGCTCGCCGAACTCTCGCCGGAGCACTGCCTCTCGTACACGGAGAGTCTGTTCTACGCCTACTCACTCTTGAGACGAGAATACGATGAATCGGCGGAAAAAATCATCCCAGAGGCGGTTTTCTTCGACTCCTCTTACGGATGGCATGTGCTTCCTCCCTCCCTTGCGTCGGTGATTGCGGAAGAGCTGAAGGCGGAGACGGTGCGGCTGCGCTTCGCCGGATACAGTCCCCGAGAGAGACTCGTGGGAACCTCGCTTCTCCACCTTTACCGGAGTTTGACCGGCCATGCGCCGTACGAGGAGAATGAGGAGGTCCCCGCCCACCCCTATCTCTACTGTCCCGACATGTGGGATGAGTGCGCGCGGCTCATCTATCTTCCCTTCTCAGAAGGTAAGATTCCGGAGACAGAAGAGGTATCGAGGACCGTGTCCCGTTGCCGGCGCGAATCGTGGCGGGAGGCGGTCCGCACTGAGGAGATGGAGGAGCGTAGAAGAAGGGCCCGAGAGTCTCTACACAGGGAGGCGCGCAGGCTGCGCTTCAGCAGGACGGTGCGCACGTACGCCCCTCCCATCGGTTTGGGTTTGGCGGCGGTCTTTGTGCTTCTCTTTCTCTTCTCGCCGCTACGCGGTGGTAGAGGAGAAGATCCGACCGTGGGTCTTCCGCCGCGAGATGTCATCCGGCTCTACTACGAAAGCATGAACAGGCTCGACCACCAGACGATGGATGCATGCATCGCAGGCAGTCCCGGCTCACAGCACATGAACGAGGTAACGACCCTCTACGTTATCGCCCGGATCCGAAAGGGAGTCGAGCACACCGAGAGCTTCATGAGCGTAGATGAGTGGGAGGAGAAGGGGCGCCCTCCCCTGTCCAACTACACCTTCGTCTACGGCGTGTCGGATATCCGCATAGAAGAGAAATCGAAGATCGGCGGGGAGAAGCGCCGTTACGAGGTCCGCTTCCTCAAATACTCCACACTCCCCGCGGAGACACGCACAGCGACGAATACGACCGGAGCGGAAGAATCCGCAAGAGATATCGAGTCCACCGGTGTGGTCGAAATAAGCCGCATGGTCGAGAGGCTGACCCTCGAGCGTAAGAAAGACGGCAACTGGGACATAACCGAGCTCGAAACCGTGGAAAGCAAAGTGAAGGAGCACATACGACCGGGCTCGTAGCGCCGGTCACCGCTACTCCCGCCGAGCCTCCTACCAGAGGGAGAAGAGGTAGGAGAAGAGCGATGTGGAGAGAAACATACCGGTCATAGCCCCGAGCCCGATCGTGTAACTGTCCCGCGTATCGTTATCCATATCCGAGAGAAGCGAATCCGCATAGACAAACGTGAGGGTAGCCGAACCGAAGAGGATGCCGAGTCCGCCGCTCACAGCACCTGAGGTGCGAAGGATATTGCGCCTCCGCTCCACATCCAACTCTTGACTCTCAACGATAACGGGCTGCTCCTCCTTCTCTTCCTTCGTCTGCTCCAGCAGCGTTCCTTCGAAATCGTACCTTTCCCAGTAGGTTTCGATGGGCTCTGAGACCGACTCTTTTATCAAGCTATACTCCAGCTCTACCGCCCGGGACTCTTCCGGCCGCACCTCGCCTTCGGCGGGACCGGCAGCCACACGCCTCTCTACGAGACGGACCATCTCCCTGGAGGCGATGTCTACCGTGACGCGCTCTTTTTCGCCGGCATCCGACCGGACTATCCCCTCCTTCGTTTCCACTTCGACTCTGCCTTCGAAGCAATAAACCGAAGCGACGGTCTTCTCCGCCGATTCGCTCTGATCATAGATGATGTCGTACCCGAAATCGGTGCCCCGCACTCCGGCAACCATGCTCGGCCCCTCTATCGAGAACTTCTCGAGTCCGGCGAGTTTCTTCACCCGTGCGCGTATGCGGCCGTAGCTCAACTCGAAGTTGCCGCCCCCCTGCTCCGAGACTTCGTTGATCTTGAAACTGGTGTTCTCCGCGACCTTCAACACGTTCTCGGAGGGGTAGAGCTGGATTTCGAGAAAAGTTCCGTCATAGGTATTGAGATAGTCGCCGGCCTGCAACTCTACTCCCTCGGCAACGTCTACCGCGAGGTCGTATTCTCGTGTGTCATCGTTACGTATGTGTTCGAACCCGGATCCTGAGGCGTAGATGACGACGCCCCTCATCTCCTCCTGCGCAAACAGCACGGGTACAGTCAACGGCACGAAAAGCAGCAGGGTAACGGTCATGGCGATGAATTTCTTCTTTTGCATATCCTTCTCCCGACTCCAGTCTATCTCTATTTTCGGGAATAATCAGCCCCTACTGTAGAGTCCCGAAATAGCGATCGAGGCATTCGGCGATACTCCCGGCATCTGTGGGATGAAACCACTCGGTCTCCTCGAGCTTACGAAAGAACGTGAGCTGCCGCTTCGCGTATCTGCGGCTGTTCTTCTTGATCTCCTCCTTCACGTCGGCAAAGGTCCACTCGCCGAGCCTTCGCATGCGAAAGAACTCTTGGTACCCTATTCCCTTCAAGCCCGGATCGTCGGCACGATAGCCCCCGTCGATCAGCGCACGCACCTCATCGAGCAGACCCGCACGCCACATCCGATCCACCCGCTCGTCTATCCGCCGGTAGAGCTCCTCCCGCTCTCGATAGAGGCCCAGCACGAGCGGCTCCAGTCCGCTCCTCGGTCTCGTAGGAAGGCGAAACTCCGAGAGAGGGCGTCCGGTTCCATGATAGACCTCGAGGGCGCGCAGGATCCGGTACGTGTCGTTCGGATGGATGGCTCGGCTGCTCGCCGGGTCCACCTCAGTGAGCTCATCGAAGAGTCTGGAGGAGCCTTCGGCCTCGAGACGGAGCTCGAGTTCCTCCCTCACCTCCGGATCCGGCGGCGGGGTCTCGGGGAGTCCATAGAGAAAGCGAATAAGGTAGAAGGCGGTGCCGCCCGAGATGAGAGGGATACGGCCCCGAGAGCGGATATCTCCCATGCAGATGTCGGCTTCACGGACGAAATCGCCGACACTGAAAGCCTCTTCCGGGTCGCGGATGTCTATGAGGTGGTGGGGAATCTCCCGACGTTCCCGTCTCGACGGCTTCGCGGTGCCGATATCGAGCTTACGGTAGACCTGGAGCGCATCGGCACTTATGACCTCGAAATCGGAGGAGAAGAGTTGACGAATGAGCTCGGTCTTCCCGACAGCGGTAGGACCAAAGAGGAGAATACAGGCGCCGCTACTCCTCGAGGCGGTACTCAACTTTTTTTTCGAGGACCTGCTCGATCGCAGTGGGAACCACCTTGCCGTCGTTCTTATCCACCTCCTCGTCCCCGGTTATGGTGAGCTGGTGAGACCTGCGAATCGACGCGCAGGTCATCTCATACACGTTATCGTTGAAACTGATCAGTTTATCGAGTGGTAGTATCATATGCAGGATTATATGGAATACCCCTCTTCTTGTAAAGAGTACCCTTACAGCGCCTCGGCGACGCGTATGATCCGTTCGGCCGCCTCGTATTGATCGATCTTCTCCACGTTGATTATGAGGTCGACAAAGCCGTAGTCGTCGTTGTCTATCCCGTAGAGCTGCAGGTAGCGGTCGTGGTCCTTCTTGTCACGGTGCTCCGTCTCCTGCAGCTTCTCTTCGGGAGAGCCCCCCTCCCTCGAATGTATCCGGCCGGCGCGCACTTCCGGAGATGCCTCGAGATACACCTTGAGATCAGCCTCTTCGAGGAGCCAGACGGCCAGGCGGGAACCGAGGACACAGCTGCCGCGCCGAGCGAGCTCCACCTGCTTCCGGTCGAGGGTGATATCGTAGGTCGTGTCGTTCTGTGCGAGGGCGTAGAACTCCTCGAAGCTCATCCCTCGCTCCTGCGCCATCGTGTGGAAGGTGTAGTTTATGAACTCGAGTCCCAGCTTCTCGGCAACTAGGCGACTCACCGAAGTGTTTCCGCATCCGCTCTTTCCACTGACCGCGATCTTCATACTATTCGACATTTCTCAGCTGCTCCCGTATCTTCTCCAGCGCATCCTTTACCTCGACCACCGCGTGATTCACCTCGGCAATCGTGCTCTTCGAGCCTATGGTGTTGATCTCCCTGTTGAGCTCCTGACAGACGAAGTCGAGTTTCTTTCCCACTCCGGGTTCCTCCCGTACGAGCTCCTTGAACTGCGCGAGGTGGCTGCGCATACGAACCGTTTCCTCGTCTATCCCGTACTTCATCAGCATGACCGCCGTCTCCTGATAGAGACGATTCTGATCGAGTCCCTCGCCGACCAGTTCACGAAAACGCTTTTCCAGATTCTCGCGTATGCGCTTCTCGAGATTGTCGGCATGATGCTCTATCTCGCCGAGTCGTGACTCCACGTGAGAGAGAAGCTCGAGAATGTTCTCCTCGGTTGCACTCCCCTCGTTACGCTTGCTCTCATCGAAATCCTCGTAGGCATCGGCGAGCTGATCCATCACCACCTTCTCGAACCAATCAAGGTCGCGGTTCTTCACCTGGGTGATGATTCCTTCGAGCCTGAGAAAGTGGCTGATCCGCGGAGACTCGTCTATCTTTGCCGCATCGGCGAGCCTGCGGAGCACATCGGCATAGGTCTTTACCGCCTTCTCGTCCAGGTGTACGGAGAGGTTCTCCTCCAGCTCCTTAACCCTCAGGGTAACCTCGATCCGTCCGCGGCTCACCCGCTGTCTCACGAACTCGTTGATATTCGGTTCGAGGGGAGAGAGAAAGGGAGGCAAATTTACGCTCGTGTCGAGGTACCGGTTGTTGTAGGACTTGATCTCCGTTACGAGTTGCACCCACTCGTCATGATACTCTCTGTAGCCGTAACCAGTCATGCTGATCATTTCTGCTCCTCCTCTGCAAATCGCCCGTACAAAGCCTCCGAGAGGCGCCAGTTGTCTCCCGCCCCCATGGTGAGAAAGAGGTCCCCGGCTGAGAGATGCTCTGCGAGGTACGGCTCCGCATCCATTACCTCGTGGAAGTAGCGTACATTCGGATGTCGATCTTTTATTTTCTCGAAGAGGCTCCTCCCGTCTATCTTCCCCTCCTTCTCCCGCGCGCTCGCATATATCTTGTGCAGGATCACCTCGTCGCAAGAACCGAAAGCAGTCGCGAACTCCTCGAGAAAGGCTGCGGTTCGCGTGTAGGTGTGCGACATGAAATCGACGATTATGCGCCTCTCCGGGTAGAACTCTCGAAAACCCTCTATGGTGCCGCGTATCTCCCGCGGATGATGCCCGTAATCGTCGGCGAAGATCACGCCGACGGCCTCGCCGAGGATCTCCGATCTCCGTTTGCTGCCGGAGAAGTCTGCCAAGGCCCTGCGCACTCCCTCGGGACTACCCATCGATGCCGTCGAACCGAGATGTGTTTTGATCAGATCCGTTGCCGCCACCGCCGCTGCGGCGTTTAATACGGAGTGGATTCCCGGGATCCTCACCTCGAGCTCCCCGGCACCTCCGTGTGCAGCCTCGGGCTCCTGCCCCGGAGCGAGGAGAAAGCGGTGGACCCCGCTTGCTCGGCGGTAATCGCGGATTCCGTAGGCACCACCGGCCTCGAATCCGTAGGGGACGAGAGAGATGTCTCTGCGCTCGCAGGAGAGTCTGCGCGCGAGCTCTGCGGCACCATCGTCATCGGCACAATAGACGAGACTTCCCCCCTCCGGGAGGAGTCTTCCGTATTCGACGAATGCGCTGAGCACCTCCTCCCCGTCCTCGTAGTAATCGAGGTGATCGGCATCTACATTAGTGACCACTATGACATCGGGCCTGAAGGAGAGGAAGTGGCGTCTGTATTCGCATGTCTCGGCGACGAAGCAACGGTCTCCTCCCACGAAGGTCGAACGGGAACCGAAGTTGCTCACCGCCGAACCTACGAGGACATACGCAGGCAGTCCCTCCTCCTTGCAGATGTTGCCGATCATTGCCGTGGTCGTGGTCTTCCCGTGAACACCGGCGACCCCGACGGAGAAGGCGGTCTTCGAGAGCTCGCCTAAAGCATCCGTGTACTCCAATACGGGGAGCCCCTGCCTCACGGCTTCGAGGAGCTCCGGGTGGGTCGACGGATCGTAGGCCGCGGAGTGTATTACCAGCTGCGCATCATCGGGAACATTAGAGGGGGCGAATCCCTCGCGGTAGGGTATGCCGAGTCGGGTCAGCACTGCATCGGTGTAGAAACGCTCGTGGGTGTCCGATCCCTCGACGCGGGCGCCGCGTCCCTGAAGGAGCTCGGCGAGAGCGGCCATACCTGTGCCTTTGATGCCTACGAAGTACAGTTTGAAGTTTGTCAGATCGGCGGGGATAGGCGCCATTTCCATGGTAGGATACTACACAAGAGGAATAAAATGTGCAAGCGAGCCGCTTTCCTCCATTCATAGTGCAGTAAAGAAAGGTTTCTTGACCTCTGCATAAAAGTCTACTAATCTTGATATTACAGACGGAAGGGAGGCTAACGTGAATAAAGTACTATCGATTGTGTTAGGCGGCGGTAAAGGAACCCGTCTCTATCCCCTCACAAAAGACAGAGCTAAACCGGCGGTACCATTCGGTGGAAAGTACCGTCTCGTCGACATACCCATATCCAACTGCATTAATGCGAACTTCAAACAGATCTATATCCTGACCCAGTTCAACACAGCCTCGCTGCACAACCACATATCGAACACCTACATCTTCGATGTCTTTACCCAGGGCTTCGTAGAGATTCTTGCGGCGGAGCAGACCTTCGACAACACGAGCTGGTACGAGGGGACCGCCGATGCGGTGCGGAAGAACTTTCGCCACTTCCACGATCAGGAGCCCTCACACTACGTCATTCTCTCCGGCGACCAACTCTACCGCATGGACTTCTCCGAGATGTTCAAGAAGCATGTGGAGAGCGGTGCGGAAATCACGCTCGCCACGACTCCCGTGAGCAGAAGCGAGGCAACCGGTCTCGGCATCGTAAATGCCGACGAGAAGGGACGCGCGGTCTCTTTCGTGGAGAAACCTGATCCCGAGCAGGACATTTCGGAACTCAAATTCCCCCGATCCATAGTACCCGAATCCGAGGGCACCGTAGATCCGTCCAAGGAGTACCTCGCCTCGATGGGCATATACATCTTCAACGCCGACACTATGGAGAAGGTGCTGGACAACAACTACACCGATTTCGGCAAGGAGATAATTCCCATCGCCATCGGCGAGAGGCACGTACACACCTACGTGTTCAACGGCTTTTGGGAAGACATCGGAACCATAAAGGCCTTCTACGACACCAACCTCAACCTGGCATCGCTTACCCCGGCATTCAACTTCTATGACGAACGAATGCCCATCTACACACACCGCCGGCACCTGCCGGCGACCAAGATCAACTTCTGCACAATAAGTCAATCGCTCACCGGCGAGGGAAGCATCATCACGAACGCCTCCATAGTAAACTCCGTGGTCGGCGTACGCACCCTCATCGAATCCGGTGCGAGCCTAGACGGGGTCTACATCATGGGCGCGAACTACTACGAGACCTACGAACAAAAGAAGAAGAACGAGTCAGAGGGTATTCCCAACGTCGGCATTGGAAGAGGTACGATAGTCAAGCGGGCGATAATCGACACGAATGCACGCATCGGAGACGGGTGTCGGATCGGGATCGACTCGATCGAACGCAAAGACGGGGACTACGGCAACTACTGGATCGTCGACGGGATCATCGTCGTGCCGAAGGGCGGGGTGATTCCACCCGGGACTAGCATATAAGTAATTAATCTGCGGACTCAGCTCGCTCCTCGATGCAGCGAAGTATGATCTTGTCGGAATCTGCCATGGGAAGATTGCGGAGCTCCGCAATCGAGCACCACCTCAGCCTTTGGTGTTCCTTGAGAAGAAAACTCTCGGATAGTATTCGCACGTAATAAGCCAAAAGATGATACTCGGTATTCTTGTTGCTGAAGGTACCGCTGCAGAAGTGTGTCCCGACGGTAATGTCTACGTCGAACTCCTCGCTGAACTCGCGCTTGAGAGCCTCTTCGGGTGTCTCCCCCTCGTCGACCTTTCCTCCGGGGAACTCCCACTTTTCCCCGATGCTCGATCCGGGTCGGCGAAGGGCAACGAGATACCTTCCGTTTCTTTCGGCTATTCCAGCGGTAGAGCTACGCATGAGGACCTTCTCGTCTTGCTCCTATGCCTTTTTATCTTCTGTATCTTTCCGCGTCTTGAGATGCAGTTTTTTCAGAGAAAGAGCACCCTCGGAAAGAGGAAGTGGGCGACCCCGATGATGATGGCGACGATGCCGAGCACAGATTTGTTCTGCACGAAAAGGGCCTCCAGCCGCTCGAAGGCGGGAGACTTTACACTCGCCCTGTCCTCATAGTACTCGAGGAAGAAGACGACCGCGACTGCCACGAGGCTGAGTGCGGGCAAGAGATCTCCCACAACGGGTACGTCACCGCTCGTAACGCTCAGAATCTTGAACAGAGCTACCAGCAATGTGAGGATAATGACGGTTACCCGCGCTACCGAATTGAATGAGAGGGATTCCTGGAGAGATTTTACTGCGGGAATCTTGTCTTCGATCATCTGTGCGGAGAGGAGCAAGCCTCCGAGAATATTCAATACCACGGCGAGCAAGTAGAACTGTACCATACTATCCCCCTTCATTTAATGTGAGTATAAAGTATATCTCCACAGCCCCATACGTCAAGCACATTTTATTTCGTCAATTCTTTCTGCAGCGTCACTTTCTCCTGCATCCGTTCGATTTCCGCACGGACATAATCGGCCTCCCTGCCCTCAGGCAGTGAGAGTGTCTTTCTCACCACGACACTCTCACCCGTCTTCGGCAGATTGACGCGCACCGTTTTTTCTGCCCCCTCACCCTCCTCAATCTCTCCGCCGGCCAGCTCGAAGCTGACCTCGAGCAGGTCCTGATGCTCCGCATCTTCCGTCTCTCCGGACAGCGAGGTCACGACCAGACTCACCGTAGCTTTACCTTCGTGGACGAAACCGTGGAGCGAGAGCTCGAGGCCAGCTAAGTCCTTTGTCGAGCTCTTCGTACCGATAAAGGGCAGCACGATCGTGAGCACGAGAACTATGACGATGATATCGATAAGGATGATCATAAGGGAGGGGTTGTTGCGGAAGACGCCGAAGAACCCACCTTTTTTTCCGGAGCCTCCCCCCTCGGATGCAGACTCCTCTTGAAGGCCGCGTCCGTGGTAATGAAGAGAGCTGCCGTCCCCGTAGTCGACCTCCTTTCCGTATCTATGAATCGACTTACGCATCCGACTCGCCGTGCCACATGAGTCTAGCGATAATCGGCGGCAGCTCCTCGGCGGTGAACCAGCCGCTGCGTTCCGCCGCCCTCCTGCCTGCGCTCTGGTGGACCCGAGCCGCACGACACGCGGCGGAGAAGGGGGCCTCCCCCCCTGCGAGGAGCCCCCCTATCGTCCCCGCCAACACGTCGCCGCTGCCGCCTGTGCCCATCGCGGGGTTCATACCATCCACCACGGCATAGCGCCCGTCGGGCGCCGCGACGTAGCTCACATGCGCCTTCAGAAGAACCACCGCATCGAGCCGCTCCGCCGCTTCTCTGACCGCCTCGATCGGGTCTGAGAAGAGCTCCTCCGGACTTATCTCCGAGATGAGGGAAAACTCTCCCGGATGAGGAGTGAGAACCCATTGTCCTTGAAATCTCGCCCCACTGGGGAGCTCATTGGCCGCCCGCAAACCGTCGGCATCCGCCACTCCCGGCAACCCGGACTCCAGCAGACGCGTGAAGAGCTCTGCCCTCCCCTTTCCCCACCCGGGACCGGCTACTATTGCCCGATGCGATGCGAGAAGCGCATCGTCGCACAGATCCAGCGGCTTTACCATGACCCCCTCAGCCTTGCCGGCGAAGTAGGGATACAGCCTATTATCGCAGTATAGTGTCACGAGACCGGAGCCCGCCGCCGCAGCAGCCCGAGAGGAGAGCGAGGCTGCGCCGGTGGTGCCGACTGAACCCGCAAAGACCGCGGTGTGTCCTCGGCTTCCCTTGTAGCCGCGCCGCGCCTCCACTCGCGGGCGCAGCTCCTCAACGAGCTCTCCCGAACCCTCCGGATTCGAGAGAAGCTGAGGCGGAAAACCGAGGCCAATACGCTCTATCCTACCGCAGAAGGGCCTCGAAGCCAGATTGTAGAGGGTGGTCTTAGGAAGGCCCATGGTAAGCGTGAGATCTGCGCAGACTGCGGTCATTCCCTCGCGAAAGCCCTCACCTACTCCACTCGGCACATCGACGGCAACCACCTCGACAGTCCTCAGCTCTCCTCTGGAAAAATCAGCCTGCTCTCTTCTGTAACCGGCGGTTGCGAGCTCGGAAGCCTCGCGTCCGGCAGCTTCGTTGACCGCCTTTACCAGGGAGTCGAGCGGCGCTCTCAGCGCCCCCTTCAACCCTGTGCCCGCGATACCGTCGAAGATCACATCCGCAGAGGAGATGAACTCGTGTGCCCGCTCACTCTCATCCTCCCATACGGCGAGAGGAATGCCGAGGGCCTCCACCGATGAGGCGTGAACTCCCGCGAGCTCTCCGAGCTTTCTCTTGACGAGGACTACCCGCACTCGTGCCTCGGGAAGCAGCGTGCAGGCCTGTCTCGCCATTACCAGTGCATCCCCCCCGTTATTGCCTCCGCCCGCGATAAAGAGCAGCTCTTTGTCTCCGGCATCGTGTCTGAGCTCGAGGTAGTGGAGAAATCCCTTGATCCCCGCGTTCTCCATGAGCACCATGCCCGGGATATAAAACTCTTCCTGAGCTCTTCTGTCGATCTCAGCCATCTGAGCCGGTCGTACTATCCTCATTTTCCACCTCCAGCAGTCGGTCGCTGCGCCACCAGGCAATTTCGACCTCCTCGTCCTTCGCGAGGAGGGCCGTCAGCACCCCATCTGAGGTCACATGCATATCTCGGTAATGGATGTCCTTCTCGACGATGTGCAGCTTCCTGCGTGCGATAACCGTGCCGCTGCGTTTGAGCAGCAGCAGCTCGAAGGTATCCTTTGCGTGGGGGGCGAGTAGGAAAAAGACGTTTCCCAGGCTGTTCCCTATGTAGTCGTATATCCGGTGAATTTTCTCCGCCTCCTTGAAGTCGGAGAGCCTCTCCTTCATCTCCTTTACCGGCACCTCGACGTTTCCTACGTACTTCTCCTGCTCTACATCGAAGAACCAGATAAGCGAGCGATTGTAGTGGATATTGCGCAGCAGCTCCTTAGAATTCTCCCCCTCCTGTAGTGCCGTGTCCCCGTTTCCGTAGTACTCGATTTTGAGATACACCAGCGGTTCCTCTATATCAACCGCCACCTCGCTGAGGGAGGGGACGAGCTTTTCCCCCTCGGGAACGGGAAGGTCCTCCACCGACAAGGTTAATTTGTAGAGCAGCGCACCCCCAGGAGAAAACCAGAAGACCACCCAATGCCGTACCGATCGAGTCACTACCACTATCTCGTCGCTGTTCGTGACCTGAATGGTGTGGATAAAGGGAAAGGGGGTACCTCCCACTCCTTCCTGCCCGAGATAGTCGAGGAAGTTCCCCTCCTTGTCGAATCGCAACACTACCCTGTTGAGCATCGCCCCTATCTTATCGTCGAACTCCGCCTGCCGCTCTCCGACTTTGTCCTCGACGAGCAACTCCTTACGCGAATTGACGGCGACCTCTCCCACCTCTCTAAATTGGTACGGATAAGCCTTCCGGTTGGAGACCTTACCCTCCTCCTGCTCCTTCGTGAGCAGAAAGGTATCGGGATTCTGACTCTCATTGAAATAGAGGGAGAGGATGTCGCCGTAGCTGGTGAACTCCATTATCTTGTTCGAGTTGCCGTTCGAAATGTAGAAAATTCCGTCGCGCATGTAGACGCGTGTCTTGCGCGAAAAGGGAACTCCGGGCTCTTGAAAGAGATCGATTTGATCCTCCATCTTTCCGTAGTCCAGAGTGAAGAGCTGCTCCTTCGAGAGTACCTTCGAGCTCTCTTCGGAACAGGAAACAAGGCCGAATAGGGAAACGAGCATCAGGATTGCGAATCTGAGAAGATATCTGAGAAGATATCCGTTGGCGGTGGTCTGCGTTGTAGTGGCGCGCGTTCTCATCAGGCTCATACTACTCTTCCCCTCGAGCTCCTGTCAATTGACCGTCGCTTCCGCGAATCCATCGGTCTTTTAGGGTCAGCTCATACGACCGACCGTGTACATTCACATCATTTTTTTGTATATTATGAACTTGGAAAAGTTTCACTGAACAAGACAACGGGAGTCCACACTTTATGATAAAGACGATTACCAATAAGCTCATCGGTTCGCAGCGCGAGAAAGATTTGAAGTCTCTGCTACCGATGCTGAAAAAGATCAACGAATTCGAGGCGGAGACGCTGCAGCTTCCCGACGAAGAGTTTCCGAAGAAAACGGAGGAGTTTCGACGGCGATACAACGAGGGCGAAACCCTCGACGATCTTCTTCCCGAGGCATTCGCCCTCGTACGGGAGGCTGCGAGGAGAACCATCGGAGAGCGGCCCTACGACGTGCAACTGCTCGGCGGCATCGTCCTTCATGTCGGCAAGATCATGGAGATGAAGACCGGAGAGGGTAAGACCCTCTCGAGCGTTACCGCCGCCTATCTCAACTCCATTCCCGGAGAGGGCGTTCACGTCATAACGGTAAACGACTACCTCGCAGAACGCGATGCCGAGTGGATGAAACCTATATACGAGTTTCTCGGGCTAAGCGTCGGCCCTATCCTCAACAATATGGACAACGAGGAGCGTAAAAAGGCGTACCAGCAGGACATTACCTACGGAACGAACAACGAATTCGGATTCGACTACCTGCGCGACAACATGACCTGGGACATTACCCGGAAGGTGCAGCGCGGGCACCACTTCTGCATCATCGACGAGATCGACTCCATCCTCATAGACGAGGCGCGTACCCCGCTGATCATCTCCGGACAGGCGGAGGACGACACCAAGAAGTTTACCGATGTAAACCGCCTCGTCGCCCAACTCAAGGAGGTAGAGAAAGACCCTGAAACCGGGGAGTATCCTGAGGAGAATCCGCAGGGCGACTATCAGATAGACGAAAAGGGTAAGAGAGTCACCTTTACCGATGAGGGAATCAACCACATAGAAAAACTCCTCTTGAATAACGGCATTATCCGCGAATCCCTCTTTATCGATGAGAACTTCGAGTACCTCCACTACTTTACCCAGGCTCTGAAGGCGCACCGTCTCTTTCAACGCGACACCGATTACGTAGTGCAGGAGGGGAAGGTCGAGATCGTCGACGAGTTTACCGGGCGCATTCTCCACGGGAGACGGTACTCCGAGGGCCTCCATCAGGCAATCGAGGCAAAGGAGGGAATCCAGGTTGCCAAGCGGAACAAGACCCTCGCCACCATCACCTTTCAGAACTTCTTCAGGATGTACGACAAGATCTCGGGCATGACCGGTACTGCGGCAACCGAGGAGAAGGAGTTCATGAACATCTACGGTCTAGAGGTGGTCGTTGTTCCCACCAATCGACCGATGATCCGTGCAGATCAGGACGACGTGATCTATCTAAACGAGCAGTTCAAGTACGACGCCATCTGTGATGAGATCAAGGAGCTTCAAGAAAAGGGCCAGCCCGTCTTAGTAGGTACCGTCTCGATTGAGAAATCCGAACACCTCGCCAACCTCCTTACCAAGAAGGGCGTTCGCCACGAAGTGCTCAATGCGAAGAACCACGCTCGGGAAGCGCTCATCATCGCAGAAGCCGGAGCCAAGGGATCGGTGACCATTGCGACCAACATGGCCGGGCGCGGAACCGACATCAAGCTCGGCGGCAACCCCGAATTCCGAACCCGCAGGAGGGTGGGTACCGAGGCTACGAGCGAAGATTTTCACGAGGCCTATGTGAAGGAGTACCGGAAATGGCTCGACGACTACGAGGAGGTAAAGAGCCTCGGCGGACTCTACATTCTCGGCACGGAGCGCCACGAGTCGCGGCGTATCGACAACCAGCTGCGCGGCCGCTCGGGACGGCAGGGCGATCCCGGCGAGTCTCGCTTCTTCCTGAGCCTCGACGACGATCTCATGCGCCTCTTTGCCAAAGACAACCTCCGATCCCTCATGTCGAAGATCGGAATGGAGACCGGTGACCCCCTCTACCACCCCCTCATCAACAAGGCTATCGAAAGGGCCCAGAACCGAGTCGAGGAGCGCAACTTCGAGATCAGAAAACATCTGCTCGAATTCGACGACGTGTTGAACGAGCAGCGCAAGTACATCTACGGACAGCGCGACAGCATCCTCACCGACACCAACCTCAAGGATCGTGTACTCGAGACGGTCAGGGAGATCACCGAAGATATCGTCTCGACCTTTGCAGAGAACCGCAGCAATCTTCACGAGGCCTACGCCGAGTTAGAGCGGCAGTTCAAGGACCGTCTTCTCTATCAGCTTCCTCTCTCAGAGGAGGAACTCTCAAAAAAACAGGACGGCACGATAGTCGAGGAAATAATCGGCCGGATCAACGGAGAGCTGGAGCAAAAGATAGAGAAGGTCGGTCGGGAGCAGTTTAACGAGTTTATCCGCTATCAATACCTCAGGCAGATAGACACGAGGTGGCAAGACCACCTCGACGAGCTCGAGGCGCTGCGAGAAGCGGTCTATCTGCGAAGCTATGCTCAGAAGAATCCACTCCTCGAATACAAACTCGAGGGTTTCGACATCTTCGACACCCTCATCTACAACATACGGGCCCACATCGCCCGGATGGTCATCAACGTGCAAATCAAGGAGCCGGAGACCGCACGCTCTCACCGACCGGTAACCCAGACCAGCGAGAATCACAAGGCTCTCGGACAGTTTGCCGCAGGAGGTCCCGCTCCAGTGGCGGCCGGCGCCGGCGGATCCGGAGGAGGCCGCGGCGGCTCGGGCCACGGAGCAGGAGGTTCCGGCGACTCGGGAAGCTCCCCTCAACAGGCCGTGCAAGTCAAGCGTGCAAGCCCCAAGGTGGGGAGGAACGATCCCTGCCCCTGCGGAAGCGGGAAGAAGTACAAGCACTGCTGCGGACGCTGAGATCTTGATTGGAGCGAGGAGGTCACGGCAATCTCTGCCGGCTTATTGGTAGAGGTAACCGCTGAGCGGGTTTACCGGCACGTTGTTCTTATATATCGAAAAGTGGAGGTGGGGACCGGTGCTCCTTCCGCTGTTGCCCATATCACCGATCTTCTGACCCTGGCGTATATACTCGCCTCTACGCACCGCTATCGTACTCAGATGGCCGTAGAGCGACTGAAAGCCGTGTCGGTGCTGGATGACCACGTACTTCCCGTAGCCGCGAGGCTGATTGCCAATGCTCGCCACCCGTCCCGCCATGGTCGACTTCACGGTGGTACCCACCGAATTAGAGAGATCGATCCCGTAGTGCATCCTGCGAATCCCGGTAAACGGATCTTGACGATAGCCATACCCAGAGGTGAGCCTTCCGACCGTGGGATAGACGAAGAGAGTGCCCATCGCCTTCTTGTACTCGTATTCACTTATCTCCCCGCCGGGTATGAAGAGGGTCTGTCCGGGTTGAATTGTCGCGCTCTGCAGATTGTTCGCATCGAGAATGTTTTCGAGGGACACATCGTAGCGGCCGGCTATCCGCTCGAGCGTGTCGCCCTTCTTGACCGTGTGGGGTATACCGTCGACGTCGGGTATGGTGAGGTCCGTACCCGCCATGACCCTCCGCACATCGTCGATATCGTTGAAACTGATCAGGGTCCCTACATCGAGGTCATGTTTGGCCGCGACTTCGGAAAGGGTGTCTCCCCGTTCTATGGTGTAGGTAAAGGTCTTCACCTTGTCTATGATGCGGCCGTCCGGAATTCCGACCTCTCCCGAGCCTTTCGCCTCCGATTCGGGAGCGATGTAGTGGAGCATATGCACCCGCGCCGTGCCGTCTTCCGGCAGTGCGATCTCCTCTTCTGCAGATCCCCCCTCGATATGATGCTGCATACCGTAGGCGAGGAGCATGAGAGTCGCCGCGAGCCCAGTTACTAAGAGGAAGCTTCGTTGCGACGGAGCGCGAGATGAGAACAATGAGGCTGTGTGGATGCCTTTGGAGATTCCCCGCAGAAGCCGACCGAAGCTTCCTCCTACGACACTGAGAGCCTCTGCAAAGAAGGTTTTTCTCCCTCCTGAAGGCCTCCTCTTTCCATAGGAGGTATTTCCTGTACCGGAGGACGAGCTGCGAGCCGAGTTTTTCGAAACCGCCGGGCGCTTCTTCTTTTCGACCCGCTGTTTGATGAGAAGCATATCCTTGCTGAGATTCTGATTTTTATGGTTTGCGCGCTTCTTAGGCTTCTGTCGCTTCTTATGAATAAGGGTTTCTGCTTCTAGTACCATGTTTCGACTCCCTTTTATCATATCGACAAAAGAGCGAAGAGATATTAATATGTCTTTGCAACTTTCTATGGGCATATGAAACTTACTCCGATATCATCTATTGTATACATCGCACTCGCCATGAGTCTACTTCTCGCCTCCCTCTTCGATGTGCATACCGTCTCCGGAAACTCGATGAATCCGGTTTTGAATAATGATGATACGGTTTTTGTATTTCGTTGGGCCTATGGTTTGCAGCCGCCCTTTATCCACCGATATATTGTACAATGGGGAAAGATTCGAGAGGGGGAGATAATTGTCTTGAGAGAGCCTGAGTTCAATGCCCGGGTCATTAAGAGGTGCGAGGAGGTCTATCCCGAGACCGGCACCGTGTTCGTACTCGGAGATAATGGTGCGAAATCGCGTGATTCACGCCACTACGGCGCCGTTGCCGAAAATCGGATCGAAGGAAGGATAGTTACTATACCGTGAAACAGGAAAACCGGCGGCCTGTAACCACTACGAGATTTGCCATCGTCATGCTCTTTGTATCCGTATTCGTCATACTGTTGACGGCAAGATACTTTCAGGTGATGATACTCGATTCCCAGAGCACAAATACTCAAACTTCGTCCCGCACTTCCACGGTCGAGCGCGGTCCGATTCTCGACAGATCAGGGAAGGTCCTCGCCATTCAGACGAGACTCTACTCCGTCACTGCCTGGCTTCCGAATGTGGAAAACTTGACCAGAACTGCGGAGATCCTCGCATCCATCATCGACACCGATGCACAGACACTACTCGAGCGCATGAGGAGTGAAAACGGCTTCCTCTACATCCTGAGAAAGGTATCACCGAGCACGAGCGAAAAGATACGCACACGAATAGAGGCGGGAGATCTGCCCGGAATTTCCCTCGAGCCGGAATACGGAAGAAATTATCCGCAAAAGGATCTTGCGAGCCACGTACTCGGGTTCGTGGGTACCGACAATATCGGCCTCGACGGCATAGAGCTCACCTACGAGCAGACCCTTTCGCCGGAGCACAACGATTCGGAGAACGTCAACTCTGAAAACGGAGGAGGCGCAAGACCCGAATACGGGAATCAACTCTTTCTCACCCTCGACCTCAACATCCAGTACATGGCCGAGGGGATTGCCGAGAAAGCTTTGAAGGAGCACGATGCAAATTCGGTTACCGTATTGGTTATGGATGCGAAAACCGGCGATTTTCTCGCCTGGTCGTCGGTACCCGATTTCGACCCGAACCGTTTCGTCAACGCCACGAAAGAAGAGAAGAGGAATCGGCCCTTAACCAATTCATTCGAGCCGGGATCGGTCTTCAAGGTTTTCTCAATGGCGAGTCTGCTGGACCTGGGAGGGATCACTCCGGCCAGCACATTCTTCTGCGACGGTGCCTATGAACGTGATTTTCCCGACGAGACCGTGGTTATCAACTGTCTCGAGGCACACGGGGAGGTGAATGCACAGAAGATTCTCCAATACTCCTGCAATGCAGGCGCCGCCTACGCCTCGGAAACCGTCGGAAAGCATGAGTTTTATTCTAAGTTGACTGATTTCGGATTTGCCAGTCCCACGCACCTGCCCCTGCCCGGAGAAACCTCCGGGCTCCTGAGTCAGCCGCAGCGATGGTCGGGCCGTACCAAGCCTACGGTTGCCATAGGCCAGGAGATATCGGTATCCGCCGTACAGTTGGTCACTGCGGCAACGGCCTTTACTAACGACGGAATGCTCCTGCAACCCCATATCGTCAAGAAGATCGTTTCGTCCAACGGTGAACCGATCGAGAACTACTCGAGGGAAGCGCTAAAGCGCGTGGTGAGTCCTGAAGTTGCCAGGGGTATTCTATTGATGATGGAGTCGGCAACCGAGCGGAGCGGAACCGCATGGAGGGCGAAGATCCCGAATGTCAGGACCTCGGCGAAGACCGGCACCGCAGAGAAGATAGATCCTCAATCGGGAAGATACTCGGAGAATGCATTTATCGCCTCCTGTCTCGGCATCTTCCCGACTAACGATCCGCAGATAATCACGTACATCAACATAGATCATCCTAAAGGTAAAGAGTTCTACGGGGGACGTATCGCAGCCCCGCTGGTAAGCGAACTCGGCGAGAAACTAGTCACCTATCTGGGCATCCCGACCTCTGAAGAGACAGTCGTACAGCACTCGGGGGTCATTCAACTCCCGAAGATCCCCAATATTAAAATAGAAGGCACACTCCCCGATTTACGCGGCCTTCCGAAACGAAGCCTGCTTCCCCTTCTCTCCAGGGAAGACATAGAAGTGCACTTCAAAGGCGAGGGCTGGGTGGTAGAACAGAGTCCGTCACCGGGGACCGAGATAAAAGAGGGGATGGAGCTCCATCTGAGATTCGAATGAATGGAAGTCAATTGAACGGCTCTTCCTTACCCAAGCTTTATCGTACCAACCTCGCAACCCTCCGAACGAGGAATCCTGCTGCCGCCGAGTCAATAGAGGCCACAGAAGAAACTGCGCTAATGAACGAAATAGAACCCATTGACGGTAAACGCGGATTTCCTACGGCAGTATTTCGAGGCCGTCTCCTCCATTCCAAATTGGATCCTGAGAGAGAGGCGAAGAAAATTATCGACCGGGCGGTGGATCACTCTTCCCGAGTACATGTTTTCTACGGTTTCGGCTATGGATATCATTTAGAAGAGTACCTATACCGTTTTAGCGACAGACAACTCGTCGTCATAGAAAAGCACGCCTCCATACTCTTGAGCGCGATGAAACAGCGCGACCTCTCGAAACTCTTTGCGGATCAGCGACTTCATATCTTTCTGCATCCGAAACTCGAAGAGCTGCATGCACAGCTTGCCCCGTTTGCTCGAAAAAAGATAACCGCTATCCGGCTCGAACAGTTCACCCATACCGACGAAGAGTACTACGCAGATGTTCATCGGGTCCTGCAGGAGTTGAGCTCGAGAAGGGAGGTGAACATGGCCACCCTCAACAGATTCGGCAAGTTGTGGGTGAGAAACCTGATGAAGAATATTCCTCTTATTACTGAAGCCGAGGATGTAGCAAAACTCGAGGGGGTTTTCTCAGGTCTCCCAGCTCTACTCCTTGCAGCAGGACCGAGCCTCGATGAGGTACTACCACATATCGAGGAGATAAAGAAGCGAGCGCTTCTCATCGCCGTCGACACCGCCGCCGGAGCCCTGATATCGGCGGGACATGCACCTGACATCATGGTAGTTGTCGATCCGCAATACTGGAATACCCGCCATCTCGACGATGCTTTCTCGAAGCCCTCACTCCTCCGACAAACAATCCTGATCTCCGAGTCCTCGACCCATCCCCGTATCTTTCGCATGCCTGTCGGCCGGCTCTTTATGGGCGGATCTCTTTTCCCACTCGGTGAGTATTTAGAAGAGGCGGCGGGAAAGAAGAAGAAACTCGGGGCGGGCGGTTCGGTTGCCACCACTGCCTGGGATATTGCCGTTCTCGTCGGCTCATCGGTCGTGTACACTGCAGGTTTGGACTTAGGTTTCCCTGGTGGGAAAACACACTACAGCGGCAGTTTCTTCGAAACCCTGCTCCACTCAATATCGGATAGAAGATCCCCCTTTTCACACAGATCCTTCTCCTATGTAATGAGCGGAGATCCGTTCCTGCACGAGAATAATATAGGAGGGTCCACACTCACCGACAAGAGACTCACCGTCTATCGACGATGGTTCGAAGAACAGATGCACAGACCGGATGCAGCTACTACGATTAACCTCAGTCCCGAGGCGATAAAGATTGAGGGATTCGAGCACCGTCCTCTCCGTGAACTCTTCGAACTGCCGATTCGTCGTGCTGAGATAGAAAGATCGCTACTGACAATCCCCGGCGTTGATTCTTATGAGCTCGCATCTCGACGCAAAGAACTCGATTCGAGAATACACAGGCTCATCACGGAGCTGAGCTCTCTTCGCGAGTTGGCCGCGGAGGGACTCAACACGATCGAGTCACTAAGAACTGCTCTTGATACCTCCCTCGAAACCGATGTGTCGATTTCTAATACTAGTTCTCACACTCACTCGTACACTCATACAGAGCAGCGACGTCAGGCGTATCTGGCCCGGCTCGAACGGATCGATCTCCTAATCCGCCGCTCAGCGGGGAAGGATATCGTCGGGTTTCTTATTCAACCCCTCCTCGAAGAGATAATGGAGGGGGTTGGGAGTGTAGATACGTTGAAAGAGTCACTACTTCAGTCGGAGAAAATTTACAGGGAACTCATTACCGCCGCTGAGTATCACATGATTAATTTAAGCTAAAGATATCGGGGTTGTATCCGACACTAATAATAAGGCGTTATAGCCTATTAAAATTAAAACGGTATGCTTCTACAACGTCCAGAGCATACCGTTTTTTTTATTTATTCTTTTACATCGCCACTATAGATGGGCTCAGATAGAAGAAGCCGGTTCCTGCGCCGCTTATCTTCATCTTGTGCAGATAGGGACTCCCCTCTATGTAGAGGGTCAGTCTGTCCTCCGGGATCTCCTTTTTGAACATCAATTCGTCGACGAGAACCACCGCCTCTCGTCCGAGATATCTGATAATCAATCCAGAGGCATTAGTAGGTGAT
The DNA here is from genome assembly GCA_964346645.1 of uncultured Spirochaetaceae bacterium. Lineage (GTDB taxonomy): Bacteria > Spirochaetota > Spirochaetia > DSM-16054 > Sediminispirochaetaceae > CAYFVU01. The sequence goes on along the minus strand of CAYFVU010000006.1, from coordinate 8,182 downwards.
ACGTCGGTCTGATAGAGACGGCCTTCGAGGGTATACACGGGATACGCATTCCAGAGGAGCCCACCGTTCTCGTCGGCGGAAAACACTCCCTCATCGAGAGTCACGATCTCTCTGATGTGCTGCTGAGGTACCGCAATGAGCCTGCTGCCGCATCGGACGATCTGCAAGGTCAAAAGGGTGAAGCCCGAAGGAAGCTCCACGGTAAAACTCGTTCCCTGCTCATCGGAACGGACGGATAGACCGCCTCCCTCGAACTGCCGTATTTTCTGAAACACCAGATCGAGACCATAACCTCTGCCGGAGGTCTCGGTCGCATCGCCTAATGTGGTCAAACCGGGATAGACGAGAAAGCGCAGCAACTCGTCCTCGCCCCCGGTCACCTCGTCTATCCGTATACCCTGCTGTTTCGCCTTTTCTATCAGCTGTTGCCGGCGTATCCCCTGCCCATCGTCGCTTACCGTTACAATCAGCTTGTTGTCCTCGCTCTCTGCGCGAATGTGGACCTGCCCCATTTCCGATTTTCCCTCTCTCAGACGCTGCTCAGGAGGCTCTATGCCGTGATCGAGAGCGTTCCTGATCATGTGCACCACGATCTCCGAGAGTACTTCTGCAGCCCTTCTGTCGACGCGTATATCACAGCCTTCGAGACTCAACTCGGCCTTCTTCCCCAACTTTGCCGCCAGGTCTCTCACCATGCGGTAGTGGCTTTGAAAGACCTCGTTCAGTTCGACCATGCTCAACTGCCGTGTAAAACTCTCGAGTCCGTCCACGATTTTCGTGAGAACTTCTATTTGCTCGCCGTCCTCCGTAAACATGCGTCTGAGACGGTGTATTCGGATCTTCAACTCATCGACATAGCCGTTGAGCTGATCGATGCTCGCACCGTCTATTCTTATCGAAACATTCGACATCGAATGTTCCCACTCAGGTTCACCTACCTGCTCTTCGACGACACTCTCGTAGGTCAGTGGACTTATGAGTATTCTCTCGACCTGATCGACGTTGACGACCTTGTATATCTCTCTGTCCTCCACATCCCCGGTGCAGTAGAAGGTGATGTTCCTGTACTCGCCTTCGTTGCTCTGCCTCTCGTGACCTGCGCCGAAGGGTGGGTTCGATTTTACCACCTGAAGTAATTGTTCGAGGTTGTTGAGAATGAGATAGCCCTTCGCATAGGTTATAGCGGTGGTCTCATCGAGTTGTACGCTCACACGCAGGAAGCGCTCTCCCCTCTCTCTCGCCTCTCTCAGCAACTCACGTTCGAAATCGTTGAATTCGGGAATAAAGCGTACCTCGTCCTCCGGATACTCGAATGGACTCTCCTTTTTTTCGTCGGATAGACTCGGAGAGTCCTCGTGACTCCCTGTCTGTTGAGCAGAGGACTGATGAGCGGAGTTTGCAGTAGTCGAGGCGATGGAGTCATCGGCGGTGATGGTGCCGTGTTTCTGTGTCTTCCTGAGGTTGATCATTTCGTGAATGCGGTCGAGGCTGTAAAAAAGAAAATCGAAGCTCGAACGATCGAGAGTCCCCGATTCTACATCGAGGGCACTCTCCATCTCATGCGCAACCTCCGCGATCTCCGACTCATTCAGATATGAGGCCTCCGATTTGAGCGAATGGGCATTTCTAAAGGCTTGACGGATGAGCTCCGAGGAGCCGGGATTCTTCTCCAGCTCCAGAAACAGCGAGTTGAGATTCTGTACGTAGTGCTCTCCGTCTCCTATGAAGGAGGTGTAGAGGTTGTTGTCCTGCCGCGTGTTCATGCTATGCTCCTTCTTTACCCAATCGGGCGAAAATGGAGAGGGATCGCGATCTTATTTCCCTGTCCTTCGACTTCATGCCGAGAATCAGAATCGGGCTGAAGCCCTGCCGTCGGCCGATAGACTCCACCGCATCGAGTATCGTGAGCCGTACGCGGCGGTTGGCGCGCGAAAAGAGTGAAGATAGTTCTCCGGAAGACTGAACGACTCCGAGTCGGCCGATCGCCTCTACCGCTGCAAGGACGACCATCTCGGACTCGTCGAAGAGCGCCTTCTTGAGGTATGGGTAGGCGCTCCGCTTACCGCTAAAACCGAGCCGTTTTGCCGCAAATGCACGCATCTCTGCGACCTTTCCCTCGCAGACGAGCTTTCCGAGGGAGTGGATGTCTTGGGGAGTGCTCTTCGCCCTGCTCGAGCTGCGTTCTCTGTTCGGAAAATTAACGAACTTCCGTTTGCTCTCCCGCACCGAGAGAATCTTATAGGCAGCCACCACCTTTCTGAACTGCTCCCCGGTAGCTGGGTCCTTCGTGACATCGGGATGGTACTGCTTTGCCAAAACCCGGTAAGCCCGCTTGATCTCGTCGAGCCCCGCCCCGGATTCCAAGCCTAGGGCTCGGTAGAGCTTACGCTCTTCCAAAGCCTACCTCCTGCTCCTGTTGCATTGACAACAGTTCGCCGATTATCGTCTCGAGTGCGACTTTACACTCTATCATCTCCGACCGCTCCTGCTGAGCAGAGGACTCGCTCGAACGGTCGATTATCTCCTCGATCTCATCTCGAAAGGATCGGTCTATCTTTGAAGGCACGTTCTGCAGGAGTCCCCTCGTCCTCTGTACGAGGCTGTCGAGCTTCAATCTGATCGAGTGGTCGCTCAAGTTCTCATCTTCCTCCCCCGCATCCCGGGAGATCGTGACATTCTGGCTTGCACCCGTGTCCAAATCTCTGGCGGTTACCTTCAACAGTCCATCCACATCGACCTGAAAGCGCAGCTCTATTTGGGGAACCCCCCGTCTCGCCTCCCGTATGCCCGTGAGGAGGAACTTTCCGAGAGAGGTGTTTTCCGCGGCGCGTGTTCCGACCCCCTGCAACACGTGGACCTCGACGGTTTGCTGGCTGTCCGCCACAGTGGTAAACACCTGTGTCCCCACCGCGGGTATGGGTGAGTTTCTGTCGACCACGCTCTGGAACTTGCCTCCCTCGATCTCGACACCGAGAGGGAGCGGTGTCACATCCTTGAAGGTCACCATCGCACTCTTCCCTCTCTCCTCTTCCTGAAGGAGGGATGACTGTACAGCCGCACCGAGAGCGACGACCTCGTCCGGATTGATCTTACCCTCCGGTTGTACCTGAAAGGTTTTCTCCATGAGCATATGAACGAGGGGTATCCTGCTCGAACCTCCGGAGAAGATAAGGCTGTCTACATCCTCACCGGACTCCTCGACCGCCCTGCGGCTGAGCTCTATGGTCCGCTCGATGAGAGGACGTATCATTTCATTGAGCTCTTCTCTCTTCAGCGTGTAACTCAAATGCACGGGCTTTCTGTCGCCGCCGATAAAGGGAAGCGCAATGAGGGCGGTGTCCCTGCCTGAGAGCTCGATCTTTGCCCTCTCCACCTGGTCCATGAGCTGCTGGCCGAGCATCGCATCTTGTGAGATATTTATGCCGGACTGTCGGGAAAACTCCTCACAGACCTTTTCGAAGAGGATCCTGTCGAAATCATCTCCCCCGAGCATGTTGTCGCCGCTCGTAGCGAGTACGGAAAAGCTCTTTCCGTCGGACTTGAGCACCGTCACGTCGAAGGTCCCTCCGCCGAGGTCGTAGACGAGTACGCTCTTGTCCCCTTCGACCGTGGACGCATAGGCGAGAGCCGCCGCAGTAGGCTCATTGATTATTCGCCTCACCCGGAAACCGGCGAGTCTACCCGCCTCCTGTGTCGCACGCCTCTGCGGTTCGCTGAAATATGCGGGGACCGAAATGACCGCCTCGTGTATATCCTTTCCGAGATAACTCTCACAGTCCCTCTTTATTTTTCTCAGGATGAAACTGCTAATTTCTTGAGGCGAGTAGCTCTTGTCGCGAACGGTGATAACTTCATCTATCCCTATCCTCCGCTTGACCGATCGCACCGTACCCTCGCTGTTTATCATCGCCTGATTCTTTGCCGCCTCGCCGACGAGCAACTCATCAGCCTCAGTAAAGGCCACTACGGATGGAGTGAGTCTGCTGCCTCTGTCGTTCGGAATGATCCGTGCCTCGCCGTCCTCTATAAAAGAGGCCGCTGAGTTGGTCGTACCGAGATCAATACCGATTATTCCGCTCATCTATCCTTCTCCTCCATCAACGTGATCATCAATTCTACCTCTCCAACGGTCGCATCCAGCCGTGAGGCTATCACCTCAGCCGACATTCCCTTCAAGTAGAGCGCCCTCACCTGCTCCCTCCTGTCTCCAGTCGAGGTCTCCTGCTGCTCATCTTCCTTCGAGCCGTCGGTGCCGCCTTTGCCGTCGGTGCCGTTTGTGCCGTTGGTATCCGGTTTCAGATTTCGGGTGTCCGGAGCCGGACCGAAATCCAATTCGCCTCCCCCTTTCGACTGGGACGAAGCTTGGGGATACGCATACTCCTGTGTCCGAACCTTCGGGCGCACACTGCTGTATGTCGCGGTGTTCATAGTAAATGTATCGGTGGTTTTCTGCAGCAGCCTTATGCGCTTATCCGCCTCATCCACCGCCTTCGATATGCGCTGGATGCGCTCTTCGATGATGCCGATATTCCTGTCGGTGGTTTGGTTGAGCTCTACGATCATCTCGTCCACCTCTCGGCGCACGTCGGATATGATACGCCCGGCCGTCTCCCTCTTACCTATTTTGCGATTCAGATGTATGTACACGAGGGTAATAACGATGAGGTTTATTCCCACGCCGACGAAAAGAGCGGTAAGTTGCATTGTCCTAACCCGAGATGTCTATATTTTTACCGAGGGCGGGATCTTCGAAGACGTTTCGCTTCTTCTTCTCCTCTCCCTCTCCGTGGCGTTCCTCTTGCCCTCCTCTTTCGCGTGCGGCTCCTCCGCCTGATCTCCCTTCGGTCCGCTCCCTGACCTTCGTGCTGTCCTCCTGAAGCTCGTTCGTCTGGTTCACCGTTTCATCGTGCAGCTTTGCCTGTTTCGCCATTTCCCTTCCGCGTGCCTCCTGCTGAAGAACGGCGCTCTCCTTTCTCGCTGCCTGTTCTTTTCCAATTTGGCTGAGACGGACGAATAGGGTCTGCAGATCAATCGGTTGTAGAGACATGGTCTTTCTGCGAATAGTCCTCCTCTAAGGGGATGTACTTGGTCGTGGTCACCAAATTCTTCTCGAGCACATAGGTGAGCTGCCGCTGCTCCTGCCGCACCGTGAGATTCTGATCCTTTATGACGATCTTCACGCCGGGAAAGACACGGTCGGAGGCGGAAACCCTTCCCTTTACCTTCAGTCCCGCAAGGTAGTTCTGGATATCCTCGAGCTCTTGCTCCTTCTCGCTCTTCTCTCCCTCGATCTCCTTCTTCTTATCGGCAACCTCTTTCAAGTACTGGATTTTTTCCTTCGGCAGCTTGTTGTTGCGCTTCTTCTTCAATGCCTGTATGGTGGCGATATCCTGCTTTATCTTGTCGAGCTCGGACTCGATCTCTCCGAGCCGCTCATTCAGCTCGGCTACCCTCTCGGTGCTCTTCGGATCATAGCCCACCTCGAGGACGGTTTCGGAACCGCTCATGGAGCCGAGGGTCTTCGCGTGGATCTCCTCCGCCGCTCGTAACCGACCGCCGACGATAGTTGCACGCTTGCCCTGGCATATGATGCGCTGGTTTGCGTCGACGTGAGAGTTCACGATACCGTCGGATGCAACGACCAATTCGCCCGATTCTATGTGGGCATTCTCTATGAACTTTGCCCACACTCCGCGCCCGGCGCGTACGATTCCTTCATGCTTACCGGCGATACCCTGATGGACGAGGATGTCCCCCTCGGCATCGAGCTCGGCTTTGCCGACGGTTCCCATTACCTCGATGTTCCCAGAGGCCTTTACCTTGAAGCCGTCTTCGACGCTGCCTTTCACCATCACGGTGCCGAGGAAGGTGACATTTCCGCCGGTCTTCAGGTTCACGTCTCCGTCTACCACGTAGACCGGCTCCACATTGATCTTCTCGCCCTGCAGGACCACCTGTCCATTGATCGTTGCGATCGCAGTATTACCATCGTCGGAGAGCTTGACGTTCTTTCCTATGGAGAGATGGGTGTCCTTTCCATTCTTGGCCTGGAGATACTTTCCGATAACCGTGCGTCCCGGGGTGCCCTCCTCCGGAGGCACCTTCTTCGCCAGGGCTTGTCCTTCGACCACGTTCTGTATGAGATTGGACTCCTTGAAGTCCACGCGGCCGTTCTTCTCCTTGAGCTTGATGTGGCTGCGGTCGACTTCGAAGTTGTAGACTATCCGAGCATCGGCTCCGTTTACCGGGCTCGTACCTTCGGCGACAAGCACCGCATCATCGTACTTCGGAAAGTCAACCAGATCCCGGATGACCTCCTCCTTTATGCCGTACACGACTCCGTTGTTCTTCAGAAATCCTACGATACCGTCGAAGGTGGCATCCGCCCCGTTATTTCCCGGCGGACGCATGACGACAAAGGCCTTCATGTCGAAGTCGGTAATGTCGACGGTGCTCACCGCATCGTTGGCGGGATTGTAGTCGAAATCGCCGATCTTGATGTACTTGTCGTCTGCGTTCTTCACCGCCTGCTGCACGAGGCTCTTGTCGTAGTTGTCGATGCCGCGCTGAGAGAGTTGATCGAAAAGCTGTTTCGCCTGAGCAGGAGCGCCGGAGCCCTGCGGGGGCTTGACCTTGACGAAGATCCCTTCGGGAAAAAGCCGGACGATTGCCGCACCGCCGACGTCCTTCACTGCCTCGTCACCCGATTCGAAGCCGAGATCGAAGGAATCTTCGCCGAGACTCACCTCGGCGGTCTCAACCGCAGGATAGGCGACAATGACGCAATTCTTCTTCCCCATGCCGAAGGCGCCCTTCTTTCCCGGATCTCGGATCTCATACTCTATATTCTTTACCGGAAGCGACAGTTCAATCGCCGCCTGTCGCAGTGCATCGTCGAGGTCCTCGCCTTCGACCTGCACCCACTTGCGTTTGCGGTCCTCTTCGGCTTGAGCCTTCATGAACTCTCTGAGCTTCGGTAACTCTACCAATTCCGTACTCCTTCCTGTGCCTTCTGCGCAAGCAGGCGCCGCCGTGCATACAGCTCTTCGGGCGCCTAGAAAATCCCCTTCTTAATGTTGGTGAGCTTGGATCTCAGCCGCATGATAGCCTTGGTGTGGAGTTGGCTTATTCTCGACTCGGTTACCTCTAAAACCTTGCCGATCTCCTTCAGGGTGAGATCTTCGTAGTAATAGAGGACGAGCACCTTCTTCTCCTTCTCCGGCAACTCGTTTATCGCCTGGACAATAACCCGCTTTATCTCCTCCTTCTCCACAATGGAATCGGGATTGAGACTCTGAGGGGACTCTATGCTGTCGACGATCGAGACCTTATCGTTGTCCTCACCCGTGTACCAGACGTCGTTGAGAGAGAGAATAGAAGTGCCGCTGACCTTCATCATCGTTTTCTGAAAGTCCGTTTCGCTTATTCCCATCTCGTCGGCTATTTCTTTGTCGGAGGCGGATCTACCGAGCGAGGCTTCCAGCCGGTGCACGGTGTCTTCTATCTCCCTCGACTTCTGGCGGACCGAGCGCGGCACCCAGTCGATCGAGCGCAGCTCATCGAAGATCGCTCCTCGTATTCTGGTCACCGCATAGGTTTTGAACTTCACGTGTTTGTTTGGATCGAACTTTTCTATTGCATCTATCAGACCGAAGACACCGAAACCGACGAGGTCGTCGAAATCTACGTTATGGGGCATACCGATCGCGACCTTTCCTGCGACGTACTTGACCAGAGGCGCATACTGCCGCACGAACATGTCCCGTATCTCTGGATCTCTCGTCTTTCGATACATCTCCCAGAGTTCTTCTTCGGTCTTTTCCTCTAACAGTTTTTCCCCCATATGTTATCCTTCCTGGTCTTTTTTCATAAGAGTACGAACCGCTTTTGCCACTGTTTCTGAGTCGTGTTGATCTCCCATGACATCGACACTCGAGGATGAACCTCCCCCGCTCGAGTAGCTGCTCATCTCTCCTTCCCCTTCCTGTGAAGCCGCAACTCCTTCGAAGGAATCGGCAAAATCCTCGAGGTCCGGAAGCACGTCTACGTTCTCCTCGTCGCCGAAGTCTGCTCCTTCCTCCGAAACGGGCTGCGACGGTTTCGTTTCAGACGATTCTTCGTTCCCGTCTCCCTGGACCCCGGTACTCTCGCCGTAATCCGCATCTACCGTTTGCCGCCGGTG
>CAYFVU010000005.1:58906-72343 GCA_964346645.1 uncultured Spirochaetaceae bacterium | reverse complement strand
ACTCCGAGGGACTTTTCGGTTGACGGGGCCTGCAAGCTTGTCTAAACTCTTACTCATGCGAAAGGCGGTCTTTCCCGGTACATTCGATCCCCCAACGAACGGGCATCTCAATCTCATCGAGCGGGCGGCACGGATCTTCGATGTGCTCTACGTAGTTATTGCGGTAAATCAGGATAAGAAGTGTCTCTTTACGGCGGAAGAGCGGCAGGAGATGATGACCGATCTTCTCCGAAACTTCGAGAACGTGGAGGTGAGGCCCTGGGACAGGCTCATTGTGGAATTCGCAGACAGAAACGAGGCACGGGTCATTCTTCGTGGAGTGCGAGCTCTTGCGGACTTCGGCTACGAGTTCGAGCTCGCCATGACCAACAAGCAGCTCAAGCCGGAGCTCGAGATAATGTTCATGCCCACCGATCCGAAGTATTTCGTCCTGCGTTCCTCAGCGATCAAGGAGATCGCCCTATACGGCGGAGACATATCGACCATGGTTCCCCCGGAGGTAGCTTCGGCTCTGCGCACCCGGCTCGGGGTAGTTGACAATGGGAGCTGATGTAGGGTAAGGTCTCACGACTAATTTTGCATTGATAACGATTCTACAAGAGAGGTTTATATATGGCGGTACCAAAGAATAAGGCGTCAAAATCGCGGACGCGGAGAAGGAATTCGGTAAACATGCGCTACAGTGCGCCTCAGTTGGTGGAGTGTGGCTCCTGCGGCAATCTCGTTGCTCCCCACCGGGTGTGTTCGAAGTGTGGTTCCTATCGGGGCCGACAAGTCCTCGACATTGAATAGTCAACAGAACGGATAAAAGGAGAAGCTTATGGACGATGTGTTTGAAAAGGTAAAGAAGCTCATAGCGGAAAAGCTGGAGGTAGAAGAGGACAAGATTACTCCCGAAGCTTCTTTCCGACAGGATCTGGGTGCAGATAGCCTGGACACTTACGAACTTGTCTACGCAATCGAAGAAGAGATGGGGATCTCTATTCCCGACGAGAAGGCCAACGAGTTTGAAACTGTGGGAGATGCGGTAGAATTCCTGAAAACTCAGGTGGATCAGTAGTACGGAAGCCCCGTGGGTCTTTTACAAAAGCAGCAAGAAGTGAATACAGCGCCGATTTCGGCGGAACGGAAGAAAGAATTACAGCTTTTCGAGAAACATATAGGCATAAGGTTCAGGAAGCTTGAGCTCCTGAACCTTGCTTTTTCTCACCGTTCCTTTGCCAATGAGAACGGCGGTGAAATCGACAACAACGAGAAGCTCGAGTTTTTAGGAGACAGCGTGCTCGGCCTCGTGGTCAGTGAGTATCTCTACCTCACTCTCTCCGACAAGGCGGAGGGTGACCTCGCGCGGATAAAGTCGTTTGTCGTCAGCGAGGACAGTCTTGCCGACATCGCGAAAAGCATCAAGGTGGACAACTTCATCCTGATAGGAAAGGGAGAGGAGTATTCCGGCGGCAGGTCGAAAAAAGCGATCCTCGCAGACTGCATGGAGGCGATCATCGGCGCCTACTACCTCGATTCGGGGTTCAAGGCGTCGAAGAACTTTATTCTCAAGTACCTCGTACCTGAGATAAACAAGGTACTCGAGAATAAGCACCGCAAGGACTACAAGACGCTTCTGCAGGAATACGTGCAGAAGAAGTTCAAGAGTTACCCTCGCTACTCCCTTGTCAAGAAGACCGGACCCGATCACAATCGGACGTTTTGGATAAGCGTGCACATCGACGGCAAGGATTACGGTCCGGGGCAGGGAAAAAACAAAAAAGAGGCCGAGCAGAACGCGGCAGGCGTTGCCTACCGCACTCTCACAGGTCAGTCGGGCTTAGAAGTCGACGAATGAGGTTCCCCATCTCTCGCTTGGATTCAGTCACACGGCTGGATTCAGCTATTCTCTAAATAGGTTGCGTAGAAGCTCCTGGCAAGCGTCAGGAGCTTTTCTTTTGTGTTCATGGAAGGGTCGTCGAGGACTGTCTCCATGAGGTGGTCAATTACCGTGCCCATGTCGGGGCCCTTGGGAATACCCGCCTCGCGCTCCAGTATATGGCCGTCGACCGCGAGATCACGCACCGACAGGGCCTGCTCCTCCTCCAACACCCGATCTATCCTCTCTCTGAACTGCTCGAGCATGTGGTCTCGGCTATGCCTGCGCTGCATTCCGTAGCTGTCCGCACGTCGGAGGGTAAAGAGCTCATCGATGAGGTCGGTGCCCACACGTGCGACGAACCTCCTCACGGCAGCATCGCTCCACTGCTCGGAGTAATGGAACATGTGGTGGCGCACGAGCCGCCTGATCTTCTCCTCGGCGGCCTTCGAAAACCTCAGCCTACGACATATCTCTGCCGTTCTCTGCTCCGATAGCTCCTCGTGACCGTAGAATGTCGGACGTGCCTCGGTATTTTTCTCCCTGTCGATCGTCTCGGCCTTGCCGATGTCGTGGAGTAGCGCCGCAAAGCGTATCTCCGTCTCTCTCTTCGGCGCACCGTCGCAGGCGTAGAGGGAGTGGTCGAGCACGTCGTAGGAGTGGAAGTCCCCCTGCGGCACCCCTCTGCAGGCGGCGAGCTCGGGAAGAATGAGCTGCAGGAGACCGGTCTCCTCCATCTCACGGAAGCCGATGGAGGGGGAATCGGTTGAAAGCATCTTCTCGAGCTCCTCCCTAATCCGCTCCGAGGAGACGTGACGGATGTACGGCGCCACCTCGATCATTCCCTCCTTGAGCTTCTCGTCCAGGGCGAACTCGAGCTGTGCGGAAAATCTGCAGGCCCTTACCATCCGCAGCGCATCCTCCCTGAGTCGCTCCCCTGCGGGTCCGACGGTGCGGATGAGTTTTCTCTTCAGATCCTCTCGTCCTCCGAAGGGGTCGAGCAGCTCTCCCCCTGGAATCCGTACCGCCATAGAGTTGATGGTGAAATCGCGGCGTGACAGATCCTCCTCGATGGAAGGGGTAAAGGTGATCTCGTCGGGATGGCGGGAGTCGCTGTATGCACCCTCTACACGAAAGGTAGTGACCTCAAAACGCTGATCCTTGAAGAGGACGGTGACGGTCCCGTGTTTGATCCCGGTGGGAATGACGCGGCGGAAGAGGCGCATGACCTCACGCGGATCCGCATCGGTGGCGAAATCGTAATCGGTCGGTTTTTTCCTCAGCACCATGTTGCGCACCGCACCGCCGACGAGGTAACAGGAGTACCCCGCCTCATCGAATGCACGTCCGAACTTCTCTACTGTCTTGGGTACATGAAATCGTTCCGGCACAGTCCCTTCTTACCTGTCACTCCGTCTCGTGTCAAGCTCCGCTGCTCCGGCGCCTATAGGATCGGCTGTATCCGGGGCCCCTATTCAAAAAAAAACCGCCCTCCGCGGGGGAGGACGGCAGGTACACTGGTTCTCTGCCTCTACTGAAGCAGCTGCAGTACCGACTGTGTCTTCTGATTCGCCTGTGCGAGCATGGCGTTGGAAGCCTGGACGAGAATCTGGTTCTTGGTGTACTTCACCATCTGGTGGGCCATATCGGCGTCCCTTATGCGGGATTCCGCGGCCTGCAGATTCTCGGATCCGACATCGAGACCCTTGGAGGCATACTCGAGACGGTTCTGATAGGCGCCTAGATCCGCTCTCTGTTTGCTCACCTTTGTGAGGGCCGAGTCGATGGTGGAGATGGCCATGTTGGCCTTGCTCGGAGAAGACATGGAGATAAAGGTTGCCGCATGGGCGAGAGATCCGGTCCCCTGGATACCGAGACCCTGGGCCGTCATGGTTCCGATGTGGACCCGTTCGCGCTGATCCATGTTCGCGCCGATGTGCAGCCACATGCTCGCGGTTACCACGTTCTCTCCGAATTCGCTGGCGAAGCGGCCGGTGAGCATGTTCATGCCGTTGAACTGCGCGTGGCTTGCGATGCGGTTGACCTCGTCGACGAGCTGGCTGATCTCCACTTGGATCTGCATTCTGTCCTCGTCGGTGTAGATACCGTTGGAGCTCTGGATCGCGAGTTCTCTCATCCTCTGGAGAATATCCTGCGTCTCCTGCAGATACCCCTCAGTGGTCTGGATGAATGAGATGCCGTCCTCCGCGTTTCGCTGCGCTCGCTGGAGCCCGCGGATTTGAGCTCTCATCTTCTCGGATACCGCCAGACCGGAGGCGTCGTCGCCGGCACGATTGATACGCAGTCCCGAAGAGAGCTTCTCAATGTTGCCTTCGACAGCCTTGTTGTTCCAGCTGTTCTGGCGCTGTGCGAAAATCGCACTCATGTTGTGATTAATTATCATCTCATCCTCCTTGAATGATTGTGCGGACGTCCCTGTCCGCTGTTCTTATATTTAGATTTTCGGTACCTGAGGAGACGCCTTTAGAAAAAGTGGGAAAAATCATCACCTGTGTACGGTTGGGTTCACAGAGCCTAGAGGCCGGAAGCTATCTCGTCCCAGAGCTCGTAGAATGCCCGTGAGGGCTCCGACTTCTTGGAGAAGGCGGGAAGCGGTTCCCTCCGTTCACTCATGCGCTCTACAAAGGTGCTGTACGGAATGTAGGTAGAGAGGAGCGGCCGTCCGGCTGCTTCTCTTTGTTCGAGGGTTTTTCTGTGGAGGCTCTTACGACGGTCTACCATCGAGTAGAAGGGGACGAGTAGGCTCTCGTCGAGCTCTTTGTCTCTGAAGAAGTCGACGAGTTTCTCGAAGCTGTTTAAGGAGAGAGGCGTAGGAATGAGGGGGACGAGGATGATATCCGCAGCTCTGAACACGTTCTCCGACTCGAGGTTTAGGTTCGGCGGGCAGTCGAGAAAGAGGTACCGGTACTCGTTTTCGAACCCTCGTACAAGTGAGCGTAGACGCTTTTTCGACTTCTTAGCATCGTCGAGGGCGATATCCATGTTGCGCAGGGATATGTTGGAAGGCAAGATGTCCAGGGATTCGTAGTCCGAGGCCTTTATCGCCTTCTCGACCTTTTTCCCTCCATGAACGAGATGCTCTGAGCTCAGATTCTTCGGAGGTTTGATACGAAAATAGTAAGTGGAAGAACCCTGCGGATCCAGATCGAAAATAAGGGTTCTGCCGGCTCTCTCGGAGGCGATGTAGGAGAGATTCACCGCAGCTGCGGTCTTTCCTACTCCTCCCTTTATGCTGTAGAGCGCGATTGCGGGCATGTGCATCTACTCCTCAATTATTAAGTATGGACTTTGTAGGATAGCTGTGCAATCTTTATACCTCGTTTTCATGCATTGATCCGTGTGATTTGTGTGAGAAATAGATTCGTGTCGGCATAATCGGTTGTAAAACTGCAGCTCAGCAATTAGAGTTATGATCAGAGGTAATATAAACAACGAGAGAGTAGGTATGACGAAGAAGAAGGGCAAGCGCATTGGTATACTCACCGCGGGAGGGGATTGCCCGGGTCTCAATGCCGCCATACGGGGCGTGGGAAAGACGGCAATGCTCGAGTACGGGATGGAGGTCATCGGGATCTCCTCAGGCTATCTCGGCCTCATCGAGCGGGAGTACCGCTTTCTCACCGAGGACGATCTCTCCGGCATCCTCACCCTCGGGGGTACCATTCTCGGCACATCGCGCGAGAAACCCTTCAAGAAGGGGCAGTACAACGAGTACATCAGGAGCAAACCCGACATAATAAAGGATACTTACAACAATCTCGAGTTGGACTGCGTGGTCTGCATCGGCGGCAACGGAACCATGAAGACCGCGCACAAACTCTCCGAAGAGGGATTGAACATCATAGGCGTGCCGAAGACGATCGACAACGATGTCTGGGGTACCGATCTCACCTTCGGGTTCGACTCTGCCCTCAGCATCGCCACCGAGGCGATAGACCGCATCCACACGACGGCGAACAGCCACAAGCGGATCATGGTGGTGGAGGTCATGGGGCACCATGCCGGATGGCTGTCCCTCTACTCGGGTGTGGCCGGCGGCGGAGACGTCATTCTTATACCGGAGATCCCTTACGATGTAGATGTGGTCGCCGATTATCTGCAGCGCAGGGCGAACAGCGGGAAACCCTATTCGATCCTCGTCGTGGCGGAGGGTATAGACCTGCCGGAGAAAAAGAAGAAGAAGGGGGTGGCCGGATATATCGCAAAAGAGCTGCAGAAAAAGACCGACCTCAAGGCGAGGGAGACGATCCTCGGCTACATTCAACGGGGAGGAACCCCCACCGCTTCGGACCGCATTCTCGCCACGCGTCTCGGTGCGTATGCGGCGGAATCAGCGGCAGAGGACAAGTTCGGCCACATGGTCGCGTTGCGGAACCGAAACATGGTTCGGGTTCCGCTCGAGGATGTCTCGGGAAAGCTCAACCTCGTTCCGCCCGATCATCCGTTGGTTCGAAAGGCCCGTTCCATCGGCGCCTGTTTTGGAGATGTGCTGCCCGGATAGACTCCGGCGGAACGTATAAACCGCATACACAGTACGCAAGGATTGGTATCTCGTGAGTAAGGATTTTATCAATAAAGAGATGAGCTGGCTGTCGTTCAACGGGCGGGTCCTGCAGGAGGCGAAGGACCCCCGCGTATCCCTGGCGCAGCGTATTAGGTTTCTCGGTATCTACAGCAACAACCTCGACGAATTCTACCGAGTCAGAGTAGCTACCCTCAAGCGTCTCAGCCAACTCGGAGAGAAGAGCATAGAGCTTATCGGAGATGATCCAACCAGTGTGCTCGAGCGAGTACAGCAGACCGTGATCGAGCAACACGCCGATTTCGAGCGGGTATTCAACGGGGTGAAAGAAGAGCTCGAAAAACACGGAATCTACTTCCTCAAAGAATACGAGCTGAACGAGAGACAGAAGGAGTACGTGCGAAACTACATCACCAGAGAGGTCCGGCCGAAGATCTTCCCCGTCATGATAGACGCCAGATACCGCTTCCCGGAGCTGAAGGACACCGCACTCTACCTCGCCGTCGAACTCTCGAAATCGAGCAAGAAATCGAGGCCCAAGTACAGCATCATAGAAATCCCCTCGAAGACCTGCTCCCGGTTCGTGCAGCTGCCGAGCGACGACGAGAACCAGTACATCATACTTCTCGAGGACGTGATACGCTTCGGGCTGGAGTACATCTTCAGCATGCTGCATTTCGACCAGTTCAGGGCATACGACATCAAGATAACCCGTGATTCCGAGCTGGACATAGACGACGACTTCGAGGTCAGCTACCTCAACAAGATACAGAAGAGTCTCGACAAGCGGAAGCGGGGACGACCGGTGAGGCTTACCTACGACACGGAGATGCCCGAGACCATGGTGGAGTTCTTCAAGAAGAAACTGAAGCTAAAGCCCCTCGATACGCTCCTGCCCGGCGGCAGATACCACAATTCCAGAGACTACATCAGTTTCCCGAAGATCATACACGACGAAGACGAACCGGAAACGCCGAAGATCCCGCACAAGGATCTCGAGGGGGTGAGCAATATCATCAACGTCATCCGCAAGAAAGACGTACTGCTCCACTTTCCCTACCACTCCTTCGACTACCTCATCGACTTGCTGCGCGAGGCCGCCCTCGATCCGAAAGTTACCGGAATCAAGATCACCCTCTATCGCGTAGCTCGTTACTCGAGCGTGGTCAACGCGCTCATAAACGCGAGGAAGAACCGTAAGGAGGTGGTAGTACTCCTCGAGCTGCAGGCACGCTTCGACGAAAAGGCGAACATCAACTGGGCGAATAAGCTCAAAAAGGAGGGAGTAAAGGTTGTGTTCGGCATTCCAGGTCTGAAGGTGCACTCGAAGCTCTGCAGCATTACCCGGACAAAGGGAAAGGACGACTACTACCGCATAAGCGCCATCGGCACGGGCAACTTCAACGAGGACACTGCGCAGCAGTACACCGACAGCTATCTGCTGACCAGCAATACCGAGATCACCGAGGAGGTGGACAAGCTCTTCGACTTCTTCGAGAGCAACTACAAGATCGCCGAGTTCAACCATCTGCTCATATCGCCCTTCTACTTCCGGGACAAGCTCAACCGGCTGATCGACCGCGAGATAAAGAATGCCAAAGCCGGCAGGGCAGCCTACATCCACATAAAGCTCAACAACCTCGCCGACAAGGAGATAATCAAGATGTTCTACGAGGCGAGCAAGGCGGGCGTGGAGATACGGCTCATAATTCGCAGCATGTTCTCACTCGTGACGGAGGGAAAAAAGAGCGCGAATATCGAGGCGATAAGCATCGTCGACAAGTATCTCGAACACGACCGCTTCTACATCTTCGCCGGCGGAGGAAACCGAGAAGTGTATATCTCGAGCGCCGATCTGTTGCCGCGAAACATAGACAGGAGAGTGGAGGTAACCTGTCCCATCTATGATGAGAAGCTGCAGGAGGAGATCGCAAGCCTCTTCGACATAGAGTGGAACGACAATCAGAAGGCGCGGATCCTCGATGAAGAGCTGAGCAACGCCTATCGCGACTACTCAGGCCAAGAGCCGGTCCGTGCCCAGGTAGAGAAGGGAAAGTATATATCGCGGCTGCACACAGGCTGAGCACGGCTTGACATCCTGAAAGCCTTTTCTCTAGAATAGCTACGTTATTTTTATCCTAACAACTACTGTAAAGTGCTCTATTTCCTCGGTTATCCGACGGAAGAAAATGTGAGGAGGCCGTTTTGTACACACCTGTAGACCCCAAAGTCGATTTTCCCAAGATGGAGGAAAAAGTTCTCGAGTTTTGGGAGAAGAACAACATCTTCGAGAAGTCCATCGAGCAGCGCAACGGCAGCGAAGAGTACGTGTTCTACGACGGACCTCCTTTTGCCACGGGTCTTCCCCACTTCGGCCACTTCGTTCCCGGCACCATAAAGGACATCATACCCCGTTATCAGACGATGAAGGGGAAAAAGGTCGATCGGCGCTTCGGCTGGGACTGTCACGGTCTTCCCGTCGAATACGAGATAGAGAAAGAGCTCGGCATCACCGGAAAAACACAGATCGAGGAGTTCGGCGTAGGAAAGTTCAACGAACACTGTCGATCCATAGTGCTGCGTTACACCGCCGAGTGGGAGCGTATCGTCAAGCGGATGGGCCGCTGGGTCGATTTCGAGAACGACTACAAGACGATGGATCCCGACTTCATGGAGTCGATCTGGTGGGCGGTCAAGACCTTGTGGGAAAGAGGACTGCTCTATGAGGGGTACAACATCCTCCCGTACAGTCCCGCCCTCTCAACTCCACTCTCAAACTTCGAGGTGAACCTCGGAGGTTATCAGGAGGTGGTGGACCCGGCGATCACCGTCAAGTTCAAGATCAAAAACGAGAAGAACAGCTACTTTCTCGCATGGACCACCACTCCCTGGACCCTTCCCTCCAACCTCGGACTCGCACTCGGGCCGGAGATCACCTATGTAAAGGTGAAGGACGGAGAGGAGTACTACATACTCGCAAAGGAGCGGCTCTCGAGCTACTACAAGAACGAGGAGGAGTACGAGATCATCTGGGAGAAGAGGGGTGCGGAGCTCGAGGGCATCGAGTACGAGCCGCTCTTTCCCTATTTCGCCGACGAGGCACAGAGCGGGGCCTTCAAGACGATTCTCGCCGACTACGTCTCCACCGAGGACGGCTCCGGCATAGTCCACACCGCACCGGGCTTCGGCGAGGAGGACTACGAGGCGATGAAGGGCACCGGAGTGCCGGTCATCTGTCCCCTCGACGCCGAGTGCAGGTTCACCTCAGAAGTCACCGATTTCGACGGGCTCTTCGTGAAGGATGCCGACGAACCGATCATGAAGATGCTCAAGGAGCAGGGCAAGCTCGTAAAGCGAGAGAAGTACCGTCACAGCTATCCCTTCTGCTACCGCACCAAGAAACCCCTCATCTACCGGGCCGTATCGAGCTGGTTCGTCAACATCGAGAAGGTCAAGCCGAAGATGCTCGAGGCGAACGAGAAGATCAACTGGGTGCCCGACCACCTCAAGCACGGGCGCTTCGGTAAGTGGCTCGAAGGCGCGAGGGAGTGGTCTATCAGCCGGAACAGATACTGGGGCAACCCTATCCCGGTCTGGAAGAGCGACGGCTCCGATCATTTAGAGGTGATCGGCTCGCGGCAGGAGCTCTACGAGAAGTCGGGAGTGTGGGTCGACGACCTGCACAAGCACTTCGTCGACGAGATCACCTGGCCGAGTCCCGATGGAAAGGGGACGATGCGGAGGATACCCGACGTCCTGGACTGCTGGTTCGAATCCGGCTCCATGCCGTACGCGCAGAACCACTATCCCTTCGAGAACAAAGAGTGGTTCGAGAATAACTTTCCCGCCGACTTCATCTGCGAAGGACTAGACCAGACCCGCGGATGGTTCTACACGCTTACGATTCTCGCAGCGGCGATTTTCGAAGAGCCGGCCTTCATGAATGTGGTGACCAACGGTCTGGTCCTTTCAGAGGACGGGAAGAAGATGTCCAAGTCGGAGCGTAACTATTCCGATCCCATGGATGTCATCAACCAGTTCGGCGCAGATGCCCTGCGTCTCTTCCTGATGCACTCGGCGGTCGTGAAGGCGGAGGACCTTCGCTACTCGGACAAGGGAGTGAAGGAGGTGCTGAAGAACTTCATTATTCCCCTGTGGAACTCCTACAGCTTCTTCGTCACCTATGCCAACATCGACCAGTACGAGTACCGCGGCGAGCCCTCCAATCCGGTAAATCCGCTCGACAAGTGGGTGCTCTCCGAGTCCGAGCGTATGGTAAGGGACGTGACCGAACAGCTCGATGACTACGATCTTCAGAAGGCGATCGATCCGATCCTCCATTTTATCGACCTGCTGAACAACTGGTACATCCGACGTTCCCGGCGTCGGTTCTGGCGTTCGGAGAACGACCAGGACAAACTCGAGGCCTACGACACGCTCTACACGATCCTTATGAAGCTGATACACGTGGCGGCTCCCTTCATCCCATTCGTGGTGGAGGAGGTCTACCGGAACCTCAAGACGGATGACATGCCCGAGTCGATACACCTGTCCGACTACCCGGTAGCCGACGACTCGAAGAGGGATGCAGAGCTCGAGCAGAAGATGGCGGTCACCCGCAAGGCGGTCTCCATGGGGCGTGCCCTCAGGAGCATGCACAGCATCAAGACCCGACAGCCCCTCAAAGCGATCTACCTCGTCACGAAGGATGCCGCCGAGAAGCGGATCCTCCGCGAGATGGAGGAGATAATCCGTGAGGAGCTCAACGTGAAGGATGTGCTCTTCAAGGAGAACGAGGAAGACCTGGTCGTCTACTCCGCGAAGGCGAACTACAAACTCCTCGGCAAGAGCCTCGGAAAGCACATGAAGCAGGTGGCGCAGAAGATCGAGCAGCTCTCGATGAGCGAGATCCAGTCCATTCTCGACGGCGCGACCCTCTACCTCGACTACGACGGCGGTACTCTCGAGCTGACGAGTGACGGTATCATCGTGCAGCGCAGCGAGAAGGAGCACATGAAGGTCCTGAACGAAGACAGCCTGACCGTCGGACTGGACACCGAGATCACCGAAGAGCTCAAGCAGGAGGGAACCATTCGGGACCTCGTGCGCAGCATCCAGAATCTGCGGAAGGACTCGGGCCTCGACGTGACCGACAGAATCTACCTCTACCTCGACGGCACCGAAGAGGTGAAGCAGGCGGTGGAGTCCTTCGAGGAGCACCTGCTCGGGGAGACCCTGGCGGTTGAATACGAGTGGAAGGAACCCGTCGACGGCATCGAAGTTGAGTGCGGTGAAGGAAACTGCAAGATCGGCCTCGCAAAGGCCGAGTAGACCCGAGCGGAGGCCGGGAAGACGGGCGCGGAGGCCGATTTGCCGCTCGCACGGACCGGACAGACGCGTCCCTGTGTCTCTCCGCACACCGGTCTCCCGGACTTTCTCCCGGACTTTTGCGGTTCCGGCCGGATTGCTCCTTCTCTCGATACTCCTTCTCTCGGTGCTCCTGTTCTCCGGATGTGCGAGCGTGCCGAAGCCGGGGGAGGGGGGATACCCCTCGCTCATCTACCGCGAGGGAAGCGTGCTGTTCATCCTCAATGTGGAGGAGCACACAGAGCTCTCTGAGACGGTTCTCTCGAGGGTAATGGACCCGGAGACAGTAGACCGCTTTCTGAAGCGCACCAGGCGCCTCTATGTTCGTCTCTATCAAGAAAGCGAGTCTCAACCCCGTTTCGATGTCATTGCAGAGGGAAACTATCCGAGGAGGATCGCCGGCTTCGCCATGAGCCGCGAGGGATGGGAGAAGCGCGAGGAGCCGACTGTATGGTGGCAGTCGCCGGAGAACCTGCTGCAGGTCGCCTTTCCCACTTCGGGGTTGGCGGCGGTCACCCAGGAGAACATGGAGGGCCTCCTCTCGAAGATTCACGATCCCCGCGGCGGCTCTCTTCCGCAGGAGGTGAGCTCGGCGGCGAAGAGCGCGGCGATGTATATCTATGGGAGACGGCCGCAGTTCAGCTCGTATTTCGACAGGCGCCTCGGCATCCTGCTCTCGAAGGTCGAAGACTTCAGAATCGGCTTCTTTCCCTCCGGCGAGAAGCAGCTCGGAGACGAGCGAGAGATGGGGAAGGTCTATCGCATAGAGGGGGCGTACCGGTTCCGGGACGAGTCTACCGCAAGGTCCTTCCTGCTCACCCTGCGTCTCGCACTCCTCAGGCGGGCGAGAGGCGAGGGAAAAGAGGCGGTAATGAGGCTGGTGGAGGAGCGGTACGTTACACAGGAAGAGACCCGGGTGAGGATATCCGGTGCTAAGATCGGCACGGAGGAGCTGTACCTCCTGTTCGGCGTGTTCACGCCGGAGCTGTGATACTGCGGAATTTGGTGAGAGGGGAGAGAATGTATATGGATCGTGTAGGAGTGGTCGACTACGCTGCGGGGAACCTCACGAGCGTAGAGACCGCGCTCAAGAGGCTCGGTGCGGATTTCGCGGTCTCGGGTCTGCCCGATGAGCTCGACCGCACGGAGCGACTGATCTTTCCCGGAGTAGGCGAGGCTCGGGCGGCGATGCGCGAGCTGGAGAAGCGCCGTTTGGACGGCTTCTTGAGGAGGTACGTCGCTTCGGGACGGCCCGTGCTCGGGATATGCATCGGCTGTCAGATCGTGCTCTCCCTCTCGGAGGAGAACGAGACTCCGTGTCTCGATATCGTGCCCGGGCGGGTGCGGCGATTTCCCTATGACATGGGGCTCAAGGTTCCCCACATGGGCTGGAACGAGGTGCGGCAGCGGGGCGTATCTCCGCTCTTCGACGGAATTCCCGACGGCAGCAGCTTCTACTTCGTCCACTCCTACTACCCCCAGCCGGAGCGGCAGGAAGAGACGATAGGGACGACCGACTACGGAATAGAGTTCGTCTCGGCCTTCAGCCGCAACAACCTATATGCGGTGCAGTTTCATCCGGAGAAATCGGGCGAGTTGGGCATACGGCTGCTCTCGAACTTCCTTTCGATCGGCACCGAAGGTACCGTTGACACCGACGGCGCCG
>CAYFVU010000005.1:14131-58806 GCA_964346645.1 uncultured Spirochaetaceae bacterium | reverse complement strand
CTCTCGAACTTCCTTTCGATCGGCACCGAAGGTACCGTTGACACCGACGGCGCCGGAGGAGGGGGATAATGCTCAAAAAAAGGGTGATCGTCTGTCTCGACGTAAAGGAGGGGAAGACCACCAAGGGGGTCCGCTTCAAGGGGAACGTGGAGGTGGGAGATCCGGTGGAGATGGCCTCAGACTACTACCGACAGGGGGTAGACGAGCTCGTCTTCTACGACATCACCGCCTCTCATGAGAGGCGGGGGATAATGATCGATGTGGTTCGGAGGGTGGCCGAGCGCATCTACATACCCTTTGCCGTCGGCGGCGGTATCGGCTCATTAGAGGACATGAAGCAGGTAATACTCGCCGGGGCGGAAAAGGTGAGCGTAAACAGCCTCGCCGTAAAGAACCCCGAGATCATCCGCGCCGGTGCGGAGCACTTCGGCAACCAGTGTGTGGTCCTCGGCATGGATGCGGCCGGGGACGCGAGCATGCCCTCCGGATACCGCGTCTATATCAACGGCGGACGTAGCTCGACGGAGCTCGATGCGCTTGAGTGGGCACAGCGGGCCGTGGAGCTCGGAGCGGGGGAGATAGTGCTGAACTCGATCGATGCCGACGGCACAAAGGAGGGATATGAGATCACCCTCACGCGCATGATCTCACAGGCCGTCGGGGTTCCGGTCGTGGCTTCCGGCGGCGCGGGAACTCCCGGACACCTCGCCGAGGTCCTGCAGGAAGGAAGGGCGGATGCCGCCCTCATCGCCTCGATGGTGCACATAGACGGCTATCGCATAGGGGATATCAAGCGTTTTCTGGCGGAGAGAGAAATTCCGGTTAGGATGGACGGATTCTGAAAAAATGCGTATATTATTTAAGAATTTGTACATTTGTATCAAACAAGGATTTGTACCAAATAAGGAGTGAGAGAGGATGCCGACGTACGATTACGAATGCAAGGCCTGCGGGCACGAGTTCGAACACTTTCAAAAGATGTCCGATGAACCGCTCAGCACATGCCCGGAGTGCGGAGGAGCATTGCGTCGACTCATCGGCGGCGGAACGGGGATCATCTTCAAGGGAAGCGGATTCTACGTAACCGATAACGGCAAGAAGACGGGATCCGATAACGGAAAGGTGCGTGCGGGCGAAGGCGCCGGCGGCGAGAACAAGAGCGAGAACAATAGCGAGCAGAAGAGCAATAGCGAGAGCTCCGGCGCCGCGGAAAAGCACGAGAAGAAGGAATCCGCGGAGGGCTCGAAGTCGTCCGAAAAGAAGGTAGGCGTCTAATCGCAGTAGGCGTTTAATCGGAGATCGGGGGGAAGTGCTCCTTTTTCGTCTTCGTGACCGCCTCATCTATCAATTCATCAGCTTCCAAATCGGACCACGACTCCATCATTTTCTCCAGCCGGGGTTTTACCACCGGATGCTCGGGTGAGAATATGGTGCAGCAGTCGTCATAGGGAAGAATAGAGGTCTCGAAGCTGCCTATTCTTCTCGAGAGATCGATGATCTCCTCCTTGTCCATACCGATAAGCGGCCGAAATACGGGGAGACTCGTCATGCTACCGGTAAAACCGAGACTCTCCAGTGTTTGGCTCGCCACCTGACTCAACGACTCGCCGGTCACGAGGGCCTTGGCCCCGGTTCTCTCGGCGAGTTTTTCGGCGATCTTCACCATGCCGGCGCGCATCAGGAGGGTCACCTCGTCCTCGCTCGCCCGTTCCTTGATGCGGAGCTGGAAGTCGGTAAAGGGGACCACGAAGAGCCTCAGCCCGATACAGTAGGGACTCAATACCCCGGCGAGGGTCCGGACTTTCTCGAGCGCCTCGTCGGAGGTGTAGGGATAGGTGTGGAAGTAGACCGCATCGAGAAACAGGCCGCGCTTGGCCATGAGATACCCTGCGACGGGCGAGTCTATGCCGCCCGAGAGCATGAGCATTGCCTTGCCCGCCGTGCCGACCGGAAGCCCTCTCGGCCCCTCCTTCTGCTCCACGTAGATGTAGACATCCTCGCGAATCTCGACGGCGACCTTCCAATCGGGTTTCTTCACATCAACCCGCAAGAAGGGAAGGCTCTCTTTGAGGTGGGCTCCGAGTTCCGATGCGATGTCATAGGAGTTGTGGGGAAACGATTTGTCGGTTCTTCTCGCCTCTATCTTGAAGGAGATCGATTCGTCGCGGAGCTCCTCTGTGCGGGGTCCGTAGAGCTTCTCCGCATAACGGCGCACCTCCTCCTCCGCCGCACGCTTCAGCTCTTCCAAGTCTTTTTTGCTGCCGCGGGTTCTCGTGTAGCCGACGATCCCGAAGCTGTGCGAAAGGGCCTCCTCGACGCGTGGAATCGCAGCCTCCTCGGCGTCGAGGTAGAAACGGCGGTCCCGTATGGTGATGCGCGGTTTCACATCTTCGAGGAGTGTCGAAATGTTCTTTCGGAGCCTCCGCTCGAAGAGCGCCTTGTTGCCGCCCTTCAGCGACATTTCTCCGATCTTTATCAAATAACGCACGCGCATGAACACTTCCTCGATGTTTCAGTTATCGAACGGTTTTGAGGAGCATCGGCAGCTCCTCTTTCAGTGTTTTGCAGAACCGTTCTATCTCGTCGCCGGAGCTGCTCCATCCGGTAGAGACGCGTACGGCCCCGAAAGCCTCCTCGTCCGAGAGGGAGAGAGCCCTGAGCACTCGGCTGCGTTTCTTCCTCTTGTTCGAAGAGCAGGCGGAACCGGTGGAGACGGCAATGCCCCTGTCGTTGAGCACTCGTACCATCACCTCCCCAGGCAGAGGAGCGACGGTAAAACTGAGAATGTACGGCGAATAGCGATGTGCATCGTTTTCTCCGCCATAGGCGGCGAAGGGGATCGTTTGTACCCCCTCGATACCATCGAGGCAGTCGAGCAGACGATCGCGTCTGTGTACGGCGGCCTCATAGTTCTCAGAGAGTTTCTCGGTGCGCCGTTCCGCCGCAAGGGCGAAGGCGGCAATGGCGGGCACGTTCTCGGTACCGGGGCGGTAGCCGTTCTCCTGGCCGCCGCCGACGATGATCGGGCTGATCTCTCTCGAGAGGTAGAGCATTCCCGCTCCCTTCGGACCGGAGAGCTTGTGGGAGCTGAAGGAGGCGCTGTCGACCCGCATCTCCTCCAGCGGGAGCTCGACTTTCCCGAAGGCCTGTACGGCATCGGTGTGAAAGTGGATCTCGGCCCCTTCGGTCTCTTCGTATCTCCGCAGGAGCGCGCCTATCTCCGAGATCTTCTGCACCGCGCCGGTTTCGTTGTTCACCGTCATCACCGAGACGAGCTGCGTGTCCCGACTCAGGAGTTTCTCCAGCTCATGCGGTTGCAGAACGCCTCCTTTGTCCACGGGAATCTCCCGTACATCGAAACCTGCCTCCTGAAGCACCGAAACGTACTCGTAAACGGAGGGATGCTCCACCGCCGAGACGAGTACCCTGCCTCTCCGTCTCTTTCGGAGGAGAGAGAGGAACACGATGCTGTTTGCCTCTGTGCCGCCGGAGGTGAAGATGAGCCGGTTCGGCGGTACTCCGAGCGTACGTGCGAGTCTCTCTCGCGCCTGCTCGAGAGCGGAGGAGGCGCTTTTGCCGAGGTCGTGCAGCGAGCTCGGATTGCCGAAGAGCTCGTGTAGATACCGGTTCAACTCCTCGAGCACTTCGGGATCGATCGGAGATGTGGCGGCCCAGTCGAGATAAATATTTTCCATAATCGCTACATCATAATATGTTGCCCGAGAATCATCAAGATAGTCCTCTTTTCAGAAACTATATAGTAAAAACGTGAAATTTCGTCCTTGAAAAAATGTTATCCTCGTTGTAGGCTGAGCTTAATTATGAGAAACAATACTTGTTGTGCCGACGGCATAATTGACACCTATGCGGAAAAGCTGAAGGTGTGCGGACACCCGGTGAGACTCAAACTGCTCTGTCTCATAGAACAACAGGAGGCCTGTGTCACCGAGCTCTGGAAACTGCTCAACCAATCGCAGCCTGTGGTTTCACAGCACCTCGCGGTACTGAAGGAAAAAGGAATCGTGAGCTCCGAGGTACAGGGCAACAAACGGTACTACTCGATAATAGATCCCTACATACGCAATATCATACAGAACCTTGGCGCGTGACGGCTCACTAGAATCCATACGCTCCTTTACTCTCGATCTCTCCGGTACCGCCACCTACATATCCTACACCGACGATCCTCTCGGGAGGGTGCGCGAGAGGGCCGCATCGCACGAGTCCCTCTTCGTCTTCGACTCCCACACACGCAGACACGGCAGAGCGCTTATACCGGTGCCGGATGAGGAGTGTGTCGTGCTCCCCCCTGGAGAGATCCACAAGAACTGGCAGACCCTCTCCGACATCGCACATCGGCTCATAGAAAGAGGGGCTGCCCGGGACTCGCTGATAATTGCGGTCGGGGGAGGCGTCGTCTGCGACACTGTCGCATTCGCCGCTTCTGTCTACATGCGGGGGATGCGGCTCATTCTGATTCCTACGACTCTTCTTGCAATGGTAGATGCGGCCCTCGGAGGCAAGACCGGAATTGACTTCAAGGGCTGCAAGAATCTGCTCGGCAGCTTCTATCCGGCAGAAGAGGTGATCGTGAGCGTCGAGTTTCTCGAGAGCCTGCCCGAACGCGAGTACAAGAACGGATTGGCCGAGGTGATCAAGCACGCGCTGCTCGCCGATGACGAGCTCTTTCGTCTCATACGGGACCATCGAGAGAAGGTCCTCGGGCGTGACGGGGAGCTGCTCGAGGAGCTCATCTCCCGTTCGCAGAAGGTGAAGGCCCTCTATGTAGAGCAGGACCCGAAGGAGCGGGGTATTCGGGGGCATCTCAACTTCGGACACACCTTCGGTCACGCCCTCGAGTCGGAGCACGGTTTTCACGAGGTGAGTCACGGAGAGGCGGTCGCATGGGGAATGGTTAAGGCGCTCGATTTGGGCGTCGAGATGGGGGTCACCGATTCGGACTACCGGGACGAGGTGAGTGAGCTCATCTCGTCCTACGGCTACGCAATTTCCGGAATGACTCAGCATCCCGAGAAGATAGCCGAAGCCACGCTCCACGACAAGAAGAAGAAGGGCGGAGAGGTGCGTTTCGTTCTCCAGAAGAGACGGAAGGAGAGCTTTTTTTCACCCGTGCCGAGAGGGCTGCTCTTGAAAGTGCTCGAGGGCGGCTGAGCCGATCGGCGCGGGGCGGGCGAGACCGCTTCACAGCCGCACCCGCAATAATCACCACGGCGTAACGTCAGTAGTGTTCGTAGATCTCCGAGAGCCTCCGATAGACGGCATTGACCATGCTCAGATGCTCATCATCCGTCGATTCGGGCAGCTCGTCCGCCAAGGCCTCCAGGCTCGAGAGACTCACGTCTACGGCGGTGTGGAAACTGCGGATCACCTTGAGCCAGTAGTTGCCCGTTCCGTCGGTGTCGAGGGCGAAGAAGCCGAGCACCTTCGATTTCCTGCCGGCCCTCGTCAGTTTGAGTATCTTCTCGAGCTCCTCGCAGAGTTGCGGCAGATCGGAGGCGGTGGAAAAACTGCCCCGTTTCTTCGGCCCCTCGCGCAGATCGGTCTCGGGGTCGATGTAGGGGACGATCTTGAGAATACTGCCCAACTGGTCGCCGGGATGAATCTCGAAGTCTTGGTAGACGATCTTTCCGCGTAGCTTCTCGTGCTGTTTGAGCTGATCTTCACTCGAGTTGCGCAGAACCCGTGAGATCTTTTCCCAGGGCAAAATCGCCATCTTCTTGTTCTTCTTGTAGGGTATGAGGGAGAACTTTTCGCCTCCGAAGGTAATCTCCCAGGTGGTGTTCCGCTTCTTCGTCTTCTCCGTAGGTCTCTTTCGCTTCTCCTCGACCGGTGCAGCGAACTCCTGCGCCACGGTCTCGGAAATCTCTGAGAGCCACTGCTTTTTCAGCGGCGATACCGAACGGGCGAACATGCGGCTGGTGCGCACGATCTCGCCCGCGACGATGAATGGGGGCGACTCGCGGTACATGACCGAGCCGGGGTGGATCTGGATTCGGTCGGCCGTCAGGCTGCGGTAGACGCCCTTGCCGCTGCGGACGCAGACGAACTGCACGAGTCCTACCGAAACGGCACAGAGGTAGTCCTTGGTACTCCCGCCCGATGCGATGGGAACGCCCATTCCCGAGACTATCTCCTCGAGCTGCTGTTTGATGTTGGCGATTTCGGTCATGACCTTGAAGTCGAGATAGAACTGTTTGCAGAAGTTCTCGCGCTTCTTTCCGTCGCTCTTCTTTACGAAGGCGCGATAGAGGTTCAGGTAGCTGACGAAATCGCCGGCGGGATCGCTGAACTGGTGGTGTGCGTGGCGCGCCTCCATCTCTTCGCCGGGGGGAAGGGTAAAGGGAGTGTTCGTCGAAAGGAAGGCGGTGGCGATGACCGCCTCCTCCATGACGTCGTAGAAGCGGCGAATGGCTTCGACGAGAATCCGTGAGTGTCGCGGTATGAGGGGAAAACGCACCATCATCTTCCCGATGTCGGTGAGGTTCCTCGTTTCGTCGATGGCGGAGAGGAGTTCGAGGGTCTCTATGGCGCCGATGATCCCCTGTTTTCCCGGAGGAGAGATGAAGTGGAAGTTCTCGAAATCGGTAATGCCGAGCTCGGACATCCGCAGAACGACCTCCGAGAGGTCGGTTCGGTAGATCTCTTCGGTGGTGAAGAGCTGCCGGTTGTCGAAGTCCTTCTTGGAGTAGAGGCGGTAGCAGGTGCCGGGCTGCGTGCGGCCGGCCCGCCCCTTACGCTGGTTGCAGCTCGCCTTGGAGATCGGCCCCTCGATGAGGGAGGAGGTGAAGGTCCGCGGATTGTAGTAGTTGAGCTTGGCGAGTCCCGAGTCGATGACGGTGGTAATGCCGTCTATGGTCACACTCGTCTCGGCGATGTTGGTCGAGATGACTACCTTGGTCTTACCCTCCGGTGTGGGGATGAAGACCCGGTCCTGCTCCTCCTTTGAGAGCCGCCCGTAGAGGGGAAGCAGGAAGAGCCTCTTGCTGACCGGTGAAGCTTCGAGCTCGGCGAGGCAGTCCTTGATGTTCCGCTCGCCTTGGAGGAAGATGAGGATGTCTCCCCTGCGGTCGCTCTCGACCGTACGGACGACGATGTCGGTGATCTTCTCGACGAGGGCATCGCTGTCGGCCGTGTGGGGCTCGTCGTAGATAACCTGTACGGGGTACATCTGGGTCTCTATGTGGACTACCGGGGCCCCGTTGAAGTAGGTGGAAAAGACCTCCGCGTTGATGGTTGCCGAAGAGATTATTACCTTGAAGTCCGGCCTCTCATCGAGGATGTTCTTGAGCAGTCCGAGGATGAAATCGATGTTGAGACTCCGCTCATGCGCCTCGTCGACCATTATCACCGAGTACTTCGAGAGGCTCGGGTCGGCCTTCATCTCCTGGAGGAGGATGCCGTCGGTCATGATCTTGATCCTGGTGCTCTCGTTCGTGTGGTCGTCGAAGCGCATCTTGTAGCCGATTGTGCCGGGGATGGGGCTGTCGATCTGTTGTGCGATGTACTCGCTTACCGACACCGCCGCGATGCGGCGGGGCTGGGTGACGCCGAGCACTCCGCCTTCGGAGTAGCCGGCGCGGTGGAGAATGAGGGGAAGCTGGGTGGTCTTCCCGCTTCCGGTGGGACTCTCCACCACTATCACCTGATTGCTTTCGATTTTCTCGAGTATCTTATCCCGCTGCTGATAGACGGGAAGTTCTTCGGGTCTCATGGTTGCCTGCTATGCTCCTCTCGCATCGCGGACGGCGGTGCGGATCGCGGCGGCCGCTTCGGCAGCGGATACGTGGGTGGCATTCGTGCGCGTCGTGAGGTTTTTTACGGTAATGGCCCCGGATGCACGTTCGTCCTCTCCGCAGATGACCGCCGCGGGGATCTGCTTCGCCTCGGCGAGCTTGAACTGCTGCCCGAGCTTCTTCTTCTCGTAGAAGAGGTCGGCGCGGATTCCCTCTCTCCGCAGCTCTTCCGCGAGCCTGTGGTAGTAGCCTATGAGCGTATCGTCGAGGTTGAAGATTGCAACGTCGGCACCGCATTCAGTCCCGGCTCCATCCTCGAGCTCCTCTAAAGCGGCGATGAGCCTGTCCAAGCCTATCGAAGAACCGACTCCCGGGAGCTCGGTCTTCGTGTAGAGGGATGCGAGGTTGTTGTACCTGCCTCCGGAGCAGATCGAGCCGATTTCGGGGATTCCGTCCAAAAAGGTCTCGTAGACGATGCCGGTGTAGTAATCGAGGCCCCGCATGATGGAGGGGTCGAGCTCGAAGCGCTCTTCGATGCCGAGCTCGCGCATTGCGCTCTCTATCTCGGTCAAGCGTCTGCTCTCTTCATCTTCTCCGCCGGCGAGTGAGGTGATGTGGGAGAGTATCTCGAGAA
This sequence comes from uncultured Spirochaetaceae bacterium, assembly GCA_964346645.1. GTDB lineage: Bacteria > Spirochaetota > Spirochaetia > DSM-16054 > Sediminispirochaetaceae > CAYFVU01. The sequence continues at coordinate 50,418 of CAYFVU010000005.1, read as the reverse complement.
AGCTCCCCTCCGCGTCGATGTAGCTGAGGATCCTATCCCCGTTGCCGGCGCCGACTATCTCGGCGAGTCCCTCGCGGACCTTCTCCGTGCCGATCTTTCCCCGCTTATCGATGAGCCGCATGATCTCTACCGACTCAGCCTCCACGCCGATGTGGGAGAGGAAGCGATTGAATATGCCGCGGTGGTTGATCTTTATTGTTACGTCCTCTATGCCGAGGGCGGCGAAGGAGCGGTACATCAGCAGGAGGATCTCGAAGTCCGCCGACGCGTTGTCCGTGCCGACGATGTCGAAATCGCACTGGGTGAACTCGCGGTACCTGCCGCGCTGGGTATTCTCCCCGCGCCAGACCTTGTCGATGTGGTAGCGCTTGAAAGGTATGGGCAGCTCGTGCTCGTGCTGCGCCATGAAGCGGGCGAAGGGGACCGTGAGATCGAAGCGCATCGACACGTCCCTTCCCCCCTGATCCTCGAAGCGGTAAACCTGCTTGTCCGTCTCGCCGCCGCCCTTGCCGAGGAGTACTTCGGTGTACTCGAGCACCGGCGTGTCGATCGGCTGAAGGCCGAACTCTTCGAAGGTGGAGGTGAGGGTGGATATGATACGGGCACGCTTCGCCGCCTGCTCGGGAAGAAAGTCGCGAAATCCCTTGAGTATTCTCGGTTCTATCTGCATGAAAGACTCCCTTACTGTACTCCCTTGAAACTAAGGTAGAAAGACCGTAGTATATAGTAGACGAAAAAATTGACGGCTTCAAGCGAGTGTAGAGGTGCGAGTAAGATACGGAGCAACAGGAGAGGGTACAACGAAACCCGTCGCAAAGATTTACGGTCCAGACGAACACTCCATAGATACGAAGAGAATCGAAAGAGATGCAAGAAAGGTGATCTCTCGACTAAAGGAGAAGGGCTTTTCGGCATACATCGTCGGCGGTGCTGTGCGGGACCTCCTCCTCGATAAATATCCCAAAGATTTCGACATAGCCACGGATGCGACGCCGAAGGAGGTCAAGAAGTTCTTTCGGAATGCGCGGATAATAGGACGCAGATTTCGTCTGGTGCACGTGCACTTCACGAACAAGATCATAGAGGTCTCCACGTTTCGCGCGCTCAGCGAGCCGGAGGAGGGGAACAACGTCTTCGGCACGATGGAGGAGGATGTGCACCGGCGTGACTTCTCCATAAATGCCCTCTACTACGATCCTGAGCAGGAGGAGCTCTTTGACTTCGTAGATGGCCTGCACGACATTCGCAGGAGAAAGCTGCGATCCCTCATTCCCCTCGATGTGACCTTTTCCGAGGATCCGGTGCGGATGATACGAGCGGTCAAATACTCGGCCCTCCACGGGCTGAAGATACCCTTCATGTTGCGGCGGAGCATTAAGAAGTACTCCGTGGAACTCGAACGCTGCCCACCGTCTCGGCTTACCGAAGAGATGCTGAAGATTCTCCAATCGGGCAACTCCGAGATGATCTTCAAGGACATGATCAAGTTGAAGCTGCTCAGCTACATGCTCCCGGTAATCGACACACTCGTCCGAGACCCGAAGAGGAGCGACAGGGAGAAGTTCTTCGAGAGTCTCGAGCGCATCGACACGCGGGTCAACGAGAAGGGCGAGGACAGAAAGGGAAGGCTCTTAGCCGCCCTCGTAGAGGGGGTCTGCTTCATTCCCGACGAGTGGGACAACGCGACGCTTCTCTTTCGCGACATGTTCAAGGAGATAAAAAGACTCATATCGCCTCTCACTCCGCCGAATCAGGAGGTGGAGATGGCGGTGGTGTGGCTCTTCCGAGAAGAGGGGCTCCGCCCCCCGGCTAACGCAGTGCGCAAGAGACGACCGGTGCCTGCGGGAAAGACGAACCGCTCCAAACCCCCTCGCCACAAAATAAAGCGGTAGCCATCACGGGTCCCTCTACATGCCGCCGGAAGAGGAGTTGTTGCCGGAACTTCCGGAACTTCCGGAACCTCCGGAACCTCAGGAACCGGAAGAACTCGAGCCGGATGCCTCACCGCCGGAGCGGTCGGCGCTGTCGATACGCTCGATCAAGCTATCCGCCTTATCCGCATAGGTGGAGTCTGCGCCCTTCGACTCGCCGAGATAATAGCGCGCATCCTCGAAACGGCGATCGGCAAAGGCGTTGACGCCGAGGGCGTAGTTGATGAGGGCCTCGTTTCCGCCGGACTTGAGAGCAGTCTGATAGTAGTACTCGGCCATGGAGTATTCGGATTTCTCGTAGTAGATGAGCCCGAGGTAGTAGTGGGGCACGTAGTGCTCCTCGTTCAGCTCGAGGGCCGCCTGAAAGTGTTTTTCCGCCTCGTCGTAGTTGCCCATGGAGTAGGCCTCCATGCCGAGCTCGATGCGGTCGGGGAAGGTCTTTATGTTCTTTACGTAGCGGATGAAGTCGGAGATGAGCGTCTCGCGGTTAACCCACTCGAATGCGTTTTGGACAACCGAACGCTCGTTTTCCCTGGTGGTGGCTGAGGAGGAGAGCGAGGAGAGGCTGTCCCACAGAAGCCGGTTGTAAGCCTTGGTGTCGGAGTGTGTCATAAACTCTACCATACCCCACGCCTGGGCATAGAACGCCTTCAGGTTCCGGTTGGCCATGTCCTCGTCGATGTAGAGAAGGGTGTTGAGAGGGATGAGGTCGAGTTTCTCGTCTTTCTCGGAGAGGCGGGTTCTGAGGTAGGGCACCCATCCGAAGTTGTGGCGAAAGGATACACTCTTCTTGGCCTCGTTGTAGAGGCTCTTTTCGAAGTATACGGCGAAGCCCTTCTGCAGCCAGAGGGGAGGACTGGAGACGAAGCTCTTTATGTACTGTATAAAGCCGTGGTGTACGATTCTCTTCGAGAAGAGCTCTTTATCATCCGTAGAGAAGGCGACGAGCTCGCTCTTTTCGGGGCTGTTTTCGTAGTGAAGAAAGACGAAGGATTCCCTCGTTTCGGAGATGAGGGACTCGACGTAGGAGTCGTAGTCGGCTTTTCGTTCGAAGATTTTGATCTTGAGCGGTGTCTCGAGCTCTTCGGCGTCGAAGTGCATGTAGCTCTGAAAGAGATCGAAGTACGCCTCCATCATTTGGGCGGTCTCTTTCGCATGATCCGCACCTACCTCCGACCGGACGATGTAATGGGTACTCTCGAAGGAGTGCATGGTCTGTCCGAAGATTACCGTGCTCAAGAAGACCAACATTCCCACCGTTATTATTGCTTTCTTCATAACATATACTCCTGTGTGTGTGCTGAAACGAGCCTACTATACTGTAAGTATCGGCAAAATAGAAGAAAAAAAAAAGTGCTCAAGAGAGTTGATCCACCTTGATGTTGACCCGATTTACCCGTATTCCTGCATAGTGCTCGAGACTCTTGATGATGTAGTCCCTCAGTTTATGAATGGTGCCGGAGAGCTGTATCCCGTAAGGCACCTTGATGTTGAGGCTCAGACGGTACCCGGACTTTTCGTTCTTGACCGTCAGTTTTCTCACTGAGATCGTGTCGTCGAACTCGTCCACGCAGTGGAGAACCATCTGGGTGAGGGCGGTTTCGGAGATCGATACCCTCCCGCGCTTGCCGAACTGCGGCTGCACCACGGTCTTCTCGAACGACTTGTGTTTCTTCGGGAGTAAGTAGAAGCCGTGCTTGAGAAAGACACGGACGGAGTCGTAGACGAACTGAGGATAGTTCTGATGTATCTCCACCGTCGGGACGGGGATCACGTGCTTCCCCTCGCTCAGCCTGCTGCGAATGGCGGTCTCTATTTCTTTGCTGCTGGCGACCTCCTCGATGTTGATCACCTTATCGGGGGAGGGAAGCCCGAGGCGTGCGGTGATTTTCTTCACCATCTTCTCGGAGGTACCTATGATGAGGATGCGCTTGAAGTTGTCCTGTTCGAGGGCGTGGCGGACCGCCCTGCGGTGTTCCTCGTCGGTAAAGAGGGCGGTCTTTATCGCAGTGAGAAAGGCACTCTCGCGTTTCGCCGACTTACCGGCAACGATCTTCTGATCCTTGATCAGCAGACCGTCGTCGATAATGAGCTCGATTCCGTACTTCTCGGCGATGAGTTTTGCCCGGAAACTCTTTCCCGTACCGCTTCTTCCCACGAGGGCGTACACACTGACGCCTCGAAACAGCCAGACTATGTTGCGCAGCAGTTTGATCATACACTCAATATAAACGCTTTTTACGAGCAAAAAAAGGAGTAGTGTACGGATAATGGGCAAGAGCCGATTATCTTGACAAAGCGCAGCACTGCGGCGACACTACACGAACCCGGAAAGATATGAGGCCTCATGAGGATTTCACACGATATGCAGCGTACACTCAACATTCTCGGCATATCCCTAATCGTGCTCGTCTGTACTTTTCTGGCAAAGGTCTATCTCATCCCGCTTCCCGAACCATCGACCCCGTGGAATGAATACAGGGTCTACGCCTTCGTTCCCGACTCGGAGAATGGGTCGAGGTCCCTTTCGCAAGAGGAGTTCGAAGAAGTGCGGAGTATATTCACCCGGCACGGGTACGACGAGCTCCTGCACCGCAGAGCACAGCGTCTCAATTACTTTACCTACGAAGGAGAGAGGGATGCGCTGCTGAGCACCATACGTGAAGAATTCGAGCCATCCGATCCGCTCTATGATCCTTATATGCGCGGTGTCGGCAAGTTCTTTCACGGTGAGCTGCACGGAGAGGATGCCGAGCTCATCTATATACCCTCCCGTTCGGCCTCGCTGATCGACGACTACCGACTCCACGGAGATCTCGACCGACTCGGCAACGAGTATGCGGTATCGGGCGTGTTCCCGAAGCTCCGTTTTATCGGGGCGGGGATCGGGCTCGTCGTGGCATTGCTCTTGCTCATCCCCCTCACCCGGCGGGATCTCATGCTCTACCTCTTCGGACTCGTGCCCCTCGTGGTCGGTGTGGCGAGCAGTCTCTTCTTCGTCATCTCCCAGACGGTGCTGCTCATCGTCGGGTGGGCCCTTTTCGTCGGCATGTCGCGGGGTCCTCTGTGCGAGTATGTGGACATCGGCAGCGCGCGCAGTCGCCGATCGCTTCGGCTCGGTCTCACCGTCTATATTGCATTTTCCGCCGCTTCGCTTCTTCTCAGCGCTTGTGCGGAGCCCGATGAGAGAAGCCTACTCATTCTGCAGCAGACAATGGCCGTCGCCGCCCAACTCTCCGTTGCAGGAATCTACCTGTCTCTGCGAATGGTGAAGTCGAGGAGATACGAGCACCTGCCGTTTTATCCGGAGCACATAAGACGGAAGAACGAGCGGCTCAACCCCGGCTTGAGGGGCACGGCGGTGGCAGTCCTCCTCGTTATGAGCCTCTTCCCCCTCCTCTTCTCGTTCTACCTCTCCGGAAAAGGCGAGATCCTGCTGCCTATACCCATCGATCTCGCCTCTCTGAACGAAGATATAGGAGAAGATATTGGTGAGCAGAATACGGGAGCGAAACTCGGGAGCGGTTTTTCCTGGGAGAACGTGCGGAGGCTCTCCAGTTTCAAGAGGAGTACCATGGGAGAGGAGCGGAACGAGCGCAGATTACCGGATATCGCCGAGTACGTAACTCACCGGGCATATCAGGAGAGCTACTTCTACGGGCGGGGCTACGAGTTCCCCGTGCCGGGAGAGAAGGTGACGGTTACCCGCTACAGGCGGGAGGGAGAGACCGTCATCCCCGAAGAGAGAGTCATGAAGATGTTTACAGACCAATGGTATGAAGATATAATTAAAGAGGCTTACGAAAACGGAGCAACACGTCTTTTGCTTGCACAAAAGGGACCTACCCGTGTCCGAAAGGACAACGTGAGGTTGCTTCATATGAATAAACGAACCATGTGGGGGCATGCAGGTATCTACCTGTGTGTACCCCTTATTCTTTGTATTGTGAAGAGAAGAAAACAGCATCAAGACCCTCTTTCTAAGAAGAACAGCTCAATGAGGAATGGGCGTAGGGTAGCATGAGGGGCGAGTACAACGCGCTGGAGAGTTTTGTGGGCGGATTTTCCGTGGGCCTTGGATTTTTGCTCCCCATTGTACTAATGTCTAATAGTAGGGAGAAGTTGGAGACCGAATGGGTTCCTATGTACTTTCGGGGAGTGCTCATCGCCTTTCTACCCGTTGCGGTTCTCGGCAGTGGAAGAATAGGAGCAGGAAGAGAAAAAGGTTGTGAATGAAAAAACTTAAACTCGTTTTCGGGGTGCACAGCGGACAGCCCGTCGGTACTACCGAAGAACAGTTTGAACAGGCATATCAGTACTCGTATAAACCGTTTCTGACGGTGCTCTACAAATACCCTAAGGTGAAAACCGCGATTCACTTCTCGGGGGTGCTTCTGGAGTGGTTCGAGGACAAGCACCCCGAATACATGATGCTCATAAACGAGATGGTCAAGCGCCGTCAGGTCGAGTTGATAGGTGGCGGGTTCTACAGCCCCGTGCTCCCGATCATTCCGAGCAAGGACCGGGTAGGGCAGGTGGAGCAGTTGACCACCTACCTCCGCCGCCGATTCGGAAAAAGACCGCGGGGCTGTTGGATAACCGAGGGAGTGTGGGAACCGGCCCTCGCCTCGACCATCAAGAGCAGCGGAATGGAGTACCTCTTTCTCGACGATATCTACTTCGAGCAGGCGGGAATCGGGAAAGAGAATCTATACTCCCCCTTCGTAACCGATGACCAGGGCAAGTCGGTCATAGTGCTCCCGCTCCACAACGACTTTATTACCTCCGCATTCCATAAATCTCCGGATGCATATCTGCGCGATCTCGTCGAGCTCAAGGCGAACGAAGGAGAAGCCGAGAGGCTTGTCTCGGTGATGTGGAACGGGGAGTATTTCTACTCGAGTCCCGAACGTTACGCAGAGTTCTTCTCAGAAGAGGGGTGGCTCGAGCAATTTCTCTCTAAACTGTCGGAGCACACACACGATGTGCAGACCATTCTGCCGGGCAAGTATCTGCGCGGGGGAGCCCCTTTCCGCAGGGTATACTTTCCCGGTTCCCTCAACGTCTCCGACAATGTAGGGGTGCGGAACGACAATGGGCACATGGGGCTCGCCACGGCCTCCGGCAGGCGGGAGATAAACAGCTATTTTCGCAAGAACATCGTCCACTATCCGGAAAGCGGACGGCTCTACGGGAAGATGATGTACGTGCACCTCATCGTAGGTCAGGTCCGTCGTGACAGGTCGAGGAAGAAGACGGCAAAAGAGGAGAGCTGGAAGGGGCAGGGTAATGCTCCGTTCTGGCACGGTCCCGACGGGGGCATATACAATAACAGGCTCCGGAAAGCCGCCTATGCACGGCTCATCGAGGCGGAGAAGACTACCCGCGAGAAGGGAATCTTCTCCACTACCGTCAACGTCACCGACATAGACCTCGACGGTGCGGATGAGTACCTGTATCAGGGGCAGTTTATCAACTCATATGTACACCGCAGAGGCGCATCGATCTTCGAGCTCGACTACGTCGTGACGGCCTGGAACTACCAGGACGTCATGGCGAGGTACCGGGAGCCGTATCACGAAGAAAAAGACGAACGGAACGGATTCGACCTCTCACCGCGATCCTCCTTCGTCGATCACTTCTTCTCCGAGGACACGAGTTTCGACGATGTAATGCACGCGCGTGCGAAGGAGAAGTGCGATTTCGCCGATTCGTTCTACTATCCGAAGAAAGTGGACAAAGATCACAAGGATCTCGAGCTCGACATACACAGATGGCTGATCGATGCCGACGGAGATGGGCAGGGGAGCTGGCTTCATCTGCAGAAGTACTTCGACTTCCAGAAGAACTCTATCAACGTATCTTACAGTCTCCATATAGAGAAGGGGAAAAAGGCGAAGGGACTCTTTGCCACCGAGCTCAATCTCTCATTTCCCGAATCCGACAAGGACCGGCTCGTCTACAGCATCACATCCGAAGATGATTCGATAACCGAGGTGCTCGACGGCAAGTTCGACTTCAAGAGGGTGAAGGAGCTGGCGATTCACGACAGGGAGAACAAGACTCTGATCACCCTCACACCCTCCGAAACCGCCATGCTCTGGACCTACCCCGTGTATACCATCACGATGAGATACGGAGAGAAGCGGCGCATGTACCAGGGGAGCTGCTACATCTTCCTCTGGGAGTGTAAGCTCGGCGGCGGAGGCAACGGCCACGGCGGCGAAAGCGGAAACGGCAACGGGGCATTTTGTAGAAGTGTCAGCATGCGGATAGAGAAGAGATAGATCGGTATCTACAGCACAAGCATAAGAGAAGCAAAAGAGGGCATTGAGGGCATAAGAGGGGGAGAGAGGAACTCAGCCCGAGAGACGGTCGTAGAGGATCGAGATCCAACGGTCCGTCTCGACCCGGTACTCCTCCCGTACGAGTGAGAACTCGAGGAAGGCCTTGCGGTACTGCCGCCGGAAGAAGTAGGTTTGTCCGAGGTAGAAGCGGGCCCTCGTCTCGGTGTTTTCCCTGTGATCGATTCTGAGGAAATTTTCCAGCTCCTTTGAGAGACCGCTCCAATCTTCGTTTTCGAACCCCTCCCGCACCATATTTGCGAGACGATAGTCTGCCCCGGAGGCCTCGAGGTTGCGGTCGGCGGGAAGTATGACCGGAGAGGGAGTGATACGGCTCTCATCAGGCACCTTTTTCAGGAGTGCATCGTAGACCTTTACGGTCTCTGGAGAAAGCATATGCGGTTCGACGAAGGAAGAGAGCGGTGACGATGAGCTCGGGAGATCCCTTCCCGTGAGCACGGACTCGGAGAGGTAGAGATACGGCAGAGGGGTGCTGCGCTTGATCCTTCCGCCGAAGGTGGATATGGCCGACTGGTCGAGCGGGACCTCTACCGGATCGGCGGTGGCATTGCTCCCGCTCCGGATCGTATACGTGCCTGCTTTCGCGAGTTGGGCATCGAATACCGCGTAGTAGTAGGATATGCCGGGAAGCGGGTAGTCCGTGAGTCTGTTTTCCGTCGAGCTTACGGTGGAGATGGCCTGTGCAGCGACGAGATCTTCCGGCGAGTCGAGAGGGCTCGTGCTGCGGTAGACTATTACCGGGCGGTCCGGCTTGTTCCGGTCGAACTCGACGATTACCGCATCCTCCCGCACCTCGGCACTGATGGATGTGATCTCCGTTGCACGCTCCTCCGGAGAGGAGGTCGTGGCAACCTCGACGGGAGAGACCGTGATGTTGCGATAGGGGATGAAGAGCTCGTAGACCGAACCGTCCTCCTGCGATGCGAGCACCGCATAGTAGTAGGAATCGGTCGTGGGCGGATGGTCGGTGTAGGACTCCGTACCGGGATCGACTTCCGCCACCTTCTGCGCGGTGGTGAAGGTATCGCGGGTGATCTTTGCCGGTGAACGGTAGATGCTGTAGTGATCTACGGATGCACTCGAATCACGCCAACTCAGAATGACCCCGTTATCCTGCACCCGGGCATCGAGCTTGGAGATAAAGGGGGCGAATACCCCATCCGCTGCAAAGAGCGTGCCGCTGCTGAGCAGAACGGACAAGAGGAGAAGGAAAAACCGGCGGCCGGCCGTATGTACGATTCTCGAAGCCATAATGGTATATTAATCGGCAGGTAGGAGCACTATCAATAGGTCTCGTGGGTATTTGACACGAAAAAAACAACTGACTACACTATGTCCATGTTTGTCGCCGTATCCTTCGAACTGACCAACGAAGACAGCACCGAGGAGCTCGAAAACCTCTTGGGGCTCTACGGCTTTTCGGAGGTTCACAAGGCGCTGTGGGAGTCGACGAAGATAAAGGAAAAGTATCTCTCCCGCCTAAAGAGAGACATCGACAGACACACCGATTACTACGACACCGTGCGGCTCTACCAGTATCCGTTGGAGGGATATCTGGTGCTGACGTCGCTCAAATACAAGAGATGGACACGGGTGACGGTAAGGCCCTAGTCCGCGGCAGGAGGAAGAAAAGATGACGGAGATGGAAAACGATATCATCGAATTAGAGGAAGAGATCCAAGACACATGGAGGCGTCTTTGACCCGGATATACTGGAGCGAGACATAAAGGAACTCGAGGCGAGTACCGCCGATCCGGAGTTCTGGAACGACCGGGAGCAGGCCGAGAAGGTGATGCAGGAGATAAACCGGAAACGGAACCGGCTCGATCCCTGGAAGGATGTAAAAAACCGCTTCGAAGAGACGAAGGAGCTGTGGGAGATGGCCCGTGAAGAGGGCGACGACTCGATGGAGAAAGAGATACGAGAATCCATCACCTCTCTGCGAAAACAGGTCGATCGCCTGCAGGTCGTCGAGATGTTCAGCGGCAAGTACGATGCGAACGACGTCTTTCTCACGATACACTCCGGCGCAGGCGGCACCGAGGCATGCGACTGGGTGAGCATGCTCTACCGCATGTACTCGCGGTGGTGCGAGAATGGCGGATATAAAATGGAATTGATCGATCTCCTCGAGGCGGAGGGGGGGATAAAGTCGGTGACATTGCAGGTAAGCGGTGAATACGCGTACGGCTATCTCCACGGAGAGACGGGAATACACCGTCTCGTCAGGATCTCGCCCTTCGACAGCAGCAAGCGCCGACACACCTCGTTCGCATCGGTCTACATCTCGCCGGTTATCGACGAAGATATAGACGTGGAGGTAAAACCCGACGACATCAGGCTCGATACCTACCGGGCGCAGGGCGCCGGCGGACAGCACGTCAACAAGACCGACTCGGCGGTGAGGATCACCCATTTGGAGACGGGCATTGTCGTGCAGTGCCAGAACGAACGGAGCCAGCACAAGAACAAGGAAACCGCTATGAAGGTCCTGCGCTCGAAGCTCTACGAGCTCTACAAGGAGCAGCAGGAGGAGGAGCAGGAGAAACACACACAGGACAAGAAGGACATTGCCTGGGGACATCAGATCCGCTCCTACGTGTTTCATCCCTACAACATGGTAAAGGACCACCGTACCGGGTATCAGGTAGGCAACGTGCAGGCGGTCATGGACGGCGACATAGATGGTTTTATCCAGGCGTATCTGAAGTGGAGAATGACTGGGGAGACCGAAGAGTCCGAGGAGTAGAGATGTCCGCAAAGGTGCTGGTGGTAGACGACATCGAGATGATGCGACAGGCGCTCACTGAGATCGTGGTGGGACACGGCATGGAGGTCGCCGGCGAGGCGCGAGACGGGAGAGAGGCGGTGGCCCTCTACCTCAAGAGGTCTCCCGACGTGGTGCTCATGGACATCACCATGCCGAACATGGACGGAGTAGATGCGCTGCGCCACATCATGCATCACGATCCCGATGCCAAGGTCATTATGTGTTCGTCCCTCTCCGGCCGGTACCACATTCTGAGGGCGATACAAGTGGGGGCGAAAGATTTCATCGTGAAGCCGGCCCATCCGAGAAGGGTGGTCTCGGCCATAGAGAAAGTGCTCGGAATGGACGATGCATCGACCGATTAGATTCGGCTCCCGGATAATAGGTCCGCGGTTTTTCGGCCTCACTCTCATCGCGCCCATCGCTGTGATTCTCCTACTCGGAGCCGACTCGCCCCTCTTCGCAGGCGGAAGAGGGGAGGAGTATCGCATCTCCGACGGGCGGGAGAGCTGGAGCTGCCGATTTACGCAGCTCGAGGCCGAGGATCTGGGGGAACGGTATCGCTATATCCTCACCAGCCTGCCGCTCCTTCTCCTCGACCGGCTCGATGATATTCCCGCACACGTCCTTTCCGAGGACGAAATCGAGGCGAGGGCTCGACGTCTCGTGCGTGAACGCATAGAGGAGAAGGAGCGGAAGATCTCCTCGCTCATAGAGAGAAAGGACGAGCTCTTCCTCGACGGCAAAGAGGCGGAGCAGGCAGAAACCGAGAAGGTGATAGAGGAGCTGCGCAAAGATATCGAAGAGCTGCGGCAGTATCTGAGCTCTGCGGAGAGCGCTTCGGCCGAGGTCGACGTGGAGGAAGAGCTCCCCTTCGTTGCAGCTCTGGAAGATGCGAAGCGGAGCCTCTCCCCCTACCCGAGCCTCCCCCTGCGGGAGTTTGCAGACGAGCGCGAGGCGGATGCGATCGTCTACGGCAGGCTCGAGCAGGTCGAGGAGGCGCTCTACCTCTCGCTCGAGCTGTACATTCGCGACCTCGACTCTTCGCGGGAGATCTACAATGGAATCGTGTTTCCCGACCGCGTGGAGAGTAGTGCGGAGGAAGTCTCTCGAGAGCTCACCGACCTTCTCTTGGGCAGGGAGTGGGCCCACCTCGACCTCGACGTCGGTCCCGAGCATGCGCAGGTGACGATCGGAGAGAAACGCTATGCGGGGGGAAGCAGGGTGCTTCGTTACCTTGCTCCGGGGAGCTACGAGGTAGTGGCGGAGGCGGAGGGCTACATCAGCGAAAGTCGATCGATACGGCTGGAGCACGCCGCCCGCAGTGAGCTCTCCTTCGCTCTGAGTCCCGAAGAGACGGCCGACTTCTCCGTAAACACGCAACCGGAAGGAGCGGAGATCTTCTCGGGAGCCGTTTCGCTCGGCCGTACGCCTCTGAGGCTGGAGGAGGTGGTCCTCCCGATCACCATCCTCGCGAAGAGAGAAGGTTTCTACGACTACCATCGTGTGCTGCAGGGAGCACCGGAGGACGAGGTCTTGGAGTTGAACCTCCACCCTCTCTCTATCGGCAAGGAGAAGATCATCGAGTCTGCGCGCAGCCGCTTCTATCGCGGCATGGCGGGCTTTTTTCTCTCGCTGCCGATCACCATCATTAGTTACGGGATAAGCACCGAGTACGCGTACGCCTACAACGATTCTCTCGGAGACCCGCAGATCGACTCGGACGAGCGGTCGAGATTGCACGGGCTGTCGACCCTGTGGTACACTGCCTACCTCGGAGGCCTCTTTCTGAACGGGGTCTTCCTCGTCGATTCGGTAGTACAGATGAATCAATACATACGGGCGGCCGAAGGCCGCCCATAGCGGAGGATTGCACGGTGAAGAAGAAGGGGATAGCCTCACGGCTCGGGAAGCTGTTCGGGTCCGGAGGAGTGGACGAGGAGTTTCTCGAGGAGCTCGAAGAGGCACTCATCGAGGGAGACATAGGGGCGAGAAGCACCATGGAGATCGTGGACGAGGTGGATACGCTCTCGAAAAAGGAGAAGATCAAGTCGCGCAAGGATCTCCTCGAGGTCATTCGTCGTGTGCTGAAGGAGTACCTGCGGACGGAGGAGCTCTCCGTAGACCCGAAGAAGAGCAACGTCCTTCTCATCCTCGGGGTGAACGGGGTGGGGAAGACGACTACCATAGCCAAGATAGGCCACCATTTTCGCGAGAAGCAGGGCATCGAGAGCGTCTTCGCCGCCGCCGACACCTTCCGAGCCGCCGCGATAGATCAGCTGCAGGAGCACGGCAGAAGACTCGATTTCCGCGTCATCTCTCAGAGACCCGGAGCCGATCCGGGGGCAGTGCTGTACGATGCCATCGAGAGCGTGCGGGCGAAGGGGGAGCCGCTGATCATCGCCGATACCGCGGGAAGAATGCACACGAAGGCCAATCTGGTAAAGGAGCTGCAGAAGATAGACAAGATCGTCTCCTCCCGGCTCTCCGACGGCACCTACAGGAAGCTGATGGTAATAGATGCGACAACCGGGCAGAACGCGCTGCGGCAGGCCGAGATGTTCCACGAGGCGGTGGGACTGGACGGAATGATACTGGCCAAGTACGACAGCGCCTCGAAGGGGGGCATCGCCGTCTCCATATGCAGGAGTCTCGGCATTCCCTTCGTATTCATGGGTACCGGAGAGAAGTACGGCGATCTCGAGCCCTTCGATATAGACCGGTATCTGAATATCCTCCTGGGAGATCTTTGAGAGAGGAGTGCTCTATACCGGCGAGATGGACTACATGGCCCGTAAAAAAGTGTCGAGTATCCTCACGCTCCCGCTGCTGATGCTCATGATCTGCGGGACTTCCGTGTTCGCACAGAATCAGTCCGGACGGAACGAATCGGACTGGAGCTACTTCCGGTCGAACGCGATCGGCATGGCGCTGGAGCCGTTATCGCCGCAGAGCGATGATAAGGAACGGGCCGAGAGTGAAGAGCGGGCCGAAGATAAGGAGCGGGCCGAAGGTGAGGAGTGGGTGCTGAAGCGCAGAAGAACCTCGCCCGGTGAGGTCGAGGAGATCCTCCTGAAGGACGGAGAGCGACATACGAGGACGGTCAGGCAGCGCAGCGGCTCGACGGTCACCGAACTGGAGTTCAGAGACGGCGAGAAGATCAGAGAGATGGTCTTCGAAAAGGGGCGCCCCGTCTACGAGTGGGAGCTCGGCGAGGAGGGAGAAGTTAGCGAGCGAAAATATGAGTGGGACGAGGGCAGCCTTCTCTCGACTCGCGAATCCGTCGGCGGAAAAGAGACGGAGCGCAACTATCTGACCGGCAGCGACGGTATGTTGAGGCAGGTGCGCCGTAACGGCAGGATATCGAACTACGAGAAGGGAGATCGGGGGCGGATACGCTCCGAGTGGCACAGGAGGGACGGCACCGTAGAGAGCGTCCGATACGGCGAGGAGGGGAGCTACCTCTTCGAGAGCTTTCGCAACGGCGAATTGGCACGGCGAAGAAGGAGCAGCTTCGAAGGGGGAAGGCAGAGGATAGAGATATGGAACGTAATGACCGGCGAGAGGATAACCGAGGTCTACAACGAGGCCGGCAGGATCGTTGAACGGGTGGTCAGAAACGAAGATGGGTACAGGAACAGCTCGTTCGACTACGACGGAGGGCTCCTTCAGGAGAAGCGCGTTCGGTCACAAAACAGCGACAGGCTGTTCCGCTACCGCTACGACGAGGATGATGAGCTCAGCTTGGTGGAGGTCTTCGAGCAGGGAGAGCTGAGCAAAGAGATCCGCTACCTTCCGGAGGACAGGCGGGTCGAGACGGTCTTCCGGGAAGGCGAGGCGCTCTACCGCAACTTCTACCGCGGTGGAGAGCTCCTGAGGCGGGAGAGGCCGGAGTGATGAATCTGCGCTGGCCCTTCTATGTCGCCCAAAGGTACGTGAAGACGAAGAGAAGCGAGAGCAGGGTCACCCCCGCGCGTCTGTCGATAGGAGGAATCGCGGTGGGAGTGGCCGCCCTCGTGACCGTCATAGGGGTGATGAACGGATTTCAGCTGAGCTTCATAGAGAACATCCTCTCCATTCACTCGTTCCACCTGAGGATCTACGGGGAGCTCGAGGAGGAGCGGCTCGATGAGATACGGAGCTTGCAGGAGGTGGAGTCGGTCCTCCCCTTCCGCGAGACGCAGAGCCTCATACAGGGCGGCTTCGGCGATTACCGTTCCTGCGTCGTCAGGGGAGTCCCGGAGAACGTAGCGGAGCTCGATCCGGACTTAGTGCGTAGACTGAATCTCGTCAACGGCGAGTTGGATCTGCGGGGTTCCGGAGGCATCGTCATCGGCAGTGAGATGGCGCGGCGTCTCGGCGTCGGTGTCGGCGACCTGGTCCACATCGTGGCTATGACGGGAAATTCCTTTGCGAGTCTGCGTCCTTCGAACGTAGAGTTTCAGATCCGCGGGATTTTCCGCAGCGGTTATTACGAGTTCGATTCGAGCTTCGGCTTCATACGAAAGAGCGGCGTAGAGGCAATCGCCTCTAAGGGAACCGAGAGCGTTGTCGGGGTAAAGCTGAAGAACCGTTTCCACGATGAGAGGGTGGCGCAGAGGATAAATGCACTGCTTTCGGGAGAGACGAAGCTCGAGACGTGGCGCGAGTACAACCGCGCCTTCTTCGGTGCCCTCCGTGTAGAGAAACTCGCGATGATGCTGCTGATAGGACTCATCTTCATCGTGGTCGCGGTGAACATCAAAAACTCCCTCGAACGCTCGGTAATGGAGAAGAGGGAGGAGATAGCTGTCCTCCGCGCCATGGGAGCCTCGGGAAGGATGATCCGCACCGTCTTCATCTCGGAAGGGGTGGTCATCGGCTTTCTCGGCGCGATCATAGGCAGCATCGGAGGCCTGCTCATCACCGAGCACATAAACAGGATATTCTCTATTGCCGAACAGGCGGTGAATGCCCTCATCGTTGCCGCGGAGTTCCTTCTCGCTCCGGTGATGGGAAGCTACGGGGGGAGATTCTCTATCTTCTCTCCCGCATACTTCTACATTCAGGAGGTTCCCACGAGGGTCCTCTTTCCGGAATTCCTGACCATCTTTCTCTTTGCCGTGCTCTCATCATCGGCGGCGGCCTACGCGGCATCGAAGAGAACGAGCGAAATCTATATTGCGGAGATACTGCGTAATGAATAACGGCGAAACGAGCGGCGGCGTGAAGCGTCGAGAGATGGGCGGCACTCTCCTCTTAGAGGAGGTCGGCAAGACCTACATCAACGGACCGGAGAAGCTGCATATCCTCAATGGAATCGGCTTCGAGATCTCGAAGGGAGAGACGATCATCATCACAGGAGAGAGCGGCAGCGGCAAGAGCACGCTGCTGAACCTCATAGGCGGGCTCGACTACCCGACCTTCGGCAGTATTACCTTGGGAGAGATGAGGATAGACAGGGCTAGCGAACAGGAGCTGACACGCTACCGAAACCGCCACGTCGGTTTCATCTTCCAATTCCACTACCTGCTGAAGGATTTTACCGCGGAGGAGAACATCATGCTTCCCGCCTTCATGGCGGGCGAGCCGAAAAAATCGGCGATCGAGCGTGCGCGCAGACTGCTCGAGGATGTGAGACTCTCAGACCGCATGCAGCACTACCCGTCGCAGCTCTCCGGCGGAGAGCGTCAGCGGGTGGCGGTCGCCCGGGCGCTCATCAACTCTCCTTCGATCATTCTTGCCGACGAGCCTACGGGAAATCTCGACGAAAACAACTCGGCGGTCATCGAGGATATGCTCTTCTCGCTCGCAAAGCGCTTCGAGACCTCCATGGTGGTGGTCACCCACGACAACTCGATGACCACACGCGGAGACAGCCACTACCACTTGTCCGGCGGCGTACTGGAGAGCCCCTGAAAGTGAGACTCGCCGGACCCCTCTTCATAGGCTTCAGGACGCTGTTCGGCTCACGCACCGGCGGCAAGGTCACCAGACATCTGATCGGTGCGGTGCTCGGAGTCGGTTTCTCGCTCATTCCCCTCATCGTGGTGATGGAGGTCTCCGGCGGCATGATCGAGGGGATCACGCGGCGCTTCATAGAGATCGGCTCCTACCATCTGCAGCTGAAGAACTACTCTGATTTCCCCGACGAGGCTATGGAGGAGACCCTCTCGCGGGTTCGGGAGATAGATGAGGTGGAGCGGGCCTACGAGGTGGTCTTCGGCGAAGGACTCGTCTACTCACCTACCGGACGTACCGGGGTATCGATCCGCGGCTTGCCGGAAGATTACTACCGCAGCGATCCGATGATACGAGAGTTCCTCAGCTTCAGCGACGGTAGTTTCGACCTCGGAGACGGACGAGATGCCCTCATAAGCAGCGAGGTGGCGCGAAAGCTCGGAGTGGAAGTCGGAGACAAGGTGAAGCTCCTCACCGCGAAGACCATGCCCGGCAGGAAGCCCATACTCCGCCCCTCCACCTTCACCGTGCGAGGTGTATTCTCCACCGGATACTACGAGTTGGATGCCCTCAGCCTCTACATACGTGCCGACAAGGCAGAGAGACTCTTCACCGAGCCCTCGGACCGGGTGGTGGCGGTGAAAACGGTGAATCCGTACGGGCAGATCGAGCGCATCGCCTCTCGGATCCGCTCTACGGTCTCGGCGGACTGGTACGTCTTTACCTGGTACGGACTGGAGAAGCCGATGCTGGAGAGCTTCAGGACCACCCGAAACCTCCTGATCTTCATCATGATCATCATAGTCATTGTCGCCTCCTTCAACATCTCCTCCTCGATGATCATGCTGGTCTTGGAAAAGGAGCCGGAAATTGCTATATTGAAGAGCACGGGCGTGCATCCGAGGGACATCGTACGTGCCTTCATGGCTACCGGCTTCTTCATAGGCTTGTCAGGCATGCTCATAGGCCTGGCAGTGGGCCTGACCGTGGCTGTCAACATCAACGGGGTCATCGAAGGAATAGAGACCCTCATAAACATCGGCGCCGCTTTCGGGAGGAGCATGCTGGGTGCCGAGACAAGCGGATCCGCTGGAATAACCGTATTCAACGAGAACTACTACCTCGAAGAGATACCCATACGGCTGCGGCTGTACGAAGTCTTCGCTGCGGGGGCGTTTACCCTGTTGGTGGCCCTCGTCGCCACATATCTGCCCGCAAGAAGGGCGGGAAAAGTCCGCCCCCTCGATATACTCCGTAAACACTGATGTCGTCCGTTGTATTTTAGAGAGAAATGATGTTATATTAATAGAGGAATGGGAGGAATATTCATGACCTGTGATGTGTGCGGCGAGAACGAGGCAATAGTCCACGTACAGCAGATAATGGGAGGAGAGCTCTACGAGTTCCACATGTGCGGCGAATGCGCTCGAAAGAAGGGCGTGTCGACCGACCAAGACGGCAACATGCAGTTCTCCCTCTCGCAGCTGTTAGGTGGGCTTGTCGACGGAACCGGCGAGGGCGAGGAGCCCGCGCTGCCGGTGACAGAGTGCCCGAAATGCCGTACGACGCTGAAAGAGATAAGAGATGGAGAGACCGCAGGATGTCCGGAGTGCTACACCGCCTTCAGGGGGCAGATCGACGAGCTGCTCGCCGAGTACAGCGATACCACAACGCACCGCGGAAAATACCCGGAGAAGCTGCGCGCATATAAAACGATTCTCGTAGACAAAGAAGCACTGAAAAAAGAGCTCAAAGAAGCCGTTAATAAAGAGGAGTACGAGACGGCTGCCCGAATACGGGACCGAATTCGCGAAATGGAGGAGCACGCAGGCCGCGAAAAGGGGGATCACGGTGACCGATAACACTTCTCCCATGGACTACTCTGCCATGCCGGGCCCTGCGCCCTGGTACCGCGGAAGCGGGCCGAAGGAGTCGGTCATTCTCGCGAGCCGAGTACGCATATCACGCAACATATCGGGCAGACCCTTTCCCCAGAAGATGGAGTACAAGGAGGAGCAGGAGGTGCAGGAGCTCATCGAGAGCGCATTCTCATCGCTGCGCTACCGGGGGAGCGAGTCGAGCGGCGAGAACCGCACGAGGGCGGTCAAGCTGAAGGAACTGCCCCCGCGCAGGCGTAAGATGCTCATCGAGAAGCACTTCATCAGCCAGCAGTTCAGTCTCGAGAAGGAGAAGAGCGTCGTCCTCGACGAGCGAGAGCTGATAGGCGGCATGGTCAACGAGAAGGACCATCTCCGGATCGCCTCTTTCGCCCCTGGACTCAGCCTGCAGGAGGCATACGAGAACCTCCTCCCGCTCGAGCGTGAGCTCGAGAGACATCTCGACTTCGCGGTATCCCTCGACAGGGGATACTTGACTCCATTCATCAAGCAGTGCGGAACCGGCCTCAGAGGCTCCGTTCTGCTCCATTTACCGGCACTCGAGCACTCCTCCCTCCTCGAGAGGGCATTCAAGAGCGCCATGCAGGAGGACATGTCGGTAAAGGGGTTTATGGGAGACGACAACCACTCATTGGGCTATTTCTACCAGCTCTACAATCCGGTGGGAATAGGGATGAGTGAGAAAGAAATCATAGAAAAACTTGCACGAGTGGCCTCTCAACTAGTAGATTATGAGAGGAAGGTCCGAGAAGAGATGGTGCGCCACAAGCGGATCGAGCTGGAGGACATCGTGTGGCGGGCATACGGCATTCTCAAGCACTGCAGAATGGTGGATGAACGCGAAGCGATAGGACTTCTCTCGGACCTCCGTTTAGGTGTGGCGTTGGGATGGATAGATATTCCCTTTGCCGATCTCAACAGGCTGTTCGTCGAGAGTAGAAAGGCCCACGTACAGGAGCGTGTCGGTAACGAAGATCTCGGCGATTCGGCCCATGCGGTGCGGCATGAACGGGCCCGACTGATACGGGAACTGCTCGGGTTCGACCGGTAGACAAGGGAGGAATAATAGATGTTTAAAGGGCTTACGCAACGAGCTCAACGCATACTGACAATTTTTGCCCAGGAGGAGGCGAAGCGGTTCCACTCCGACCAGCTTCTTCCTGAGCACATCATACTCGCGCTTCTGAAGGACGGCGAAGGTCTCGGCTACAAGGCGCTGCAAAACCTCAACATAGAGCCGTCTCAGCTCCAGTCCGAGATAGAGAAGAGCATTCCGAAGAAGCACACGGGTTTCATCCTCGGCGACGTACCACCGTCTCACCGGGGTAAGAAGGTGCTCGAGGACGCGGCAGAAGAGGCCCGTTCTCTCGGACACGAATACATCGGTACCGAGCACCTCCTGCTCGCCTCTACCAAAGAGGCCGGCAGCGTCGTGCAGCGCTTTCTGTCCAAACACTCGGTAAATGCGGACAACATCCGCGATATCGTCATCGAGCTCCGGGGAACAGGTAGCGGCAAGAAACGGGCCGCCGGCGCCGGAGCGGGTGCCGGTACCGGGCAGGGTCAGATGAAGCGCAAGGGCTCTTCGCAGAGTCAGAAGGGAACCCCCACGCTCGACGAGTTCGCGAGGGACCTGACCGAGTATTCCAAGGAGAACAAGCTCGACCCGGTAATCGGCCGTGAGTGGGAGATTCAACGCGTCATCCAGATTCTTGCACGCAGAACAAAGAACAATCCGGTACTCATCGGAGAACCGGGAGTGGGCAAGACCGCCATCGTCGAAGGCCTCGCACAGCGAATCGAACAGGGCTCGGCTCCCGAGGTCCTCATGGGCAAGAGGGTCGTGACCCTCGACATCGCCTCACTCATCGCCGGGACCAAGTACCGCGGCGAGTTCGAAGAGCGTCTCAAGAAGGTGATGAAGGAGATAACCGCCGCAGGCAATGTCATCCTCTTCATCGACGAGCTCCACACGATTATCGGCGCGGGCGGCGCCGAGGGTGCGATCGACGCCTCTAATATGCTCAAACCGGCCCTCTCGAGGGGCGAGGTGCAGTGCATCGGCGCGACCACCCACAACGAGTACCGCAAGCATATTGAGAAGGATGCCGCCCTCGAACGCAGATTCCAGACCATCTACGTGGATGAGCCTTCCGTGGATGAGACGGTCGAGATACTCAACGGCATAAAGTCGAGGTACGAGGATCACCACAACGTCTCCTACAGCGAAGAGTCAGTAAAGGAGGCGGCACGTCTGTCGAGCAGGTACATAAACGACCGCTTCCAGCCGGACAAGGCGATCGACCTCATCGACGAGGCGGGAAGCTACAAGCGCATCCACAACACGGTTCGCCCTAAAGAGCTGACCGAGCTCGAGGAGGAGATCGAGCGGCTCACGAACGAGAAGATCAACCTGGTAAACAACCAGGATTACGAGAAGGCGGCGGCGGTACGCGACACGGTCCGGCAGCTGAAGGGACGAGTCGAGGAGATGAAGAAGGACTGGCAGAAGAACATGAAGAACGAGAAGAATCTCGTCGACATAGACGATATCCAGAGCATCATCTCCAGCATTACCGGCATACCCCTCGCACGGCTCGCACAGAGCGAGTCGGCAAAGCTGCTGAATATTGAGGACGAGCTTCACAAGACGATAATAGGTCAGGAAGAGGCGATAAGCGCCGTCTCTTCGAGCATACGTCGCTCGAGGACAGGCATAAGCTCGCCGAACCGGCCGCTCGGCTCCTTTATCTTCCTCGGACCGACGGGTGTCGGCAAGACGCTTTTGGCGAAGACGCTGACGCAATTCCTCTTCGGCAGCGAGGATGCGCTGATACGCATAGACATGTCCGACTTCATGGAGAAGCACAACGTCAGCCGCCTCGTAGGAGCGCCCCCCGGCTACGTAGGCTACGAGGAGGGCGGCCTGCTCACCGAGAAGATCCGGAGAAGACCATACTCGGTCATTCTCCTCGACGAGATCGAGAAGGCCCACCCGGATGTCTTCAACATACTGCTGCAGGTCCTCGAGGAGGGCGAGTTGCAGGACAACTTGGGACACAAGGTCTCGTTCAAGAACACCGTACTCATCATGACCTCGAACGCCGGTGCCCGTGAGATCTCCCACGAGGGCACCCTAGGCTTCCAGGTCAAAGAGGGAGTGATGGAGCACAAGGAGATCAAGTCCTCGGCGATGACCGAACTCAAGAAGGCCTTCAGGCCCGAGTTTATCAACCGTGTGGACGAGATCGTGGTCTTCACCAGCCTTACCAGGGACGAGATCAGGCGCATACTCGAGATCATGCTCAGCGAAGTCAGCCTCAGGTTGCTCGAGATGAACATAATCCTCGAGGTAAAGCAGACGGTAAAGGAGTACCTGATCGACAAGGGCCACGACATAAAGTACGGCGCACGGCCAATGCGGCGCCTCATTCAGAAGGAGATCGAGGATCCCATTTCCATGGAGATGCTAAAGGGGCGCTGTACAAGCGGAACACGCATGGTCATCCACATGAAGAAGGGGAAGATCTCCTTTACCGCGAAGCAGCCCGAACCGGTCAAGAAGACCGCATCGGTGCAGCAGAACTAACGGCTTAGGGTGCGGGCTGAGCAGCCCGCGCTGAGCAGCCCGCGCCGCGAAAGCTATGGAATATCGGCACGCCCTTCGGAGCCCATCGGCTTTCGAAGGGCGTTTTACGTGCCTTTCGTGCATCTATTGAAGATCCACGTCGGATTTAGTAGAGTACCACCTATATGAATTTAGAGCTGTTCGTACTCGGAACGGGAGGCATGATGCCCCTCCCGAACAGATACTTGACCTCCGTGCTGCTCCGGCGAGAGGGTGACCTCTTTCTCTTCGACTGCGGAGAGGGCACGCAGGTGTCCCTGAGAAAGCTGAACCTCAGGTGGAAGAAGATAAACACCGTCTTCATCAGCCACACCCACGCAGACCACGTGACGGGTCTGCCCGGAATACTCATGCTCTCGAGCCAGGTGGAGCGGGAAGAGCCTCTCTACATCGTAGGCCCCCCGCGGATACGAGAATACGTCGAGGAGAACAGACGGGTCCTCGATATGTACATCAACTACGACATCGTTATCGAGGAGGTGACCGAGGAGGGAGTGGTCTATCGCGGCGACGGCTATTCGGTAAAGGCCTTCAACCTCAACCACACCAAACCCTGTCTCGGCTACAGTTTCGAGGAGGACGAGCGTCCGGGAGTATTCCACCCCGAAAAGGCGGAGGCCCGCTCCGTCCCGAAGGGGCCCCTGTGGGCGCGGCTGCAGGCCGGCGAGGAGGTGACCAACAGCCTCGGGGCCGCCGTGACCCCCTCCGAGGTGATGGGGCCGAACCGGCGCGGGAGAAAGTTCAGCTTCGTTACCGACACCTCCTATAACTCCTCCATTGCCTCCCACGTGACCGATTCCGACCTGTTTATCTGCGAGGGAATGTTCAAGGACGATCTCGTCGACAGCGCAAAGGAGAAGCGCCACCTCACCGCCCGTCAGGCGGCCCGCATCGCGCGGGAGGCCGGTGGAGTAGAAAAGATGGGGCTGATCCACTACAGTCCCCGGTACACGGAGTACGAGCTCAAGGAGCTCGTGCAGGAGGCGCGCGAGATCTTTCCCGCGAGTTTATTGACGCGGGACCGGCAGACATTCGATATTCCCTACAGGGAGTGAATATGAGTATCGACGCGGTGGGACTCGGCAAGCGCTACGGAAGGGTAGAGGCGGTACGGGGAGTAGACTTCTCCATCGGCAGGGGGGAGGTCGTAGGTCTGCTCGGGCCGAACGGAGCCGGAAAGACCACCATCCTCAAGATGCTCACCGGCTATCACTTTCCCTCCTTCGGTGAGGCGCGCATCATGGGCAGCGATATCGCAGAGTCCTCTACGGAGATAAAGGGACTCATCGGGTATCTGCCGGAGAACAGCCCCGTCTACGAGGATCTGAACGTGCGTGAGTACCTCGAGTTCGTCGCCCTCGAGCGTAACGTCCCGAAGAAGCGGATGAATGCGAGCATATCGCGTGCCGCCGGTGAATGCGGGATTGCCGACGTCATGGAGCGGGAGATCTCTACTCTGTCGAAGGGCTATCAACAGCGGCTCGGCATAGCAGGGGCGATAGTCCACTCTCCCGAGATCCTCATTCTCGACGAGCCGACTACAGGCCTCGATCCGAATCAGATCCGTGAAATAAGAGAGCTCATCCGCAATGTCGGTAAGGAGAAGACGGTCATCCTCTCGACTCACATCTTGCAGGAGGTCGAGGCGGTCTGCTCCCGTGTACTCATCCTCAACTGGGGCCGCATAGTTGCAGAGGGTACGACCGAATCGATTCGAAGGAGGGTGGAGGGGAATCCCGTCTATTCGATTACCGTGTGCGGAGGAGCGAATGCCGAGTCGCTTCGGGAATCTCTGCGGGGGTCTCTGCGGGGATACGCAGGCGTGGCCGCATTGCTCGAGCTCGAAGAGGAAGGCGGAGAGACCCGTGCGGAGGTAGAGCTGGAGGCGGGCTGTGACGGCTCGCTACTCTTTCGCTGGGCCTCGGAGGAGGGCTACGAGCTCAGCGAGCTCGTGCGTAAGAGAGTCTCGCTGGAAGAGGTGTTCGAGAACCTCACCACGGAGGACACCGATGCTACGTAGAATTGCAGGTCTCGTGCAAAAGGAGCTCCGTGTCTACGTAAACTCACCCGTAGCCTACCTCGCGCTGCTCTTCTTCGTGCTCGCCGCCTCCATCCACCTATTTTTCGTGGAACAGTTTCTTGCGAGAAACGTCGCATCGCTCCGTTCCTACTTCGGGATTTTCCCTCTGCTCTACTCCTTCATATTGCCGGCGCTCACCATGCGCAGTTTTGCCGAGGAGCGGCGCAGCGGCACCGACGAGCTGCTGCTCACCCTGCCGATGCGTGAGTTCGAAGTGGTGGCGGGCAAGTACCTCGCCGCGCTCTCTCTGGTGACGGTAATGTTGCTGCTGACCCTGCCCGTGCCATGGACCCTCACACCGTTAGGGGATTTCGACTCCGGTGAAATCCTGGGAGAGTACATCGGCACCTTTCTCCTCGCGGCGAGCGGCCTCGCCTTCGGACTCTTCGTCTCGGCACTTTCCACTCATCAGATAAGCGCCTTCATCGTCGGCCTCTCCGGTTTGCTACTCGTTACCTTCCTCCGCAGCATCACCCTCTTTCTGCAGCTGCCGGAGCCGGTCTCCTCGTTCTTGATGGAGTTCAGCCTGCAGTACCGTTTTCAGAGTTTTACGAGAGGAGTAATGGATACGCGAGACCTCCTCTTCTTCCTCCTCTCGGCCTTCGTCTTTCTCTACGGCACCGCCAAGGTGCTGGTGTTCAGGAGGTGGAGATAGTCATGGCCGGGCGTCAATTGAGAAAGGAAATAGTGCTGACGGTTCTCAGCCTGCTAGTGGTATTTTTGATCGGTCTCAACGGCAGCCGCTTCTTTACCCGCATCGACCTCACGGAGAACAGTGTCTACACGATCTCCGATGTCTCGAAGAACCTGTTTCGGGAGATAGAGGGAAAGCTGCGTATAAGCTACTACGTATCCGACAAGCTCCGGCAGGTGACGACGGTTCCCGAGACCATCGAGGACCTGCTGCGTGAGTATCGCGCCTACGGGCGGGGGAGAATAGCCCTTCGGGTTGTCGATCCCTCCGAAGAGGAAGTGCAGGAGAGGATCGAGGGGCTCGGGATCTATCCGCG
This sequence comes from uncultured Spirochaetaceae bacterium, assembly GCA_964346645.1. Classification (GTDB taxonomy): domain Bacteria; phylum Spirochaetota; class Spirochaetia; order DSM-16054; family Sediminispirochaetaceae; genus CAYFVU01. Next base: position 24,795 of record CAYFVU010000005.1, on the reverse strand, counting down.
GCAGATCGAGGTCGTAGAGGACAATCAGAAAACCTACGCAAATATATACTCCGGTATACTCGTGCAGTATCGGGACCGCAGCGAGGTCATTCCGCTGGCCCTGCGGCTCGAGACCCTGGAGTACGAGCTTACATCAGCTGTGCGCCGGGTGCTGAAACCCGAGGAGAAGAAGATCGCCGTTCTCGTCAGCCATCCCGAGAGGACCGTCGAGAACAGCTACAGCCTCTTTCGAGGCCATCTGTCGCAGAGGTATCGGATCGCGCCCTTTACCGGAGAGGAGCCGATACCGGAGGAGAGCGATCTCCTCGTGGTATTCGGAGCCGCGGGAATCGATATCGAAACGGTGCGACGGATAGACGAATACGTGGCCCGTGGGGGAAGGGTGCTCTTCGCCGTCGAGGGAGTGGACGTGAATGTCTTCGGCAGTCTGGAGGCGGAGAAACTAAAAGAGTCTAATCCGCTGCTCGACCTCTTGTCGGACTACGGGGTACGGGTAGAGAGGTCGCTGCTCCTCGATGCATTTGCACGCCGCTTCCGCATACCGCGCAGCAGCTCGCTGGGGACGAATTGGGAGATACTCGATCCATACCCGCACTGGATGCGGATCCGCAGCAGCGGCGCCGAGTCATCACATCCCATAAGCGCACGTTTCGGAGGTCTCGATCTGTTGTGGGCGAGTCCTCTCGAGTACGAGGAGAGCGAAGAGCTCAGGATAGAGAGTCTTATCAGCTCTTCTACCAAGTCGTGGATCATGGATGCACCTTTCAGGACGAATCCGTACCGCAGCTCGAGCTTCTATCCGGAGGGGGCAGAGCAAGGGACGGAAGAGGCCGAACGAGGAACGGAGGGGAGCGTGAGAGAAGCAGGGGACTTCGGCGGCGGCCCGTATTCCGTCGCCCTCGCCCTCGAGGGGCGCGTAGATCACCCCTATGCGGCAACGGAGGCAGACGAGAAGAGCAGGATGGTGGTGATAGGAGACAGCGACTTCGCATCGGACTTTATCAGATACTCGGACAGCATGTACAATCTGGATTTTGCGGAGAACTGCATCGACTGGCTGGCCTTGAACGAGGACATGATGCAGATACGGACGAGGAATGTGCGGCATCAGGGACTGGACCGCATGTCCCGGGAGCGGGCGGAGCTGCAGTACGGCTTTTCCCGGGTCATCAATCTCCTCTTCGTGCCCCTGCTCATTGCGGGATTCGGTCTCCTGCGCAGCTTCATACGCAGAAGGAGGAGCTCATGAGCTACCGAAGCAAGGTCACGGTGCTCTCCGCTCTCGTGGTTCTGCTGCTGATCGGCTATTTCGTCGGAGGAAGATGGTATCTGAAGGGGAGCGAAGAGGCGCAGGGGCGAAGACTCTTCGAAGCTGAGCTGCTCGACAGCGTCGACGAGGTAGTGCTGAGGGCTTCCGGAGCGGCTCCTGCCGAAACCCGTCTCTTCAAAGCAAAAGGGAGCTGGCAACTCTCGGCAGCGGTGGATTCATCGAGAATCCCCGCGTCGACGGAGGCTGTTGCCTCGCTCTTCGATACACTGAAGAACTACGAGATATTCGTCCGTGTGGACAGCGGGGCAGAGGAGTGGAGCGCCTATTCCCGGGACTACGAGGGGAGTCTGGTTATGCGTGAGAACAGCAGGAACACCGAGTTGCGTACACGCACGCTGCGGATCGGCGATGAGGTCGCAGGCTCTGCGAGGAGGTACGTGCGGAGCTCAGACGAAAGTATCTATGAAGGACAGGATATTTCCAATCTGTTGAGTCGAGATCACTCCCATTGGGCTGATCTCTCCCTATTCTCCGATGGGCTGAGCTACGATTCGGTCGCCGCAGTGGAGTTTCGCCGGGCGGAGGAGGGGGAGGGAGCCTCTTTTGCGGTTCGCCTCGAGCGCAGCGAAGACGGGTCCGGAGAGGGTATCTGGAACGGCTCCGTAATCGGCGGATCCGGCGAGGTAGTTCTGGATGAGGAGATGGTCCGCTCAACGCTGCGCTCGCTGTTTCGTGTGGAGGGGCTCGTATACCTCGGAGATGCGAATAGCGGCGAGCTTGCAGAGCAGTTCGGCAGAACGCTAATCGCCGTCGCAGTGGAAACCGGCCGCGGAACGCGGGAGCGCTGCCTCTTCTTAGAGCGCACGGCTGCGGGGGCGGCGGATGCCGCAGGGGCAGAAGGCGGGAACGGCTCTCCCGGCGGAAGAGGCGGAGGTTATCTCGTGCGCTACGAGGGGAGAATCTACACCGTGCCCGAGCAGATGCTCATCGGCCTGACCTCAGGGCTGGACGATATAGAGACGGCCCTCTCGGAGTAGAGCGCGTTGGAGCCGATGCGACTTCAGACCTTGCCCTTTGCCACGAAGGAGCGGTACTTGCCTGGGTCGGGACGGAAGCCGATGAGCTTGGTTTCCGGATCTTCAACCGCCTTCTCGAGCGCGGCATTCGTCTCGGTAATGATACGCTCATGGTCTATGAGCCGCCCGTTTCTCGAGCTCAGGCCCACGGCGGTTTCGAATTGGCAGCAGCCCTCCGTCTCGAAGAGGTGGTGCTGAAATTTGGTGAGCAGTTCGATGCCCTGATCGAGATCGGTGTTCGGGAGAATGACCGCGAAAGTGTTGTTGTCGTACTCGAAGAGCAGATCTTGGAAGGGAAAGAAGGACATCGCCCTTTCGTGGAGCTCCTTGCTGCCCTCCTCGGCGGCACCCTCTACGTGCTCGCGGGAATCGTCGAGACAGCGTATGAAGGAGAGGACGAGGTCTTGATCGAAGGCGGCCGCCCGCTTCAGCTCGCTCTCGAGACGGGGACGCAGAAACATCTTGCGGCAGAAACCGCTGTACTCCGAGTAGAGCCCCTCATCCTTCGTCTCGCTCGGAAGGGTAGAGCGAGTAAATGATTCGTCGTGGTCTCCGGTTTGCTGATCCTCACCGTGCGCCGGTGCACCTGCGTATATGACACGGGCCCTCTTCTCCTCTCGCGCAGCGATGGCGATGAAAACGACGAGCGCGATCGCGAGCAGCACGAGTCCGAGAAGAAGGGTCTGGGTGATGCCGAAGACCTCTCTCTTGCTAAAAGTCGTATATACCGCCTCTGCGGTAAAATCTCCGCCGTCGCTGCGGTTGAGAGAGATGTCGAAGGGAGAATCCTTGGTCAGGGTAACCGTCGAGCGGTACTTTTCGTCGCCTGCGGTGGCGAAGTGTACATCCTCGGAGCTCCGGCCGTAGACGTAGTATATGAGCTCGGTATCGTCGTAGATTATGAAGCTGCGCAGCTGCCTCGTATCTCTGAGATCCTGCCTCAGTTCTTCGAATACGCGGTTTTTCCTCCCATCGTCCTCCTGAAAGAGGCGTTCTGCCCTGTTCCAGAGGGAGGTAAAGTGGACGAAGGCTGTCTCGCGGGTGGAGTTGCTGCGCTCGAGTCCGACGATGAGGACCGAGCCGCAGAGGAGGATGAGGATAAGCAGAGCTGCCGTGTTGACTATCTTGAGTTTCCCCTGTTCCATACCGCCATTATATAGAAAATGAGCGAAAAGACAAACTATTTTTATTACGGCCTACAGGCGTTTCACCCTCTCGTGGAGGATTGAGACGAGACGGGGCTATATCTTAAAATAGGAGGTAGAGGAGGAGCGTATGAGTGACACAGTACGACCCCGAACACTTCCCGCAGGTTGGTATCCGAGCTCTGAAAAAGAGACGGAGCACATACTCGATGAGTGGGAGAAGGAGTGGAGATCCGAGGCCGAAGGAGCAGAGAGGCGCGGCATCTCCGCCGTGGTCCCGCACGCCGGGTGGGCCTTCTCTGGAAAGCTCGCCTATAAGACTATCCGTTATCTCAGTGCAGATTGCGATTCCGTAATCGTGGTCGGCGGACACATGCACAAAGGCGAAGGACTGCTTGTCGCACAGGAGGACGGATTCGAAACTCCGTTCGGTCCTCTCATGTCGGACAAGGAGTTCGTCGACCGGCTCTCCCGCCGGGCACGAAACGAGAACTCCGTCACTGTGGGGGCGGACAAGGTCCCAGACAACACCGTGGAGGTAAATCTTCCCTTCGTAAAAAAGCTCTTTCCCGACCGAAACGTGGTGTGGCTGAGGGCCGGCGCAGGAGCGGAGGCTCGAGTCCTCGGCCGACTCTGCGCAGAGACGGCCGAGGAGCTCGAGAAAAAGGTAGTAGTAATCGGCTCCACCGATCTCACCCACTACGGTCCGAGCTTCGGGTTTACCCCCAAGGGAACAGGAGATGATGCATATCGTTGGGTGAAAGAGGAGAACGACGGAGCCATAGTCGAAGCCATGCGGAATATGGATGCCGAGGAGGTGCTGCGGATCGGCAACGAGCACAAGGCCGCCTGCTCATCAGGCGCCGCGGCGGCGGCGATCTCCTTCGCCGAACACAAGGGAGTGGAGAAGGGAAGGGTCATCGGCTATGCGAGCAGCCACGATGTGCATCCCGGTGACTCCTTTGTGGGCTACGCCGGCATCGTCTACGAGCCGGATGCGAGTTGATGCCGAATGACCGAGCGGCTCCACTCGATTACATCCCTCAGTATCCTCGCGCCGGTCGATTGGTAGCCCTCTATCTCCTGCTCCCTCCGGATAGCGGCGGAGGCGGGAAAGAGAGTCGTGACCGCGTCCATCTGTTCCTGGCTCAATTCGGCCCGGTAGGCGGCGAGTGATTCGGTCGGCTCGGGAAGCTCGCTGAGAATAGAATCGTACCAGGCGAGAAAACCCCTCCAGTCCATTGATGCGGAACCGGCGGTGAACATCGTCCCGACGATCGAGCTGTCGGCGGAACGTTTTGCGGGAGCAGCGGGCTCTAGTGGTTCCCCTTCACCCGCGACGGGTACGAGACGTGCTCGCAGTCGGCCGCTCGCCTCCTCGAGCCGCTTTTTGTAGCTTATCATCGGTTTCGTAGTATAACGTATCGGATCGGAACTCTCGTTTCGCAGGATTTCGGGATTACGGAAGATGAAGGAAAAGAAGGCGGTCTCGGTCGGTTCGAGCCGCGTCTCTTTTGATCGAAAGTGGGGGTAGAGGTAGGTCCCGCGGGCATAGCTCTTTCCTTTTGGAAAGGAGAAGTCGGCGCCGAAGAGGAGGATGGTCTGTGCGCCGAGTGCATCTGCGAGACTCACCGCCGCATGCGATACGTTTCCCCCCGAGGTATCGATGTGGGGAAACTTTCTCCACTTTCCGTTCACGAATTTGGAGAAGGGGTGACCGCTGGTAAAGAAGACTGGTTGTTCGGAGATGCCGGTGAGATGACGAGGCGAAGCGAGATCGAGCACCAGAGGTACCTCGCGTGGATACCCCTGCATGAAGTGGTGGTAGGTAATGTGCTGACAGTCTATCGAGATCACCATGTCGGGGACGATCCCGTGGTGGAGTAGGATAGGAAGCGAGGTGTCTGTGGCGATGATGGTGCCGCTTCTCCTCTCCTCCCGAAGCGTGTCTATCTGTGTTTCGAGAGAGGGGCCTGCGGCGGTGATGAGGGCCTTGCGGAGGGGTGAGAGTCTGTTTCCCGCATTCTCCGCTATCTCTAGATTCATCACGGTGTTGAAGAACCATCGCTTGCCGAAGTAGGACTGCACCGAATAATCTTCGGAGAGGGGGTCGAGTACGCTGCGCATCGCCTCTACTGCGGAACCGAATTTCTCTTCGAGCGTGCGTACTCGGGATCGCAGCCGAAGAAACTTGAGATCGCCGCTTACCGCCGGAAGATAGTTGTGCAGCATCTCCTCCGATATCTCCTCCTCGCTGGGATCGATGAGAAATCGGACTCTCCGGTCGAGAATGATGTCCCGGAGGTCGAATGTGAGGAGTATGGAGCGGAAAAGGGTGATGTCGAAATCTATGATGAGGATACCGGAGATGTCCTTTCGCTCGAGAAAGGGACGAATGTGATATCCTGCGCCGAGTCCGAAAAAGACGAGATGACCTCCCGAAGCCGAGGAGGCGTAGAAACGCTCGCCCTCCCGCACGGGATCTATGGTCGAGTGGAGAGGGTATTCCCTCCCGTCGTAACTCAGCACGGGTATGAGGCTGCCGTTGCGTGCAGCTCTGAACTGCATCAGGGATGAGGCCTCGACCCTCCCTACCTCCACCGAAAGCGAAGGGTGGGCGGAGCTGAGGGCGAGGAGGTTCTGCTTCAAGAGCTTACTGTGTTTCATACGCGGTCACGATAGTTTCCATTTTTTTGCGCATGGAGTAAAGAGATTCAAGCAACTCCTTGAGGTCTGAGCTGTGCCCGCTGCGTCGCAAGCGGAGGAGGGCAGAGACGTTGCACTCCTCGGAGAATTCGTAGAGCATGGGGTCGGACTCTACGTACGCGGCGGCGTCTTCGCCGTTTTCACTGTCAGCGAGCTCCTCGCTCAGGCTCCGTATCTTTTCGGTGAACTGCCTCGCCCTTGCGATCCTCTCGTGTAGCGGAGGCGCGGGAATCGGAGGAGACGAGGCCGCAGGACCACCAGGGTCCTCTGTCGAACCAGAGCCTTCGTCTGTGAGTGAACCGGCATAGCGCTCGAATTCTTCGATTCTCACCGACCGGAAAGGGGGGAGCTCGACCTCGGAAGGCTCTATCCTGAAGAAGCGCGCATCGGTAGAGCGGTTTGCGAACCAACGCGAGTAGGTCTCGAGCGCGGAGTTTTGCAGCCAACTCCCCTTTCTCGAAGGCGGCGACTCAGCCGCGAGGGGGGAGCGGTCGAAGTAGATCGTGTGCAGCGGACGCATACGATCTGCGGTCGAAAGATGCAGCGGATAAAAGGCGTGACCCGCCGCATGGGCTCGTGTGTCGAGGTAGGCGAGGTCGAGGCCGGCGAAGAAGACCGCGTTGCGCGCGAGTTGCGAGGCGGCGTAGTAGGCGGTACCGGCAACGGTTCCGTGGGAGGGTATGTCGAGGCGCGGAATCGGCAGCCCCTCGGTCAGGAAACGCTCCATCCGGCTCTCGCTCAGGAGCATAAGACGCGGCAGCGCCGCCGATATATCGTGGTCCGTCGAAGCGGTAAGGGGCGCGGCCAATACCGGATATGCGTCGAAGCCATGCTCCGCGGGCCGCGGCTCGCTTGAGGATAGAGTGGCGGATCCGGAGCCGAGACCGCGGAGATAGAGTGCGGCATAGTATCCCGCATCGCTGTGAAAAATGCAGTCGGGCTCTACTCCGTAGGCGGCGAGGGGAGCGAGGGCGGAGGAGAAAGCCCACACACTGAAGTGTTTTCTATGAGCGGAGATGAGAGGGAGGCTCTTCTCGAGGGAGGGCCCGGAGGCTGCAACGATGAGCGGGCGGCCGACCTCCTGCGGCGCGGAGACCTCCGTGAGCTCGAGAAACGAGGTGATTCGCCGGGTTATCCACCGTCTGCCGAAGAGACCCGTGGTGTTGAGCGACGCGTTCCGTTCTCGTACATAGCCGTAGACCCCATTCAGAAGACGAGAGTATGCCTCTCCGAAGGCGGAAGCGGAGGGTTCCCATTCGAGAATCTTCGTTGCTGCGAGTTCGGCATCGTCTATGTGGCGGCCGAGGAAGGCGTGGAGAGAGATGTCGTCGGAGGGATAGAACTCGGCCTCGAAACCTCCGGGGCTGATGTTGGAGGACTTGCTACCGTGAGAGGCGGAACCGCCGGCAGCTTTGTCTCGTGCCGATCCCCGCAGTGCGTCGCTGCAGTGGACGGATATGCAGCGCATGTGAGGACAGGCATTCATGACCGCGCGGGAGAGATAATCGAGGCCCGGCTCGATGAGTATGCATACCTCGACCCCGTCGAATGACTGTGCGGCGGTGAATCTTTCCGCCTCCCGGTACGGGTCGTACTTAGAGTGGAGATACTTTCCCTCGTACGAAACAGTGGCATAGCCGCTTCGTGTAGGGATGGTCCGGAGCATGTCGGAGTCCCTCCCGTCAGACGAATCCCTCTAACAGACTCTTCGCAGTATCTCCGTCCTTCGAAAGCACACGTTCACTGGAGGAGAGGGAGGGGAGGGGTTCGCTGAGGGAGAAGAATCCGTTGAGGCTGTTGTAGATCTGGTGGAGCAGCAGTCGTCCCTGAGTAATGGACTTCGTCTCTATGAGGAGAATCGTGTGGGCGTCGGTGGTGTAGATAACCTTTCCGCTGCCGCGCACCATCGAGGAGATGAGGCTGAGTACGTCTTTTCTGAGCCGATATGAGTCTGCACGGTCTAACTGGGAGAAAAGGTGCGCGATGAGTGACTGTATGTCCAGTTTGATTACCAGGAGGTTGTTGTGCTCTCTCCGTGCCTTCTGTATGAGCGACTCCGTTTCCTCGTAGGCATGCTCGGGTGTGTAGACGGTCCCCGACGGTTTGGTATAGAAGAGCTCTCTCGACTCGTACATGAAGGATGAGAGCTCGTCGTTTCTCGATAGAAGAAAATCCACCTGTTCGTCGTATGTGCTGCGGGAGTCGGCAACGAGGAGGAGGCCTATGATCGTATCGTCCCGTTGGAAGGGAACGACCAACAGCTCTTCGATAGAGTCGAACTCGCGCACCGAAAAGTAGTCTCGAAGGAACTCAGACTTTTCCCTGCTCCCGCGAAAGGCGGAGAGTGGGGCGAAGTGGTCGTTGACGGTGAGGAGAGGGATGCGCAGCTTGTGTGTGGTGGTTACATCAAAACCCGTGATCGCCCACGGTGCGTACAACTCGCGTTCCGAATCGTAGAGCAGGAGCGCTCCCTTCTCGATCCCGGCTGCGTTTACATACTCGGAGAAGAAGCGAACGGGTGCCTCGGCGGAAGCTTTGAGCTCCTCGATTCTCGTGTCGAGCGTCGCGGAATCGAAGGTTTCGGTTTCCGAAATGTCGGCTGCCGATTCATGCGAAGAGAGATCTATCTCCTCTTCGAAACTTTTTTTTTTATCTCTTCGAGATGTTCGCTTCGAATGTGTTCCGCGGTTTTGAGCAGGCCCGCACCCTGTCTCGTGCCGCTGTGTTCTACCTCAGTCACGATCTGACCACCTCTTTCTCTTTCACGATTTCAAACCGAGCTCTTCAAAGAGCTTCTTGTACACGTCGAAATGCTCAGAGTTCGCGAACTCCTGTATCTTGTCTTCGGGGAGAGACTCGAGCAGCTGATCCATGTAACTCAGTACCGAGCGGATCTCGGTGCGGAGCTCATCGGGTATTTCATCGACGGAGGATGCCTCGGTCTCTACTGCTGCCTCGGGTTCTTCTTCCGCAGGTTCTACTGCTTCCTCAGTTTCTTCTTCCGCGGGCATCTCCGAGTCACCTTCGCTCGGCTCTTCGGTAAACTCGTCGAGTCCCTCGAGCTCCTCTGCGGAAAAGGGCTCTTCGATGGATTCCCAGCTGTCCTCGGCTTCTTCCTCCGTTTCATCGACTGCCTCTGCGGCTTTCGACGGTGCCGGAGTTTCTTCTTGCTCTGTATCTTCCTCTGCCGTTTCGGCGGGTTCGCCCAGATCTAAAAGATCGTCATCGAAGAGAATCTCCTCGTCCGGGAGCTCCTCCTCTTCTTCGGCTTCGCTCTCTTCGCCGCTCGTCTCTTCTGCGGATTCCTCTTCTCCTTCCTCGGGCATCTCGGAAAGCGTTTCGGGAATGTCGATTTCTATTTCATCGAGGATGTCTTCGTCGAAATCAGCCTCTTCTTCTTCAGCCTCTTTCTCTTGTTCCTCTCCTTCGGTTGAAGGTTCTGCTTCGGTCTCTTCGAGTTCGAGTGTCTCCTCGGGAATATCCTCTCCCTCTTCTTCGAGGATAGGGGCTTCGGCCGATTCGATTTCGCTCAGATCGAGCCCCTCTCCCAAGTCCAGCTCCTCGGTCTCTTCTTCGGTTTGCACTTCTTCGGGTTCTGCAGCGGTTCCTTCGGCGGCGGCTTCCTCAGCTTCCGCAGGAGCCGTTTCACCGGTATCGGGGGAGAGGATGTCTTCCTGGTCGAGCAGGAACTCATCCTCTTCGCCTTCTTCCTCGGCTTCCTCCTCTTCGCGGCCTTCGGCATGCATTTCTTCGGAGTCTTCGGAATGCGTCATCTCTTCAGGGTAATCCTCGGCCTTTCCGGACTCCTCTCTGATGTCCGCGCTGTTGAGGATGTTGTCGAGCTCATCACCGGTGAGGGCTATGGTCTCGTCTTCGTCCTCTTCGAAGAAACCGGTATCTTCATCGGAGATCTCTTCGGTACCGGATGTTTCTCCGGTGGTTTCGGCGGCACTGCTCTCCGCCCGGCCTGCGGAGGTCTCCGGTTGCCGACGAAGGGTGTTCAGCTCCTCTTTGAGCGAGGAGAGCTCGCTCTTTATGGAAAGCAGCTCCTGCTCGATCTTTCCGAGAATCTCCGAAGAGCCTTCACCGCCGGCCTGCTCCGAAGCTTTTGCCTCAGTCTCTTCTCCAGCGATCACCGGTTCCGAACTCTCCTCTGCTATGCTTTCTTGTTCTATTTCCTCTACGGGCTCCGGCTCTTCGGTTTCGGAGGATTCGGATTCTTCGGAAAGGTTTTCTATAGAAAGGTCCTCTTCGAGGGCTCCGAGATCGTCGAACTCGGTAAGTTCGCTCTGTTCGAACCCGGCAGAGTCGTCCTGTATTTCGTCGAGCTCCTGCAGGTCTTCGCCGAAATCCGACTGTTCGAGGTCCTCGAGATCGATATCCTCGATCTCCTCCTCGATAAGGGAGAGTTCCTCCTCCGGGGAAGCTTCTTCTTTTTCTCCGGGCTCTTCCGCCTCTTCGGCTTCC
>CAYFVU010000005.1:10710-14031 GCA_964346645.1 uncultured Spirochaetaceae bacterium | reverse complement strand
CTCCTCCGGGGAAGCTTCTTCTTTTTCTCCGGGCTCTTCCGCCTCTTCGGCTTCCACTGCCGCGGGCTCGGTAGCGGGCTCTTCCGCTTCTTCCGGCTCCTCGACGAGTGAGTCGACGTCTATTTCCTCGAGTTCTTCCTCGAAGTCTTCGCTTTCTCCTTCTTCGCTATCGAGATCTTCTGTCTCGAGAAGCAGGTCCTCGTCGATGTCGAGTTCAGAGGCAGACTCTTCCGAACTCTCCTCCTGTGCCGGCTGTTTGAGCTCAGAAGGTTCTTGCGTGTGAGATTCTGCTGTCTCGGACTCTTCCGTGGTCTCCGAACTCTCCTCTTCGGTTTTGGCGGGCATTCCGAGCGGTTCTTCCTCGAGATCTTCGAAGGAGAGTTCATCGAGCGTTTCCTCTTCTTCACTGCCGGTCTCCCGACCGCCTTGTTCGGATCCCTCATCCTCGAGATCTAGATCGAGATCGTCGAGCTGGAGTTCCTCGATATCGCTCTCGTCGATATCGAGTCCGCTCAGATCGGATTTCTCTTCTCCTTCGCCTGTCGACGAAGCCTCCTCCTCGGATGCTTCGGTTTCTATAGAGAGCTCATCCTCTTCGGGGATGTCGAGGCTGAGTTCATCGATGTCGGCTTCGAAATCGGTTTCGGTTTCCAACGATTCGCCGGCAGAGGTCTTCTCTTCCGTCTGCTGCTTCTCTTCGGATGCCGAAGTCTCTTCTTCTACCACCGTATCCTCGAGACCGCTATCTATATCGTCGAGTTCGTCCAAGGCTTCTATGTCGAAGTCTATGTGATCGAGATCCTCTTCGCCGGACTCGCCGACTTCTTCTCTATCCTGTTCTTCGAGTTCGCCGAGGAGAGACTCCTCCTCTTCGGTAAGATGAGAGGACTCCTCTTCGTTGTCGGAGGGAAGTTCTTCTTCCTGGGGCAGATCCTGCAGATCGAACTCTTCCTCTCCTTCGCCCCTGTCGCTTTCTTCGGGAGTAAACTCTTCGGGACCGACCTTGACCCAAACTCCGTACTGCTCCAGCTCCTGTTCTTTACTCTGCGTCATTTGAGGTTTTTCGTCTACGTCACTATCAAAAGCCATCCTCTTCTCCTACCTACACATCAATACTCTATTTTCGGAACACACAGGCAAGGTATTGAGCCAATCCGCGCAAAAAAATTTTCTCCTTCATTTAAAGAGTAACAGAAAGATAAGAAAATAACAATCGTTGGATTTATGCTTTCATTCAAGCTCGAGCCTCTTCGGGCCGTAAAAGCAAATATGAGACGCGGCGCATCACTACTGTTGGCACTCTATGCAGCATTCATGGCCCTCACTATTCAGACCTTCATCTGGGGAGAGAAGGGCATCCTCGCATACGAAAGATTGGAGAATTACAAGGAGCGTCTGGAGGAAAACGAGAAGCGACTGAAGGAGATCCATGCTCGTCTGGATGGAAGATTCGACCGGTTCACCGACGACCGCAAAGCGATAGAATTGGCGGCGCGTTCCCTCGGCTACTACCGGGAAAACGAGACGAAGCTGTACGTGGAGGGATATGAGTACGATCGCCCCTTCTACCTCGTGGGAAGATCTGTGGGTGAGTACGAGCCTCTGGAGGTAGATCCAACGGTCTTCAGGATCGTCGCGATTCTCGTGGGAGTGATCACCTTTATCGGGATTCGCTACAAACAAAGCGAATAGCCTTCATATTTAGTGTCAAGCTGTATACATTTGTGAACAAATACTTATTAGGTCACAACAAAAAAAGAGCCGGAACTGCGACTCCGGCTCTTTTTTAGAGATAAATGTATTAAATAGTATACAGCTTGATAATAAGTATTAAATAAATTATGGAATTCTTTTGCAGTTCCTCTACAGCACGATCTTTCTCGCCTCCACGTAGTAGCGCTTCTCGTGGGCTTCGCCCATGGAGAAGGTCTTTCTCGGCAGAGCGCCGTCGTTGATGACGGTGCGGAAGAAGTCCTGTTTGTCCATCGGCGGAAGGATGAGGCCGAAGTTGCCCTCTCTCGAGCCGATGGTTTCGGTCGCCTCCTCGCCGTGAATGTAGTCGACGGAGGTCTTCGATCCACTCTTGATGAGGCTGTCGATTACCTGCTGCGCGGTTCCGGCGGCTATGGTGGACTCGGGCTTCTTTACCTCGAAGACACCTTTGCGCTTCGCATCGAGATAGCCGATGTACTGTACTTCGCTCTTGCCGGACTCGTTGCGCACCAGCTCATTTACCTCTTTTACCGAGCCGAGCTCCTTGAATTCGATCTGCGAGATCTTCTCCAGCTCGGAGCTGAAGGACTCGAAATCGCTTCCGAACACGACGCGGTGGATAGGCTCGAAGATGAGCCCCTCGTCGTAGATGTTCTCGATCTCTACGAGCGCCCAGCGGGCGGGGTGGCGCATCACTTCGTCGGACGTTCCCCTCTCGTGCTTGATATCTTCCCACACGGCCTTTGCAGTGGCGAGGGAGTGGTTTCCGTCGCCCATGGCGAAGAGGAGCACGTCTTCGTTGCCGTGCTTTTCGGCGAAGCGTTTCGGATCTGCAAGGGACTCGAGGGCCGAAGCAATCTGCTCGAGGCTCGTCTCGTCGCCGACCTTGTAGCCGGTAATGTGGCCGCCGTTCTTCATCAGGTAGAAGTCGTAGACCTTCTCGAAACTCTCGGCCTTTTCTGCGAGAGGCTCGATTACGCTCCTCTTCTCGTCGTCGATGAGGACCATGATGTGCGGGAGCTCGATCGGCGCCTTCTCGCGGATCTTCTTCCTCGGCGGAATGCGCTCCTCGATGGTTCCTTCGGTGGCCCTGATCGGCGTCTTCGAACCCTTGGAGTAGTCGTACTTCTCGAGGTCGAGGGCAGCCATCAGTCCCCACCTATTCGGAGAGTCCGGGGTAGAGCGCTCTACCAGAAAAAAGGCGGGCTCGTGCTCATTCAGTATCCCCTTGTCCAGGTACTCCTGCATCTGCTCGCCGATCTTCCGGATCCTCTCCTCGTAGTCACTATCCTCGAGATATACCTCGGGGAAAATGAGCTTGAGGGTAGAGGGGGCAGAGCCGACGTACTCTTCGACACTCTTCCAGTACTCCGGTTCGGAGGTGTACTGGTCGCAGGCGACAACCGCCCACTTGTGCATGTCGGTTCCCTCCTCGGGCATTAAAATACGGGGAATGGATACGCCGATCCGTTCGAGTCTCTTCTCGTATTGTTCCATTATCGCTGCTCCTTCTGAGTTCGGATAGTAAAATGGTTGTGTGAAAGTATAGTACGTTATACACTAAAATCCGCTGGAAGACAACCGGAGTGCTTTTCGGCGGCTGCTGTG
>CAYFVU010000005.1:4715-10610 GCA_964346645.1 uncultured Spirochaetaceae bacterium | reverse complement strand
GCGGCTGCTGTGTGGTTGCTGTGCGGCTGCCGTGCGGCGGGTAGAGCCGGACGAGTCCTCCGGTCGGGGAGAGGAACCGAGCTATGAAAGCAGCACTGTGTATCGGAGGAGATGCGCCGCAACCGGAAACTATTGCCCGCCTCGTACGCGGGGTCGACATCGTGGGGGCGGCCGATTCCGGTTTCGACTACCTCTACGAGCTCGGCATCGTGCCGGATCTGCTGGTAGGCGACATGGACTCGACGCGTTATGCGAGTGAGATCGAGGGACTCGCCGCACGGCAGGGACACGAGGTAAAAACCGAGGTGGAGTTTACCTCGTCAGAAAAAGAGGAGACGGACACGGAAATAGGGCTGAGGAGGCTTCGTGAGTTGGGGGCCGAGCACATCATTCTCATCGGAGGCGGAGGGGGACGGCTCGACCATCTGCTCGGTCTGGTCATACTCTTCGACAGAGAGATGCGCCCCGACCGGTGGTACGGCGGCAGCGATCTGGTGATATCGATCGACGAGCCGAAGGAGTTCTCCGGACTGGAGGGTTCGACGGTTTCGCTCTTTCCCGCGGGGAAGGGACGCTGCAGACTGAAGAGCCGCGGCTTGAAGTGGCCCCTCGACGAGCTCGTCTGGGAGCGGGGAGATGCGGGGATCAGCAATCTGGTAGTTTCGGAGACACTCGCCATAGAGCCGGTAGAGGGACGGGCGATCCTCGTCTGTTCCTCCGAGGTCTGTACGGCGGGGAAGGAGTGAGTGGTGGAGCAGAGGAGTAGTGAAGGCTCGGTATTCGATTCTCTCGCCGAGAACCTCTCGGAGCGAGAGCGAAAGGAATTCCTCAGCAAGATCAGGCGCAGCCTCAATTTCGAGGAGCAGAAGGAGAGCCGAGTCGTCCGCCAGGAGACCGACGATGAGGAGCGGAACGTGAGGCTCAAGCGCGACCTTCGCAAGCTCCCCCCCTTTCGCAGCATCATCTTCTTCTTCATGGGAATATTTACGGGAAAAAGCACCGAAGAGCTCTTCTACCGGCACAAGATGAAGGAGCTGCGGGGGCGCATCCAGAAGAGAGCTCAGGGCATGGTAGGTTTCGAGACCCGATCGCTCAAGCCGAAGTGTCCGGAGAAGGTCTTCTCTCTCTACCTGACCACTCTCCCGCTACAGGAGTTCTTTACCTCGGTGTGGCAGGATCCCGAGGGATCGATGCAGCTGCAGGAGTTCTTCTACCGTCTCGTCGACTCCGAGTTGAAAAACGAGGAGGAGAACCTCTTCTCATTCTTCCCCTTCGAGGAGATCGTGAAGGAGTACAAGAAGCGGGGCAGCAAAGAAGACCTCTTCAATGAGCTCGAGAAGAAGGTGGATTCCTACATCGATTCTATTCCCGCAAAGAGCTTCAAGGTGGTGGAGGATGTGCTGAAGCCGCTCTACTTCATGAAGGACCTCGTGCTCTTTCCCTACCGCTCCTTCTTCTCCGCCTTCCACGGCACCCTCCGTACGGACGAGCCCGAAAGACCGCCCCTCTTTCAATCCACCTCCGTCGTGGCCGCCCTCGAAGAGCTGGAGGACCTCTACTACGCCCTCTACAACGCCTCGAAGGCCGACGTGGCGCATCAGCTGACCAAGAGCTGGGTGGGAGATGTCTTCGCTGCAGTGCTGGACCAGAGCGACAATCATGGCGATGTGCGCGAGGGAATGGGAAAGTCGAGATCGGAGCAGCTGATCGACGACATGAGGAGGCTATCCGAGAAGGTGCGCGAGACCATGAGAGACCTTCCCCTTCCCGAGATTATCCGACTGTTTCGGGAGGACCCCTACTATCGACTCATCGTCTACATGCCCAAATTCGACGTCGTCTCCTTCTACCGCTCCATCAAGAAGCTGAGCCTCCGCATCGAACTCGAGGAGCACATGGGGATGATAATCGAACATGCGCTGCAAGAGGAGCGCGAGACGCTCTTCGAAGGGCATATACTCAAGGAGCTCCATCACTACCGCATCTACTCCTCCATCGACTACAATCAGATGGGGATCCCCTCCTTCAGCTACCACAACGCCCTCTTCGTCATGTACAACTACCTCATCCTCTTCTACAAGAACGAGGTGCAGCGGCTTATCCAGATCTGCGAGCAGATAATCCCGCAGCAGGACAGGATCACTAGAGATCGGATCGTGCAGCACGCCGCCTCTGCGGAGGATGTGGCGGACAAGATCGTGGTTCTCGACGATTCGCTCTCCGAAGAGCAGGAGGAGGGTAAGATGTTCAATCGACTCCGCTTTCAGAACAGCATCGACTCCGAGCAGAAGCGGCTCTATCGATCTCTGGTGGTAAAGAAGGACAGGGAGGCGAAGGAGCTGATCGAGCGGGGGTCGCAGGCCATCGAAGGGCTGAAGAGGGTCTTCAAGGAGCTGATTACGGCGCGAGAGAGGCAGATACAGGATGCAATGGGGAGAAAGTACCTCTTCAAGGGCCGGCCGACCACACTGAAAGACAAGCTGCAAGAGACCATAGACCGGATCTCCACCCTGCAGCAGATGCTCAATCAGTTCGCGAAGATTAGAGCGGAGAAGGGCTCCGACGAATCTCTCGGATGATCTTCTCCTGGGTGGTCTTCGGGTCCTCGACCAGCACCCGTTTCCCGGCGATGAGGTCGGCGATGCCGAGCTCCCGGGGGTATCGCGGTATGATGTGGAGGTGGAGGTGTTCGATGGAGGCTCCCCCTTCCAGCCCCATGTTGTAGCCGATGTTGTAGGCCGAGGGGGAGTAGATACTGTCGAGAATGTTGAGGATGTAACGCCTGAGCATGACCAGCTCCGACTCTTCGCGCATGGTGAGCTCTCGTACGTCGGTAACGTGCCGCTTCGGGGCGATCATCAGGTGCGCGGGGTTATAGGGGTAGAGGTTAACCGTCACGAGAAAACGCTCGTTCTCCCACACCGTGAGCGACTCCACCTCGCTCGAGCCTCCGCCTATGAGGCAGAGTATGCAGCCCTCGGGTTTTGGTTTTTTCATGTACGCCATTTTCTGAAAGTTGAAGAAGTATTCCAAATAAAAGCCCTACTGGTTTTCTGTCTCGCCGGTGTTTTCGGTGCTCGACTGCTCGGCTCCGCCGGACTCGGACTTCAGGAGGTCGACCGGAGGAAGCAGATCCTTGAACTCCTCGCTCTCCTGCAGCGCGAAGTAACGGACGAGCCCCGGGTAGTCGGTAAAGAGCTTGCCGTACCTCTCGAGTACCTGCAGTCTTGACTCCTCGCTCACCATCCAGGAGCGCTCCTGCTCCAATGTCTCGCGCTCGATCTGCTCGCGCTTCTCGAGCACGCCCAAGTAGTACTCCTTTGCCGAACGGTAGAGGTCCGGGTCGGGGACGTCTATTTTTTTCGGTTGAACGGCCTCAAAGTCGACGTAGGTAAAATCCTCAGATAGACCGGCGAGCAGCGTCTCCTCCAGCTTGCCGAAGGCGAGATCGGCGGAATCCGACTCGTCGACCGCCTCCGCCTCGTCCTCTACGATTTCAGTAACCGAGGCCATGATCTGCCTGTTGAGCCCCTCGTACCAGGAGTCGAGTTTCTCCGGCTCCAGACCCTTTTCCTGCACGAGCTCGGGAAGAAGCTCCTTTTTCAGCTGATAGCTGAGAGAGAACTCGAGGGAGTAGGTGAAATCGCCTTTGTTCTCGAGCACAGAGGCATAGACATCTCCCGAGGGAAGGGTCCCCTCCTGCGACACATCCACCGTTTGAGGCCTCAGCGGTATGCGGTAGAGCGTCATGTTCGTGGGAATGAGGCGCTCCCACCGCCAGTTGAAGGTTCCGGGTTCGACCGCTCGGCTGTCCCAGCCGCCGGTCTTGGTATAGATTACTCCGTAGGTGTGTGCCGGCAGTTGGAACTGGATCCAGCCGAAGTAGAAACCGGTACCGCCCACCGCGATGAGGAGTATAAGTACGAGAAAGAATTTCGCCTTCATATGGTGCTCCTTCAGACAATCGTATCAGATCATATCACAACAGGCCGGCACTTTACAGCCGTGCCCGTCCCATGCATTCCTCATGCATCTTCGCTGCGCCGCCCCGGCACGACCTGCGATAACTGCTCGAGATGGGTGATCGTCGCATCCGGTTCCGTCCGTCTCCCTGAAGCTTCGTCCGGGCGGAGTCTGAGCGAGCGCCTGTCTCCGGCGAAGAGCGCCGTCGCACAGCCGAGCTCTTTCGACGGGCGAATATCGTTGCGCATGTCGTTGCCTACGTAGAGAACCTCGTCCGCCGTGATTCCGTATGTATCGCGGAGCCTCTCGAGTGCCTGCTCGAAGAGACGCAAAGACGGTTTCGCCTCCAGCAGCTTCCAGGACCACACGCAGAGAGTATCGGCGAATCCGATTTTCTCGACCGGAGCACCGAGCAGCGCCTCGATGACGAGGGGGGTGTAGAACTGGGCATTGGAGACGATGCCGAGTGTGAGGCCTCGCCCGGCGAGCTCCTGCACTATCTCTGCGGCTCCGGGCATGGGGCAGACGACGTTGGCGCTGATCTCGAAGCGGAAGGCGGCTCTGACCGCCGCGGTCGGAAGCTCGTGAAGATCTCGGATCAAGCCCTCCTCTATGAGCTTTTCGAGCATGCGGAGCCAGACATCGACGATGTTGACCTCGGGATGGGCCACACCGCGGCTCTTCAGCAGCTCGTGGATCTGCTGAATGCCGTCGTAGTAGAGCTGCTGAGCCCGGCGGCCGGCCCTCGGAGCCGGGCTCAGCCCCGTCTCCTTCAGCACCCCGGCAAATACCCGCGTCTCGTTCGTCTCGTCGGCGGATGCAGGGGGTGTCTCCTCTATGGCGCTGCCTACCTCACCGGCTGCCGATATCAGGAGGGTCCCGTAGATGTCGAAGAGGACCGCCTTTAGGCCGGTGAGGACCGGGAGCTTCGGGGTCATTCCTGTCTCGATCGGGGAGAGATCGGCACGGCTCTTCTGTGCTTCGTCGATGAGTTCGCCATTTATGGCTGCAACGAGGCGTTCGACCTCTTCCACCGTACATGTGCGCATATCTGTGTTCACGTACCTTTATTGTACGATGAGACCCCGCCCGTGCGCAACCGTAGAGTGTATTCGAGTTCTTATTGTCATAAGTCGGGCACACTGATACTATTAATTTCAGATGTGCTCATCGAGTAGAGGAAGGACTTGGCCCGAATAGCCGGAAATACTACGCTCTATCTCCTCTTCGTATCCTTGATCGTGCTCTTTCTCTACGTGATGGGGAACGTGCAGGGCTTTCTCGACGACACCCTTCTGTTGTTGTTGAGGATACTCGAGTGGAATCTCTTTGTGCTCTGCGTTACCGATCTCTACTACGGGGTCTTCTCCGTTGTCCGCCTCGCACGCGGAGGCGGAGGATACGCGGCTCCGCTGAGGGCGGCAGCCGCCTTCGTATACGGCGCAGGCATGCTCACACTTATCAATATCATGTTCAGCTGGTTTTTCTGGTAGAGGAGGCAGAGGTGAAACGGGTTCAGGCGGTACGAGGAGCGGTCGCCATCGGCAGGAACCGCGCAGAAGAGATAATCGAAGGAACCGAGAAATTGATGCAGGAGATGTTGAGCATCAACGGTCTTACCGAAGGAGATATAATCTCCGTGCAGTTCACCGTCACCGGGGACCTCAGCGCGGCGAATCCCGCCACGGCTTTCCGGCGGCTCGGCTATGCCTCGACACCGCTCTTCTGCAGCCTCGAGCCCCCGTTCGAAGCTTCGATGGCACATGTGGTCCGGGTGCTGTTGACCGCCGAAACGGAGGAGGGTCGGGAGCTCCGGCCGGTATACCTACAGGGGGCCGAGAAGCTGCGTCCGGATTTGCAGGACCGTCGCGGGAGCGACGGGGACCGCACGGAAGGGAAGGGGTGAGCGAGACCTACATCTCGAAGGTTCCC
>CAYFVU010000005.1:0-4615 GCA_964346645.1 uncultured Spirochaetaceae bacterium | reverse complement strand
CCTGGGCTTGTACGCAAAGAGCTATCTGAAGACCGGCGCAGCGGAGCAGCACTACGATTTGTGCATCTGCAACGGCGAGGGTAAAATCGTGTGGAGCGACGAGCCCGAACACTTGAATGCGCAACTCCCTGAGGTTTTTCCCGGAGTCTCGACGCGGGATCTTAGCGCTGAGGAAGCCGGCAAATCGGTATTCGAACTAAAAGGTTCCCGGTACTTCGCCGCATGGAGCAGGGTGCGGCTCGGGGATGACTATTTCCACCTCTTCATGGCCACACCTTCCGAGTCTATCTTCTCGGTTCCCCCGACAATTACCTATTTACGCCGCTCTATAAACCTCCTGCTGCTTGCCATCGTGGTCATTGCAGGTCTGTACACCTACCGCATCTACCGCCTCTACAGGGAAAAGTACGTGCAGTTGAAACGTGAGGTCGAGCTGCAGGAGGAGGTGCGGGATAAGGGACGAAAGCTCTCCTCGGTTGAACGGCACTACTCGGTTCTCTTCAACAATGCAAACGACGGCATCTTCATCATTAATCAGAATCGGATTGCGGACTGCAACAACCGTGCGGCGGATATGTTCGGCATGTCGAAGAGAGAGCTCCTCGGACGAACTCCCTACGAACTCTCTCCGGAGGTGCAGCCGGATGGTTCAAAGTCGCATGAGCTCGCCGAGCAGTACATCGGCCTCTGCATAAGCGGTTCTCCGCAGCTCTTCGAGTGGATCCACCTCACGAGTGAGGGAAAACCCTTCGTCACTGAGATAAGCCTGAGCAGTATAGAGTTCGAGGAAAGTACACTGATACAGGCCTTCATCCGTGATATTTCGAAACGCAAGAAGATGGAGGAAAATCTACAACATGCTCTCGAGGAGAAGGAGACCCTTCTTCGAGAGGTCCATCATCGCACGAAGAACAACATGCAGCTCATCACCAGCCTCCTGAATCTCGAGCACTCCTCCATCGAAGATCCTATCGCCCTTGCGGCGGTCAACAAGAGCATCCGAAGAATCCATGCCCTCTCGACCGCCCACGAGTATCTCCATCAATCGCAGAACCTCTTGAGCATCAATCTCCACGACTACCTCAAAGATTTTCTCTCGACGCAGTTGCTGGAGCTGGAAGAGGCGGACATACGCCCCGAGCTCTCGATCGAAGCGAAGATCGAGACCAGCATAGAGGGGGCCATCCCTTTCGGGCTCATCGTGAACGAGCTCGTGCACAATGTCCGCGCGCACGACTTTCCGGAAGGAGGCGGAGGTGAGCTGAGGCTCCTGGTCTACGAAAAGGAGGGGAGACTCGTGCTCCTCGTGGAGGACAACGGCCTCGGCAGGGAGGGCGATATAGATGTAAGGGACGAGGAGTCGCTCGGGGTGCAGCTGATCACCAGCCTCGCGCATCAGCTGAACGGCAGCTTCGATCTGCGGCAAAAAGATGGCACTCACTGGCGAATCACCTTTCCCCTGGTAGTAGATCCTGATCACGAGGAGATAAGAGGGGCGCTCTTCTTCGTGCGGTAGCTTGACAAAAGGCCCCTTTCCGTGTAGAGATATGTGCGCCGTAAGTTTGATTAGCCACCTTAGCTCAGCTGGCCAGAGCACGTGACTTGTAATCTCGGGGTCGTCAGTTCGAATCTGACAGGTGGCTCGAGAGCCCGCCTTCCCTGCGCCGATGTGTCCGGCGTGCGGAGGCGGGTTTTTTGTGCGCTTGTGGAGTTCGTATGGGGGGCGGGCCCGGATCGAAGCCGGCGCGAGAGTCTTCAGCCGATGGCCTTTAGCCGATAGCCTTCAGCAGTGCAGCGCCTGTCGGCTTCAGCGTATATTTTTCACATCGAAGCCGTACTGGTTTTTGAAGTATCTCTTGAGGTAGGCATGGGTGAGGTTGAACCGTTCGATCACCACCTTGAGCGTTCTTTTCAGGGCTTTTCGGCGACTATGTCTGGAGGTGTTGCGGATCACTCATCCGAATACTCGACCCCGTAGCGATCGAGCCAGTTGCTGAGGGTCTGGTAGTTCGACAGGCCGAGGAGCCTCGTCGCCTCTACCTTGCTGCCGTCGGCCTCCTCCATTGCGCGGCGAAGGTAGTGGCGCTTTACCTCCTCGACCAGCTCTTCCAGGTCGAAACCGTCGCCGAGAGGGCGGTCGAGGATGACTCGCCGCTCATATTCGGCCGCCCGGGCTTCCGAGTCTTCGGTCGCTGCCGCTCCTGCCCCGCCCAGCTCGCGCCGTACGAGCGACTGCTCGATCACCTCTCCGTCGATCGTATCGCCGGCGCACCAGAGACAGGCGCGGGTGAGCGTGTTGATCAACTCCCGGACGTTGCCCGGCCAGGAGTAGGAGCCGATGAGCTTTCGCGCTTCCACGCTCAGGGACTTTCTCCTGAAGCCTTCGACAGAGGAGAACTCGTCGTTGAGCTTCTGCAGGAAGTGGTCGGTGAGGCGCTGCAGGTCGTTCTCGCGCTCGCGAAGCGGCGGCAGCTTGATCACTCCCACCGCGATGCGGTGAAAGAGGTCGTCGCGGAAGGGGGCGGCCTCTAGGAGCGGACGGTTGGTGGCGCTTATGAGGCGGAAGTCGCTGGTCCTGCGTTTGGTGCTGCCGATGCGCTGAAAGCTGCCGTCCTGTAGGACGCGCAGGAGGAGGACCTGCACGTGGAGGGGCAGCTCGCCGATCTCGTCGAGAAAGAGGGTCCCCCCGTCGGCGCTCTCGAGGTAGCCCTTCTTCTCGGCGCTCGCGCCGGTGAAGGCGCCCTTCTCGTAGCCGAATAGCTCCGACTCCACGAGCCCCTCGGGGAGAGCCCCGCAGTTCACCGAGACGAACGGTCCGTCGGCCCGCTGCGAGCTGCCGTGGATCGCCCGCGCGAAGAGCTCCTTGCCCGTGCCGGATTCCCCGAGGAGGAGCACCGGTACATCGAAGAAGGAGATTCGCCGGGACATGTTGACCGTACGTGTCATGACCTCCGAGTCGTGGATGATGCGGTCGAACTCCGGCGTCACCGGCAGCATCTCGTCGGATATGCCGATGATCTGCGAGTCTATGCGCCTTCCGTAGCGCGGGTGGTATTCGGCGAGGATCTCGAAGGGCAGACGGATCTTCTGCACCCCCTTCTCTCGGCTCGTCTCCACGAGGTAGGCCGTGTACTTGCCGCTGGCGATGAGTATCCAGGTGGCGGCCATCGCCGGCGTGCCCGGACTCAGGTGGAAGGTCAGTTCGTAGTCGGGATGAGCGGAGGTAAACTCGCCGAGCATCTCCACTGCGGCCTCGTAGATCTCGGCGAAATCGGTCGGCGAGCTCAGGGTTATGAGACGCAGCTCGAGCTCGAGACCGGGAAGCTGCTGGGCGAGCCATCGCCGGTAGCCCGTGCTCTCCTCCTCGGAGTAGTTGGACAGGAGCGTAAGGGCCGCATAGCCTCCCTCGTCGAGGGCCTGGAGGATCGGCCCTCTGCCGACCTCCGCATCCCATTTCGATGCCCGGATATCCGTCTTGCCGAGCCACGCGCACAAAGCCTGCGGTTTCATGCTCAAAGGATATAACAAAATTTGTCTCGACACAAGTTTTTTTATATCACCGCTCCTCATAAGCTGTACCCTGCAGCCGAACCCTTGCACCGTGATGCAGTGTAGAGTGCCGTGTCGCACCGACACGCCGGTACCTTCACATCTTCCGCCAGTAGAGGGTCTCCGAGTCGGAGAGCTCCCAGAGCCGCCAGTTCTCCTCCATTGCATCGGTAATGCCTCCTACGGCTTCGTAGTCTATCGGTATCCAGTAGCCGGGGCGCACCTTGTCTCCTCCGGCATACGAGCCCTCCCCGTATTTGAAGTAGCCGTAGCCCTCGATCGGCCTAGATGACCACACCAGGGTAATTGCGTGGCCTACTCCTCCTTCAGGCGGATAGTACCCGGCGACCTTGCAGTTCCATCCCCAGAAGCGCAGCATCCCGCAGGTGTAGATGGCGAAGTCCTCGCAGTCCCCTCCGCCCCGGCTGAGGAACTCGTCCGGCGGAAGGGCGACATTGTTGTGCCGGTAGTGAAAGCTGCGGGCGGTTTTCCGCTGAAACTCACTCACCTCAGGCCAGCTGAGGTGGCCGTTGCCGTCGCGGTCCGCCTCGGCATACCTCTTGAGAAGCGCGCCGTCGTCTATCCCCGTCTCTTCGACGAAGTGTACGCTGTTTATGAGGTAGTGCAAGGTACGCCCGCTTCGCGCCTGCATATCGAGCTCGGTCACATTTACCATTCCAGTTGATGAACGGACGAGGGTGTAGCCGCGGTAGGTCCACTTCTTGCGGGGAGGATCCGGTCGCGTTTCCGAATACTCCTGATCGGAGAGCGAGATTCTCTCGCCCTCATCCGGGGCAGGAGCAGGCCGCCTGCGGCTGCCGGACCACTCCTCGAGACGGGGAAAGAGATTCGTGAAGACCACTATGATCAACACGGCCCAGAAGAGCGCCCCGAGCAGTGAAGGGGAGGATTTACCTCTCTCTTTGCTCTGATGTGGGCGAGATGCCGTGGATGCGGGAACCTCGCGACCGGTGTGAGAGCCGGAGGAGGGGGTAGAGTCGAGGGAAGGGGCCGGCGCCGGGTTTGAGGTCGGAGTCGGTGCGGAAGCGTAAGTTGGGACCGGGGC
>CAYFVU010000004.1:27641-73829 GCA_964346645.1 uncultured Spirochaetaceae bacterium | reverse complement strand
GAGAACGTCGAGGCCGTCGAGCGGGTGCTGATCGGCAGACGGGAGGTGGAGATAAACCAGGAGCGCATGCTCGGAGAGGTGTCGGTATTCGAAAAAGAGGTGGAGATTTCCGCGGGGGAGGTACGCGAGCTGGAGCTCTTCGAAGAGGCGGAGGGGCTTCTGGAGAATATAGACTACAGCCCCGCTTTGGCCGAACGGCGCAGGCGTTTTGCCGAAATAAAGGAGGCCTGGCTCGAGGGAATAGAGGAGTGGCGCCTGGAGATACGCCCGCGATGGATATTTCCCCTCTCGGTCGGCTGGCTCGACCCGATTAACTACTCCGAGGCTTCAGGAACGGGTCCAAGCAGATCGCTTTCCTATATCGGGGCCGCCCGGAGGTTCTGGGATTCCTGGTATTTCGGTCTGGAGACAATTGTATGGACACAGTTCCCTATTCCGTTGCCTACGCTCTTTGCCGCTTGGCGCCCGGGGGAGGCGGACATGCTCTGGAGCGGAAGTATGCTGGTGGTGCCTGGGAGCACGTATACTACTCTGCTCTTGAAGCTCGGCGGGGCCTTCCACGGATATTCGGTTGTCCGATTCCACCCTGTCCATCAATGTAAGGAATTTCACTTGACTAAACCAAACACCAGAATATATATTATTTTTAACTACTTCCCTGATTGCTCTGCAACCAGGCGCGGGACCTCTTAGGAGGTCCCTGCTTTTTATATTATGAAAAAGAGACATCGCACAAATGTATATATCGATGGGTTCAACTTTTATTATGGTTTATTAAGAAGCTCACCATACAAATGGCTTAACTTACAGACTCTTTTTGAGGACTTGTTCAATAAACAAAACGAAATTCACACTATTAAGTATTTTACTGCTCGGGTGGAGCCGACATCACATGATCCTGGCGTACAACAGCGTCAGGATGCCTATCTAAGGGCTCTTCGGAAAACTTGCCCAGAAGTAGAAATCCACTATGGTCACTTTTTGCGTCACAAGGTTAAGGTGGAAAATGCGAATCCCCCTCCTCGATCAATTCAGGTATGGAAAAATGAAGAGAAGGGTTCGGATGTAAATCTAGCAGTTCATCTTCTCAATGATTCATGGACGGACTCATATGAATGTGCAATCATAGTCTCTAATGACTCAGATCTTGCGGAATAGCTTCGGCTAATCAAATTACAGCACAATGTCAGTATTGGCATAGTAACTCCAGGTGCACCAAAGAGAAGGACTTCCGTCCAGTTGGCACAATACGCTGATTTCTACAAACCGATAAGAACTCAGACTTTTAAAATACATCAGCTCTCTCATAGGATTCCAGGTACGAATATTCGAAAACCCGTATCTTGGTGATGAGTAGGACCCATCCACTTCCCCCCTTGTACAACTAGAATCTCTTGCTTTACTCCTTCCGCCCACAAGCTCTATACTGGATCCATGAAACTCAGCATCGACGACCATGCCGCCCGAAATGCATTCAACGATTCTCTTAAGGCCGGAAAACGGGATACCGGTCTGCTCGAGAGAATCAGAGGAAAGGACAATCGCCTGCTGCCCCTCTCTCAGGTCCTTTCGAGTCTTTCGGCCGGCAGCGAGACCTATCTGGGAGTGCGGGAGGTGGAGGTCGAACGGATTGTCGGAACGGAGAACCGGAGTGATGATTTTTCCCGGGATTTTCATCCGCTGAACAGGAGCTTCGAGCAGCGCTGGATTGCCGTGTACCTGCTTCTCTCCCGCGGAGAGCTCAACGATGCGATCAGACTGATAGAGCTCGGCGAAAGGTATTTTGTCCGGGACGGCCACCATCGGGTTTCGACGGCAAAGGCGCTCGGGATCGACTTCCTCACGGCGGAAATCAGTAGCTATCCTCTCCCCTACAGCCTGCCCGAAGGGATGGACTGGAATTATCTGCCCCTCATGAGGGAGAAGGACCGTTTTCATCAGAGTACGGGGGCCTTCGACGTTCTCGGAGAGGGAGAGTTCTACGTTGCCTGCCCCGAAACCTGGCGGTGGCTGGAGAAAGAGATTTGCGAGTACAACCGCGCATGGTTCATTCGCCGCTTCGATAGAGAACCGGAATCGATACACGAGCAGCTGAACATATGGTACGAGAACCTCTACCGCAACAGCATCGAGTACATTCGGTGCAACTCCCTTGCCTACCTGTTCCCGGGAAAGAGGGAGACCGATATCTTCGTCGACATGATTCGTCTCTGGAACAGTTTCGAATATCCCGACAGCATGTGGCTCGGGGAGATCTACGCCCTGCTCCTGCGTCGCGGGCGCCGTAAGCGGCTCTTGCGCGCCGCACTGCAGTTTATACTTTCCATTGCCGGTTCGGTGCTCATGAGCCCCGACGAGGAGTATCGCCGTTTTGCCGGGATCAGTCAAATCGAAGAGCTGGTCCCGGACTTTCGCCCCCTGCCGAGGGTGGAGGGATTCTTCGGCTTCCTCTACCGCCGGCTCATCTACCACTACGCCCCCGCCCTAAAGAAGGAGTACGGAAGGGCTCCGTATATCCAGGAGCTGACCCCACGATGGTACCGCGAGTTCTACGCGCCCGTGGCCGCCGAGGCCCGCAGGCGTAACAGCGCCCTCGATCAAGTCCGCTTCTACAAGGGCTTCAGCCGGCGCTATCTCGTCCCCCTGCTCGAAGGTCGGGTGGAGATCCGGGAGGCGCTTTCAAGCTACGCCGAGAGCACGGCGGTGCAGCGGTAAGGGAAGCTCCCGGCGATGTGCATCGAGCTCTCTTAAGCCTTTGATATGACTGAACAATCGAATATACTCTTTTAACCGGTAAAAAGTGTAAAATTAGATATTATAACCTAGTGAAAAACGTAGAATATGACATTTCTTTTGACCTAATACTGATTAGATGCTATCATTTTTCATATGAAGCGCCATTTATACCCTATGCTTAGCCAATGGCGGGACAATAGCAGTAGAAAACCCTTGTTGCTCTATGGAGCACGACAGACCGGGAAGACCCATCTTCTTACGGAATTCGGTAGAAAAAATTTTTCTGCATACCACTATATCAACTTTGAACAGGATCCCAATGCTGTTGCCCTGTTTAACGGAGCACTCACACCGGAAACACTGATTCCTCTTATCGAACTCTATCTGGATACACATATCGATAGTGCATCGGATCTCCTCATATTCGATGAATTGCAGGAGTGTCCTAGGGCGATGACCAGCCTCAAATACTTTTATGAGCAGCGACCTGAGCTCGCTGTATGTTGCGCGGGATCGTTTATGGGGCTTCTCGTCAACACCGAAGCCTTTCCCGTGGGCAAGGTACAGATCTTTACGCTATACCCTATGTCTTTTTCAGAGTTTCTTCTTGCCTATAACAAAAAGATACACGAGTTTTATCAATCATTCATCTATAACCCATCTCCTTTGCCTGAATATGTACATCAACAATTATGGCAGACCCTTCTCCTCTACTATTTTACCGGGGGTATGCCCGAAGCTGTGCGAAGTCTTGTAGAAGATGCCGCAGGGGCATTGAATGCGGAAACAAAAGACGCAATGCATGCTATACAATCAAATCTTCTTATGGGGTATCGGAGTGATTTTGCCAAGTATTCCGGTACGGTAAATGCCAACCATATCCACCGTGTTTTCGAACAGGTTCCGATACAGTTGTCGAAAGAAATTGATGGTAATGTGAGCCGCTTTACCTTTAAGGGTGTTATTCCTCAGGCCAGTCGTTACCGTGATGTTGCAGGACCTATCGACTGGCTCAAGGCGACGGGGCTTGTCTACGACTCTCAAATTATCGATTCTCCGCAAATACCTTTAGGGGCTCACAGCCGTGAGAGCATGTTCAAGCTGTACCTTTTCGACATCGGACTCTTGCACCACATGCTCGGTCTATCGGCGAATCTTATTTTACAGATGTCGTATGGCAGCTATAAGGGGTACCTTGCCGAGAGTTTTGTGGCTTCCCAGCTTAAGGCGGCGGGGGAGAAAGAATTGTATACCTGGAAGGGGAAGACCTCAGAAATTGAGTTTCTCCTCCTATCCAATGATTCTGTAGTCCCAATCGAAGTAAAATCTGGGATGCATACACGAAGGGCCAAAAGTCTGCAGGTTTTCCGCGAAAAGTACAATCCGAGTTATGCGGTGAAGATGAGTGGCCGGAACTTCTCCGTGCAGGGATCCCTTGTTCATATTCCCCTCTATGCCGCCGGCGATGTGCAGACGATATTAGACAATATGTAGACTTGTCTAAAAGGTCGCGTTCATCGTCTCGATGGTCCGGCCGATCATCTCCTCCTCCTTCTATTGCTTCTCTATTATGATCCCGCCGCCGCGTTCACGCCGGCGATCCGGCCGAAGACGAGGCATTCGGTAATCGCACAGCTTCCGAGCCGGTTAGCGCCGTGTATGCCCCCCGTCACTTCGCCCGCGGCAAAGAGTCCGGGAATCGGCTTGCCGTCGAGGTCTATTACCCTGGCCTCCGTATCTATTTCGACTCCTCCGCTGACATGGTGGACCTTAGGCCAGAGGCGGATGGCGTAAAACGGTGCGGTCTTGCAGCCCGGGGCCTGCTCGAGTATCGGCTTGCCGAACTCTTCATCGACCCCGGCATCTACCGCCCGGTTGAATGAATCCACCGTCTCTTTTACGGGGTCGGGGGCCACCTCGTAATCTGCGCAGAGCTCTTCGAGGCTGTCGAAGGTCTTGACCACCCCGTTCTTGATCGCCCTGCCTATGTCCCAGCCGGAGGTTTTTACGGCCGCAGAGTCGGCGATTCCGATGCACGGCTGCCCCTTGGCGAGGATCGCATCGGAGAGCCGTTTGCGGTCGGCGAGCTCATTTACGAAGCGCTCTCCCGTCTGCGGGTCTATGATCATCCCGTACTGGAAGACGATGTACTCGGAGAACATCGGGCCGTGTCCGAAGCCCCTCTCGTCCGGAGAGGCCCAGGGGCCGAGCTGTATAAAGGAGAGGTGTACCGGCATCGCCCCTGTCTTGAGGGTCTCCTTGAGGGCTTCGGCAGAGGCGGCTTTATGGTTGGTGGTGTCGATGGTGGCGTCGAGGCGCGGGTCGTGACGGCTGCGGAAGGGGACATCGGCCCCGAAGCCGCCGGCGGCCAAGACGATGCCCCTCCGTACCTCCAGCAGCATCTCGGATCCGGCCTCTGGATCGTCGGTATCGCAGCCGGATCTCACCACGGCCCCAACGACCCTGCCGGTTTTGTCCATGAGGTATTCCCGAAAGCAGGTCTCCTTCCTCACTTCGACACCCAAGCGCTTCAAGCGCGCGAGCTGTTTGCCTATTATCGTGCCGCCGGTAATATTTTCGGCGGCATAGCAGCGGGGGGCCGAGTGGCCGCCGAAGATGTCGATGCGATCCAAGTAAGGCACTCCGAGCTCGTCGCGGCTCCACTCGAAGGCCTCAACAGCCTTTTCGACCACTACCCGTACCAGATCGGGATGGTTGAGGAAGGTGCCGGAGCGCATTATGTCCTGGTAAAAGAGCTCCGGCGAATCCTCTATATTGCGGCTCTTCTGCATATCCGTCCCGGCGGCCGCGATTCCTCCGTCGCTTATCCTCGAGTTACCGCCGGTGGACTTCGTCTTTTCTATCACCAGGACCGAAGCCCCGGCCTCGGCCGCCTCTATGGCGGCGGCAAGACCCGCGAAGCCGCTTCCTACCACCAGCACGTCCCAGTTCTCGTCAAACTGCCCATCTGCCTCGTATCTTCTCATGACTGTAGAATACCCTCGGTCTGTCCCTCTACCGTGATTTCGACTCCCTACGGAATCGAGGTAAAGTTCTCCTGTGCTTTTTCTTCCCGGGTTGGGGCCCCGAGAAGAGCCTCAAGGCTGTCTTTTTCCTCTTTTGCCTCTTCGAGAAACTTCCCTGAAACTTCGTCGTAAACCCCGTCCGTAACGGCACGGGTGATTTCCCAGCCTTCGGTTTTCGATTTTTTCTCTACCCTAACCTCGATTGTGTGAGGGGTAATAACCTGGGCGAGTGTTTTCGTATCCACTCCTCGGCGGCGAAGGCCGCAGCTTCCTTCGACTCCTCTTGCGAAGGTCCTTTGTCTCTCAAGAAGAAAAAGACCCCTCCGGTAACAAGGGCTATGAGCAGTACGGCAATGGGCGACTATCCTGTAGTTTTCATGATGTATCGTCCCACATAAACGGTAGATTGGATTTAGAAAAAAAACAAGAGCAAAAGAACCATGGAGGATCTGCTGTTCGCCCGGGTGAAGGGCGCGACGGTCTTCTACACCGACGAGAAGAGGGAGTATGTGCCCCAATGGAGGCAGAGGTCAGCTCTCGGCGAGTACCGATTTTCCTTACCCCAGGATTTGAACCACAAAAGTAGAAATAGGGTTTAGGCTAAAAAGGCCCGGCGAAGTGCCGGGCCCGTCGAATGTCAGTCGAATGAGTGATCAATACCCCTCGAGCGGGGTGATTTTGCCGACGGAGTTGATCAGCTCCGCCTCCTCCGGGGTAAAGTGTTTCTTCTGGTATCTTTCTCCCAGAAAACGTACGGCAATGAACAGGGCAACAATGCCGATTACCAGGAGAATCCAAACACTCGGAACGAAGGACGAGAGGAGATACAGCACCGCCGATATACCGGCCGGTATGACCGCATATGGGATCTGCGTCTTGACGTGGGCGATGTGGTCTGATCCGGCGAAAATGGATGACATAACCGTGGTATCGGAAATCGGGCTGCAGTGGTCGCCGAAAATCGCACCGGCGAAAACCGCACCGATAATCACGTAAATCAGTTCCAGTCCCCCGATTTCATAGGCCAAGGGTACGGCGATCGGAGTCAGGATCGCCATGGTTCCCCAGGAGGTTCCGGTGGAGAAGGAGATGAACATACCGATGGCGAATACGAGGAACGGCAGCATACCGGCGGACATCCAGCTCTTGGTGGCGTTTACCACGTAGTCGGCGGTGCCGAGCTCGCCGCTGACGGTTCCGATCGACCAGGCCAAGACCATGATTACCAGCGCCGGCAGCATGGTTTGGATTCCCGAGAGGATGGTCTCCTCGATCTCTCTGAAGCTCATCCTTTGAATCAAAGCAAGGACCAGTCCGACTAAGGACATGGCAAATGCAGCCCAGGTGAGGGAGACATCTACCGCAGTGTCGGCCAGTGCATCCATGATTGATTTTCCTTCTGGCCCGCCACCGGTGTACCAGAGCGCCCATACGCCGACACCGATGAGCGTAATCAACGGGAGGATGAAGTAGAGGACATTGGCCCGCTCGGGATGTACCGGTTCTCCGAGGTCGCTTTCCACGGAGGAGAGGGGTGTATCGCCTTCGCGGATGAGCTTGCCTTCCTTTAGCGCCCGCAGCTCTGCTTTTGCCATCGGACCGAAATCTTTACCGAAGATAATCATCGGAACCATAATCAGGGAGAGCAGGCAGTAGAAGTTCCACGGCATTGAATGCAGAAAGGCGAAGTAGGGCTGCGTTCCCACTATCCCGATGGTGGCAAATGCCGCCGCCAGGAGGGAGACTTGATAGCCGATCCAGTCGGAGACCGGACCGAAGGTGGCCATTGGAGCGGCGGTTGCATCCATCACATAGGAGAGCTTTTCGCGTGAAACCCGGTACCTCGCATTGATGTCCTTCGATGCATTACCGGTAATGACGGAGTTAGCATAATCGTTGAAAAATACTACGATACCGAGGATCCAGGTGAACAACTGCGACCGGCGCCGGTTGTTGATCTGCTGCTCCAATGCGCGGGTCAGCGCCATAGAACCGCCGACTTTGTACATAAAGGCGGCTCCGACACCGAGCAGAGAGGTGAGAACCAGAAAACGAGCGTTCCACGAGTCGGTCATGACATCCTTTATCCAGGTAAAGGTAATTTCCACAGCGGCAAAGGGATCGCCCCCGTGAAAAATGAGACCTCCGACCCAGACACTGAAGAACAGAGAGATCAGTACGCGTCTCGTGATGATCGCCAGCCCGATTGCTACGAGAGGAGGGATGATTGAGAGAATACCGAACATAGGCACGCTCCTTTTTCAGTTTATTGTGAATGTAGTGGATTATCTCACGGGAAAATTGGCATGTCAAAACGAATTCGGTCTGTAGAAACAAAAATAAGGTAAGCCTCACACGGTGAAACCGAGCCCGGCTTCTGCCCGGGGGAAGATCACACCGTCCCTGATGTGGACAGCCGCGAAACTGGGGTCGTTGCGAAACTCGAGGTGTCCGTCGAGGTCTGCATACCGGATATTGGTGCTCGCGAGGGCGAAGTGCAGGCCGGCGGCGATGCCGAGCCCGGCTTCGTCCATGCTGCCGACCATCGTTGCCGCCCCGGCCGCCGCGGCAACGACATCGAGCTGCATCGCCCGGCGTATCCCGCCGGTTTTGGCAAGCTTGATGTTGTAGAGATCGGGTGCACCGCCGCATGCGAGAGATAGCGCATCTTCGGGCCCGAGCACCGCCTCGTCGGCCATGAGAGGCGTCGCTGTGATCCTTGTGGCCCGGAGCACAGCGAAGGCGTTCGGATCATCTTTCGAAGTCGGTTGTTCTATGAACTCGATTCCTTCGTCGGCTGTGGCCTCGATGAAGCGCAGGGTCTGCGCGACCGAGTATCCCTGGTTGGCATCGAAGCGGAGTTCGACTTCGTTTCCCAGTCCCTCACGAAGCTTCCGTATCTTTTCGATGTCCTGTTCGATGCTCTGCCCGCCCTTCAGTTTGAGGATCCTGTACCCTCGTTTGTACCATGACAGGGCTTTTTTTACCGTATCTCCAACGTCCAGAATGCCGATGGTCACACTGGTGGGAATCGAGTCTCGGCATGCACCGATCATCCTGTAGAGGGGCAGGCCGGCGTCCCTTGCCATGATGTCCATGAGCGCCGTATCCGCGGAGGCGGCTGCGGTGGGCTGCGAAGGCAGTGCTCGGTGCAGATCCTCGAGGATCCTCCCGAAGTATCCGAGATCGCTTCCCTGAAGCAGCGGAATGACGGTGTCGTTGAGCGCAGTACCGATGGTCTCTTCATTCTCGCCGGTGACCTCCTCGTCGTACGCCGAACAGCCGAAGCCCGTCAGACCGGTGTCGGTTTCGATCCTGAGGAACCAGTTGAAGGTGTGGTCGATGGTAGAATAGGCAATGGAGAAGGGCTCTTCTAGATCGAGCCGCACCTTCCACGCCTCGCAGTGCCGTATCTTCATCGGCGGTTACCCTCGGTGCGGGGATATCTTCAGCAGTGCCTCGACGATCGGATCGAGCGTGTGGACGAGGGGATCCCTGACCGGCAGGCCGGTTCGGTTGCTCAGACCTTCGCATTCCCCGTCTATTTCTTCTCGGGACATCCCCTCGTGGTTTATGGTGACGGCGACGACGGGTTTGTCGGAGAGGAGTTCGACCGCCTGAATCTGCGTCTCGAGAGGATGTATCGGGGTGTGCTCGAGCCCGTCGTAATCGACCCTTCGAGGGGCGTGCTGCATAACTACGGCGTGGGGTTGACCGGCCGAGAGGATCTCGAATCCACCGGGAAAAATCGGGTTCATCAGGCTGCCCTGTCCCTCGATCACCATGACCCGTGGCCTCTCGTTGTCCCAGGCTCGGAGTATCTCGTGCTCGATCTCCCCTGCGACGAAATCGTTTATGAGTGCATCCATGATCACCCCATACCGGGCCCCCTGTAACCAGGAAGTCTGCCCGGTACCGATGAATGCCGTGGTTATATTTCGTCTTTCGAATGCATCGACCAGTTTCCACGCGGATGTCCTCTTGCCCACGGAAGAGTCGGTGCCCAGCAGCGCGATCCGGAAGGATTCAACCTCTCTTATGCGTCCCGTAAAACCATGCAGTTCGTCTCTCGGCGGAGTCTTCCTTATATCGCGGATCGTTGCGCCGCTCTCTTCTGCCGCTGCGACCATCTCCGGGTCTTCGGAGAGGAAGTAGTGCATCCCGCAATCGATATTCAGCCCCATGCGGAGGGCCGAGAGGAGGTCTTCGCGCATGTACCTCTCGAGCACCCCTCCATCCGGAGCTATACCGAATACCAGGTGACTTATCGGAACGTCCTTTTCCCTCCCGGCCTTGACCGCAGTTTCGACATCGGGATACACCGGGATTCCGGATGGGCAGCCGTCGAGCACTTCACCGGCGTCGCGCCCCGCGTAGCGGCTGTCCACAACCCCTTTCACCTCGTAACGTCTGGTAAAACGGACCAGCCCATGGGCGGTTTTCCCCCAGGTGGTATTGAAGTATCCTTCACTGTAGACGAGTGCGTTACCGTCAAAGGCCACAAATTCCTCCTTATAAATTCACACCTTTTTATAACTATACGCTCTTTTTGTCTATGGGGTTGCAAGTATAGATGCTGACCATATAATAAATTAGCCTTGCTAAATTTTTTGACGAGAATTGGTTCCTTTTCTCTTTCTATAGGCGAGCATGGCAAGGAACTCGTGCACGATGCTGCCGCCGAGATAGGCGGTTATCTGTGTTGGATCGAAGGAGGGCAGCACCTCGACGATATCCATGGCCGTATAGTCGAGGTCCCTGGTCGAGCGAAGCAGTTTCAGGGCTTCGTAACTCGAAAACCCGCCGACCTCGATGGTGCCGGTCCCCGGCGCGAAGGCGGGATCGACGAAGTCTATGTCGAAGGTCAAGAAAGCCTTCGAGTCGCCGACGCGCTCGTTTATCTGCCGGGCTACCTCATCCAATCCCATCTCCCGCATTTCCTCCGACATAATGACCTCGAACCCGAGATCCTCAGACACCTTTCGTGCAGAGGTGTTGAAGAGCCCGCGTATGCCGACCTGTATGGAATGCGAGGTGTCGATGAGACCTTCCTGACATGCAATGTAAAACGGGGTGCCGTGGGTAAGGCTGTCGCCGTTCTCGATGTCGTAGGTGTCGAGGTGAGCGTCGAAGTGCACGAGGGCTACCGGACCATGCCTGCGGGCCACGGCCCTCAATTGCGGCAATGTAACGGAGTGATCCCCTCCTAGGCAAACCGGGATTACGCCGCCGGAGATTATCTCATAAACTTCCGCCTCTATCGCCTTGTGGGCTTTTGCGAGATCGCAGGGGCTCACATTGGCATCTCCCCAGTCGATACCGGAGATGTATTCGAACATGTTGATGTCGAGTGTCAGACTCGCGGCCCTCAGCATCATTGACATTTCGCGGATGGCTGCCGGTGCGAATCTTTGTCCGGGTCGGAAGGTCGAGCCGGTATCGGCGGGGGCGCCGACGATTGCGAAATCGACGTCCTCACAGACTCTCAATTGCGGCAGTCGCATGAATGATCTCACGCCGCAGAATCGGGAAACTTTCGAAGAATCGACCGGATGGTATCTTCTCAGGTTCGGCATAGGCATCTTTCCTTATTCAATCGAACTGAACGTAAGTCGACACACACCGAAGTATAGCACAGCTGTCTGCGAAACGCGACCTATACCGTTTTTAGTGGATCAAATCTTGCATCGGCAGTAGAATCCCTCGCCCATTGAGGAGGAAACAGGATATGCGGGCCTCGGAGAACTACGCGAAGGCGGCGAATGCGCTCGAATGGTTGTTCGTAGAGTACGATACCCGGCAGTGCGTTCTTGCAGATCCGAGACAATTGAGC
The DNA here is from genome assembly GCA_964346645.1 of uncultured Spirochaetaceae bacterium. Lineage (GTDB taxonomy): Bacteria > Spirochaetota > Spirochaetia > DSM-16054 > Sediminispirochaetaceae > CAYFVU01. The sequence goes on along the minus strand of CAYFVU010000004.1, from coordinate 62,234 downwards.
TAAGCTCTAACAAATGAAAGTGTGGAGCCGCGGGAGCTGCTCGAGTGACTGCGGAAAGCGAGAAATCCTATGAGCTCATCAACTCACGATATGCAGGTGGCGATGGAGTGGCACCGTCACTTGTCGGGAATGGACCTCGACGGGCTGTTCGAGAACGAGCCGCTGCGGCGCAGGGCACTCATGCTGTACGAAGAGGAGGCATGTGACGTCCTACAGATGAGCGATGAAGAGGTGATCGCACGGGTGACCGGACGGAGCGACATCTACTGGACATCGGTCTATCGTAGAGAAGGTGGTCTGCTCTTCGACTGCGACTGTCCCTCGGACTACTACCCCTGCAAGCACGCGGGGGCCCTCCTCTACAACCTACGGGATCATCCCACCGGGTCTCGCGGGCTCTTAGGAGGTTCGAGAGTTTCGGGGGCTTCCCGTGGACCCGGAGCAGGAGCGCTCGGCTGGCCCGAAGATGCAGTCTCTCGACGATTCGGTGCCACAGCTTCCGAGCAGAGGGAGTTCACTCCGGGGGAGCTCCTCGGGGTGGTGGAGACGGGCTCCGGCGGCCAGGAGCAACTGGATTTCAGCGACTTCTTCTCAGATGAGGCCGGATTCGGCGAGACCGTGGGCACGGTCTCTGAGACGGCTCGGTTTCGTCCGGCCTTCCGGCTCGTGCGGATGCCCGATCCCTACCGCTCGATGCACAGGGTCCTGTGGATAGAGCCGGTCCTCGTGTATCTGCGAAGGGACGGTGCAGACGGGAGGCTGGAGAAGTTTGGCCCGGGAAAAGAGCGGCGGAGGGGAGACGCGACTACCGAGCGCCTCATGCGGATGTGCCTGTCCGTGGAGGGGCGGAGGAGGCGGGCGGTCGAGCTGCTGAAGTTGTGGTACAGCCGGGCGCTGCGTCGAGGCGAGGAGGGCTTCGCCTTGCCGGTAGACCTCTTTCTCGAGAGAGCCGGCCGGATAGAGCGCGAGAAGGAGGCTCGGCTGCGAAGGATCGCCGAGGTACGCGTTCGTTGGACCGCCGAAGGGGGCCAGTCAGCCGGAATATCAGGTAAATTGGCGGGCGGCTTGGTGTACCGGCCGAAGATAGAGCTCACGGACAAAGAGGGCTACGGCGAGCCCTACGACGCAAGGGCGATGGACTACGAGAGCGACGGTGAGATCATCCTCGTGTCCAATTCGGAGACGGGGAGTCTCTGGTATCTCTTCGACTCCGACCCGGAGGGCGGACGCGACGGAGAGATCGAACCCGACGGATATGTCGGAGCGGTAGCCTCGGTCTTCAAGCTTCCCCGGTACCTCGGGGCCGAGGAGGTGCGAAATTTTGCAGAGCTCTGCCGTCGCCGTTTTCCCGGGTTTATCGAGGCCGAAGAGGTGCCGGCGAGTGTGCGGATCATCTCCGTGGTCCCGACACCGGTGGTCGATTTCGACTACCCGGCCAACCCGCGGTTCGTCGGTTTCCGGATGTCGGAGGAGCGCACTTCACTGCGGATGAGTTTTCGCTACGGCAGCGCGCAGGAACGGTCTCTCCGAAGCGGGGCGCTCATACCGGTGTCGGCGGCGGAGGCGAAGGAGCTCACCGACTCTGCACAGGTGGCGACCGAGACCGTGTGGTTTATCGCTCCTCAAGAGGAGGCGGAGGAGCACTTCCTGGAGCTGCTCGGTACCGCTCTCGAGGAGCACGGGTACAGGATGCAGCTCGAGCCGTGGCTGCGTTCATTTCTCGATGGATACTGTGACGAGGAGGAGATCTCGGGTAAACAGGAGTTGCCTCAGTTCTTCGTCGAATCCGAGCTCTACGAGATCGTGAGCTCGGTCGTCGGCGACCTAATGAGCCGCGGTTTCGAGCTGCGAATACGGAAGGAGAAGATCGAGCGGGCACCGGGAAGGAGCACGTTGCGTGTCGCCTCGAGCGGTGAGGATTGGCTGAGTATCGAGCCGGGCTTCGAGTTCGAGGAGGGCTTCGTCCCTATAGAGCAGGTGTATGCGCGGGGACTCGTAGAGGCCGGGGGAAGAAAGTTCGTGCTGCCTCCCGGTGCGGATGTAGAGGCGATTCTCACGGCTCTGCACTCGCGGAGGGTCGGCCGGCGGGACCTCGTTGCGCTGGAGCGGGTCGCCGAAGAGCTCCGTAACCCGGAGCATCCGGCGCTCCGCGACTTCTTCTCGCTCCGGGAGAGACTCTCCTCCTTCTCCGGTCTCGAGGAGACGGAGGCGCCGCCTTCTTTTACGGGACAGCTCCGCCCCTATCAGAAGAGCGGGCTCTCCTGGCTCTGGTTTCTCCATAGCTACGGACTCGGCGGCTGCCTGGCCGACGACATGGGGCTCGGCAAGACGATACAGACTCTGGCCTTGCTCGCGAAGGTGCGCGAGGCGGGGGAGATGAGAAGGGCCCTCGTGGTGTGTCCGGTCAGCACGTTGGGCAACTGGCTGCGGGAGGCGAGCAGGTTTACCCCGCACTTCCGCGCGGCGGTCCACGCCGGTGCCGGGCGAGCGGAGAGGGCGGAGGCTTTCGAGAGGGTGGACATCGTCTTCGTCGGCTACGCCACCTTGCAGCGGGATGCGGAGCTGATGCGGAAGGTCGAATTCGACTACCTCGTGCTCGACGAGGCGCAGGCGATCAAGAATCCGAAGACCAAGCGCCGTCGGGCGGTCGCCTCGCTCGAGGTCCCCCATAGGCTCGCCCTCACCGGAACGCCGGTGGAGAACTCCGTGGTCGAGCTCTGGTCGCTTCTCGACGTCCTGATGCCGGGTATCCTCGGAAACCGATCGACCTTCTCGATGCGCTTCGGAACGGAAATCGAGGAGGGCAGTTTTGAGGAGACTCGAAACGTCTCCCGGGATGCGGAGGGAGGCAGCGACGGAGCCGAGCGACTGCGGCGCCTCATTCGCCCCCTTATTCTCCGCAGGACCAAGAAGGCCGTCGCCCCCGAACTGCCGCCGAAGGAGGAGCTCGTGCAGTACGCAGAAGCGGGAAAGCGGCAGGTGCAGGTCTATGAGTCGCTGCGCCTCCACTATGCCGAAGAGGTGGAGAGACTCATCCGTGCGGGGGAACGGCAAAAGTCGAACACGAAGATCCTCGAGGCGATGCTCCGGCTCCGTCAGGCGGCTATTCTTCCCGTCCTCGTCGATCGGGAGTACGCCGCGGTGCCGAGTGCAAAGATGGATATGCTCTACGACCGTCTGCTCGAGCTGAGAGACGAGGGGAACAAGGCGCTCGTCTTCTCTCAGTTTACCGGCGTTCTCGACGAGGTGGAGACGAGGATGTCGGGGGCCGGACTCGGGCTCTACCGCCTGGAGGGCAAGACTCCCCTCAAGAGAAGGGAGCGGGATATCGCCGGGTTCCAGGCGGCCGAGGGTGCGGCGGTCTTCCTCATCAGCCTGAGGGCGGGCGGAGTGGGGATAAACCTCACTGCCGCCGATTACGTCTTCCTCCTCGACCCGTGGTGGAATCCTGCGGTGGAGTCCCAGGCGATCGACCGGGCGCACAGAATAGGCCGCGAGGGCTCGGTCTTCGCCTACCGCCTCGTGACCACGGGCACCATCGAGGAGAAGATGCTCCGCCTCCAGGAGCGCAAGCGCCGGATCTCGGAGAGTCTCATCCGCGGAGAGAGCGGAGCTTTGCGGGAGCTGTCGAACGAGGACATCCTCGGGCTGTTTAGCTGAGTAAATAGTGCTTAGTGGATTAAATCCTGCAGTTCACCTTTCTCCACTCGCCGAGAGGCGAGGTTCGAAGGCGGCCCTCAGGTCCAGCAGGATCGGATCTACGCCGTTGGTCATGAAGACGTTCAGGTTGTCCATTGCCCGGGTCAGGCCCACGAAAACGAGGTTCCTCAGAAGGGTCTCGGTCTGCTCGTCGTCGTAGTAGTGTCGCCGGTGAAGGTACGGCAGGTAGATCAGCACCACGGGAAAGTCGAGGCCCTTGCTCGAGTGCAGGGTCGAGATCCGTACCTTGCCCCGTGATTCGAAGCTGAACTCGTCGGCGCGGATGTCCTCGGCGTCGTAGCCCTCGTTGTCGAGGGCCTCGGCGATGGTCTGCAGCTCTCTGCGGCGGGGAACGAGCACGCAGATGTTCTCCGGGTCGTAGCCCATCTCCTCGATAAAGAGGGCGGTCTTGCGCCGCAACTGATCGAGCAGCTCCTCCTCGCTCTCGGCAGAAAAGAGCTCAGGCGCCGGCCCTTCCCGAAAGACAGCAGGATTCGTGGGCTCACCGTCGGCAGAGCGGCCGCCGCTGCGGCGGAAGCGGGCGGAAATCTCGTGAATCTGTCTGGTGTTGCGGAAGTTGGTGCGCAGGACCTTGGTGCTGCCGCGCAAGTCGATTCCGCTGCGGATGAAGGGGGAGTAGTAGACGTAGAGGCTCTGGCCCATGTCTCCGGCCATGATCATAGGGCCGGTGGTCATCTTTCGCAGGGCTTTTAGGGCGATGGGAGTGAGGTCCTGTACCTCGTCGAGGAAGAGATATCTGATGGTCGGGAAGGCCTCGGTATCTCCCACTCCTTCTGTGCCGCTCGCCTTCCGGTGCACCTCCTCCTGTCCCTCCTCGATCATGCGCAGTAGGACGAGGCGGCCGTAGTTCTTGGTGAAGATGCTGTGCCGCTTCATCTCCTCCGCCGCCTCTACGGCGATCATCCAGACGTTTGCACGCTGCCGCTCGGAGAGGCGCCGCCGCATCCCCTTGCGTGAGACGGTCCCGCCGACGTACTCCTCCCGGCTCAAGCCGAGGGCGAAGATGAACTCCTCGATTTCCGCCACCAGCTCTTCGGAGTCTATGAAGTCGGGAAGGTCGATTTGCTCGAAGTAGCGCTGCAGAAAGCCGAAGTCGTACCGCAGGTCGGGGATGGAGCGCCGGAGACGGGTGTAGAAGATGCTGTCGATGGTGTCGATCACATCCAGCGGTATCGGCATGCCGCGCAGCTCGCTGATGTAGCGGTTGTACTTGGCCAGGGTGCGGGTAAAGGTCACCAGTACCGCCTGTTCGCCCTCCTCGAACTCCAGCTCGTTCTGGCGGGCGGCCCGGCGCAGGCTCTCGAGAAGCACCAGGGATTTGCCGGTACCGGAGCCGCCGCGCACGAGAAAGTGGCCCTTGAGTCTGACCGCCTCCACTGCCTCCTCCTGCTCAGGGGTGAGGCGGCTTATGGTATGCTCGTAGTCCATTCGGGTGCGGGTGTAAATCGACAGTCTGCCGAGGTAGCGTAGATAGGTCTCCAGCTCGCCGTAGCGGGAGAGCTTCTGCATGAGGCTGTTGCGTTCTTCCTGCAGCTGCCGTCGCTCGTTCCGGAGCGCGTCCAGGCGCTCGTCGCGCCGGCTGGAAACCCGCTCCTTTTCGCGGATCTGCCTGCCGTACTCGGCCAGCTGCCGCTGGGTGCCTGCGAGCTCATCTTTGAGCCTGTCGTAGTCCTCCTTTTGGGCAAGCAGCGAGGAGTTCTGGCTGCGCAGCTTCTCAAGCTCTTCCTGCATGTGCCGAATTACTACGCTCTTCTCGAGAGGAGAGCTTCGCTCCTGCCACAGGTCCAGATGCTGCTGCAGATTGCCGACTGCCGGCGTCCCGTCGATTCCCACCAGCCGGCAGAAGGTAATAAAGAGATGTGTGGCCGCGCTGGCCTCCTCGACATCCATCTCCTCGAAGGCGTGCCGGACCTTGTTGGTAAAACCGTGCTGCTTGCCGAGGCGTCCGAGACAGTACAGCCCGTCGATAAACCCTTCGCCGTGCTTCTCGAGCAGCTCCTCCCGCAGCTGCCAGGTCAGCTCGGGAAAGCTGGGTACCTCGCCGTAGCGCTTCTCGTAGCGCAGGTAGTACTCGATAAAGGAGTGCAGGGCAAGCACGTAGAAGCCCTCGTCGGTTCCCATCAGGCGGGTGAGTCGTTCTATTCTGTTCTCCAGTTCCTGCTTCATCGCTCTTTCATTATCGCATTCTTCGCACAGTTCAGAATATGTCTAGAGCGGCGAACTGTAAATTCCTTTTTTGCTCTTTCTGCTTGACCCGAAAGTTTCCCTTAGAAAAATCAAAAATGGTTAGAGTTTTTGATGCGATTCTCATTTTGGAAGACTACAGTCTTCCAGAATCGCTGGTGCCGGCGGCAAAACCGTGCTACGATGTACTACAGAGGGTTACTATGTGTAGGTATGGGAAAAAGGCTAAAAAAAAGGTTGAGGCGTCGGGTTCGAATCTGATATCAACTGCGGTTCCGGCAACGGGTGTGGCCGCGGCGCTGTTCGGAGTCCTGTTTCTTCTGACCGCCGGGCCGCTCTTTGCCGCGGATCCTGTAGACTTCTCGATCGAGTGGGTCGACTCGAGCAGCTTTCCGATCAACAAGATCTACTACTCCACCGTCGATGCTGACGGGAATCCGTCGAAAGCTCTGTGGGTGCCCGACCGGGTCAGCGTGTGGGAGAACGGGGTGGAGCACCAAAGCGGCGGCTTCGAGGACGGCGATCATGCGCCGGCCTACCTCTCGCTCATCATCGACTCGAGCGGTAGCATGGAGAACTCGCTCGCCGAGGTCCTCGATGCGGCCCGAAAGCTCATCGAGCAGTTCGACTACAACGACCGGGCCGAGATCGTAGATTTCGATAGCAAGGTGGTCCCTCGCCGCTCCTTTACCGACAACAAGGAGGAGATGCGTGCGGCCCTGAACGAGATCGATGTGGGAGGGGGAACGGCTCTCTTCGACGCAGTCGCCGCCGGCTTCGATCATCTTAAGGACAAGACGGGAATGAAGACCGTGCTCGTGCTCTCCGATGGCGAGGACGAGAACAGCACGCAGTACACGTTCGACAGTCTCAAGAGCCGCCTGGTGAGCGAGGGGGTTCGGGTCTTTACCGTGGCCCTCGGCGAGGGAGTCGACACCGGGACCATGACCGAAATCGCCGAGCTCTCCGAGGGTGAGTTCTACCACGCCGAGAGCGCCGAGGACGTGGAGGGGATCTATGAGCGGGTCATCACTTACCTGCACTCGCTGCACCGCATGTGGTACTCGAGCTCCTTCGGGCAGTTCGACGGCGGCAGCCGCAGGCTCGAGGTGGCATCCGAGGAGACCGGTACCCGCCAAATGGCCGAATACACGGCGCCGGAGGGTGAGTACTGGTCCCACACGATACTCCTGGATTCTGAGCATTCCGCGGCCCCTGTCAAGATTTCGCCCGACGGCGAGTACGTCTCGCAGCTGCAGTACCGGACACTCATCGACTCGAGCGGGAAACGGCTGACCCGTAAGCGCTGGCAGGAGCGCTACGACGGGATGATGACCGAGCACTTCGTTGCCGGATGGGTCCACCGCGCCTACGGCTTTCTCGAGCGCTACGACCCTGAAGAGCAGACGTACGAGGGTATCGAGGACGAGGAGATCGGCGCAGAAGATGCAGGGGGAGACTTTCACAACGATTGGAGCTGGAGGCCGAAGGCCATCTCGCCGAACGAGAGATACCTCGTGATGTGCGCCGACCCTGGCGACGAGTTCGAGTACAATTACTACTTCATGGTCTACGACCGCGAGAACGACCGGTCCCTGTGGGAGCGGGGTCTCTGGAAGGGCGAGTTCGACGAGCCTGGACCCGCGGCAGTTGCAAATGACGGTACGGCGGCGGTTGTGCAGGAGGCGAACCTCTACATGGTCGAGCCGAGCGGCGAGCTGCGCTTCTCCCTTATCTGGCGGGAGACGGGAAGGTATTGGCACAGGATGAGCATGGACGGAGAGGGCAGATACCTGCTCGGCCGGAAAACGGGCAACGAGAAGATCTGGCTCTACTCCGGCGAAGGCGAGCTCCTCTGGGAGAGGCCCTCGAGAAGCAACGATCAGGCCGGCTTCCTCTCGGTATCGCCGAATGGGGAGTATCTCGCCTACGCCGACCGCGAGGGCCCGCACGTGCTCAGGCCGGACGGTACCGTCCTCTTCGAGCTCGAGGGTGAGAAGGACCTGCGCTACGGCAACGGCATAGATGTGGCGAACAACGGCGCCTTCGTCTACTCGCTGGGCAACCGGATCTACTACCGGGAGCTGGAGTAGCCGCGGTCCGCGCGACAGCGTGCCGCGGAAACGCTCGACATCCCGGAGTGAGCCGCTGGGCTGCATGCCGGACGGATAGCACGTACTCTCAAATTGAGAAACGCTTTGCCGGCCGAGCTGAAGTTGACACTATACATTCTCTTTTCGTATAGTATGAGTATCTGGTCTAGTCTGGTCTGGTTTGGTTTTTGTGATTCCGATCTGTGATAGCGCGTGAATCAGGCTGCACTGGATTCGCGGAGGGCACATGGAAGTAAGGACAATTACCGAAGCAAAGGCTCATCTCTCTTCGCTCCTGCAGAGGGTTTCTGAGGGGGAAGAAATCGTTCTGGGACGTGCAGGAAAACCGATAGCCAAGATAGTCCCCTACGAGAAAGAGTATTCACCACGGACCCCGGGTACCCTCAAGGGGCGCATCGTGATTCATGAAGACTTCGACGAGCTGCCTTCCTACTTTGCGCAGGATTTCGGTATAAAAAAGGACTGAGCAGATGCGGCTGCTTCTTGACACACATATTTTCTTGTGGTGGATGGATGATGCTCCCCAGCTGGAGGAACGTCAAAGGGCTGAAATCGCAGATCCGAAGAACAAAGTTTTCCTCAGCTCGGTGGTAATATGGGAAATAACAATAAAGGCGGGGCTCGGTAAACTCGAAATAGCGAGAAATTGGTTTGAGGCGGCAAAGAAGGAGCCGTTTTCCCGTCTGCCGATTACCGAGGATCATGCGTATCAGGTCGGCCTTCTTTCCGACATACATCGAGATCCCTTCGACCGTTTGTTGATTGCGCAATCTCAGGTCGATGCGCTCACCCTTGTCACGAAGGACCCCGTGATCCGTAGATACAATATCTCCGTGCTGTAATCCCGGGGCCTGTTCCGGCTCCTGCCGGCCCGGCGTTCCGTCAACTCTGCCAATCAGCCGAGTTCCTGCCGCAGTTCTGCGACAACCTCCCCGATAGGCCGCTGGATCACCACGTCGGCGATGTCGTCCAAGGGTGTCTCTGAGAGGGTGACGATCGCCAGCGCGGCTCCCCGGCGCTTGGCCTGTGCGGGCATGTCGGCGGCGGGGTAGACTACCAGGGTGCTGCCGAAGCAGAGCATGAGGTCGCAGCTCTCGCTCATCTCTTCGGCCCGGCGTATCTCGTTCGCATCGAGGTTCTGGCCGAAGGAGATGGTGTTCGGCTTCAAGAGGCCCCCGCACTCGCCGCAGCGGGGCGGCGGATCCCCAGGCTGCATCTCGTCCATGAGCCCGGCGGCCGGGCTCACGCGGCCGCAGGAGAGGCAGACGATCTCCGAGTTGGTTCCGTGGATTCGGACGATCTTCTCACGGGGCACCCCCGCCGCCTCGTGCAGACCGTCGATGTTCTGGGTGATGACACCGGCAAGTTTCCCCTTCTCGTGGAGGCTGGTAAAGAGGCGGTGCCCCTCGTTCGGCTCGGCATCCCGCAGGCTCGGCCACATCTCCAGCTTGCGCCGCCAGTAGAGCTCCCGCTTCTCCTCGTCCTCGAGGAACTCCTGGAAGTAGACCGGGGTAAAGCGCTCCCAGAGCCCGCCCTTGCTGCGGTAGTCGGAGATACCCGACTCGGTGCTGAGACCGGCGCCAGTGAAGCCGACGATTCGGGTCGAGTTCGTGATCAGCTCCGCCAGCTTCGTAATCTTATCGTCCATGCGAATAATTGTAGTATCTACCGAAGAGTCTTCGAATAGATGGTCAGATCGGTTCGTTCGGAGTAGCCGCGCCGGCGGTACAGCTCACCTACCGAAGCGTTGTCCTCCTCGACGAAGAGGTGCACCTTGTAGCATTTCAGCTTTCTGAATTCGTGCTCCACCCGGTCCATCAGCAGCGAACCGAGCCCTCTGTTGCGGTACGGGTGGTCGACGGCCAGGTGGGCGACGTAGCCCCTGCGTCCGTCGAAGCTGCCCCAGACGGTGCCGACGATTTCGTCTTCCGGACCGCAGCCGATTATAAACAGCTGGGGGTGCTGACGGGCGGCACACGCTATCTGCTCGGCGGTATCGGAAGGGGTAACGGTGATGTCGTTCCTTTTCCAGAAATCGATGATCTCCTGAGAGTCGAGCTCGGTTGCGTATTTGAACACGATGTGCGGCAGTTTTGTAGTCATCACCCGGATATCATAACAACAGGACGACTTTTGTCAACAGAAAGATTATTATTTTACTCTGGTAATTGTGAGGTCTCCACCCGGCAGAGGTTCAGCTTTTCCGCCCGGGGCTGCGGCGAGGGGTGCCGGGAAGAGGGGCCTGGAATAGGTGCCGGGAAGAGGGCCCGTGAAGAGGCTGAGGTTCCTGTGGAAAGGGAGGTCCGGCAAGAAACGAGAGCCCTCCGCCGGGCGGAGTCTCAGCTTCGCATGGCTCTGCAGGTCTTCTCGTAGAGACCGCGGAAGAGGTTTCGGGGGTCGGTGCGCGCCTTCACCTCCTCGTAGTTCCTCCGGTTCCAGATGGTCCAGAACTCCTCCTCGGAGAAGTGGTTGCCCGAGATGAGGGTCTTCAGGGCGCCGACTTCCATGATTCCCTCTTCGATGACCCGGTAGAGGTTTCGTTCCTTCTCCTGTTTCAGCCCATAGATGGCGAGATCGATGAACAGATCGTCGCGGATGCGGTTCCAATACTTGTCGTCTACCCATTCGTAGTCACGCACACGCCTGTAGGGCACGCACCAGAGGGGAAAGTAGTCGATCTCCCTGCGGTACCACTCCATGAAGTCGTCGACATTCTTGAAGGGGATGAACAAGTCGACGGTGACGGGAATCGTCTTGCTGCCGAGGACCGGTCTCAGCGCATTCGCGATCTTGAGCTTGCGGGTGGAGGTAAGCAGCTTGCCGAGCAGCAGGCGACCGATTAAGGACTCCACCATCACTCCCGTCACCCCCTGGTCGTAGCGGAAGTAGTAGTCTTCGAGGGCGAGGTAGTCCTCGCTCCTGTGTTTCGTAGACTTGTAATACACTTTCAGCCAATCGTAACGGTTGGTATAGGGGGCTTTGTCTGCGAACTCACCGAGGCTCAGGACGTACTCGGAGGGGCCGTGGATAATGCCGTCCATGAAGTCGACGTCCCGCCTCTCGAATCGCCGCATTATCGCCTCTTTATACTCGGCGAGGGTCGAGTACTTCTCGTAGCTCACATGAACGAAGGGTTTCGCGGGAATAAGGCGGAAGGTCAGCTTCGACACGATGCCGAGGGTGCCGAAGGTGCCGTGGACCATCTGGAAGACGAGGCTATGCTCGTTCTCGGGGCTGCAGTGGAGCACCTCGCCCTCGCCGGTAATCACCTCGTAGGCGGTGCAGGTGTCGTGAAAACCTCCCTCCTTGAAGGACATCGACTCTATGGAACAGCCGGCGACGGCCCCGCCGATGGTGATGGTCTTGAACTCGGGGACTATGATGGGGGTGAGACCGAGTTTGTTGGTCTCGCACACGAGCTCCTCGAAGGTGACGCCCGGCTCCGCCTCGCAGAGCCTCCGCTCCGTGTCGATACTGAGTATCCGATCGAAATCGCTTATATCGACCTTCTCGTCGTATCGCCTTGCGTCGTTTACCTTCGGCACCTCGTGCGAGACTCCGCGCTTTCTCAGGGAGAGCGGCGCTTCACCGCGGTAGTTCCTGAGCTGTCTGCATATCCGCTGTACTTTCTGCTCGTGTGTAGTCATAGGGTAGAGACATTGTAGCATATTCTATGTGCAAGGGAAGGGAAGAGTGCTGGTGCGCCACTTGACTCCGAGGCGACGGAAGGATAGTATAGTACATGGAGACTATAGCTCCCTTGTGCGACAGATACCATCCGGGCGTGGGGAAACCCACCGTCCGGCAGGCGGGCGAAAGCCCCGAATCGGCAGGCCGTGTGCGCGGCGCGATTCGGGGCTTTCTTTTTTAAAACAGAGAGAAGAGAAAAGGAGGTATGGATGAGCGGTGAGATTCCTCGAGGACTGAGTTACGACGATGTCTTGTTAGAGCCGGCCTACTCGGAGGTGCTGCCGGCACAGGTGAGTCTCGGTACGAGGCTCAGCAGGAACCTGGAGCTGCGGATCCCGGTTCTCTCGGCGGCAATGGATACGGTGACCGAGTGGGAGATGGCGGCGCATCTCGGAGAGGCCGGAGGCTCGGGAGTCATTCACCGCAGCTTGATCCCGGAGAGGCAGGCCGAGGAGGTGGCGAAGGCGGTCGGCGGCGGATCGTCCTTTGCGGGATCGGCCGGAACGCGTGTGGTAGGTGCTGCGGTGGCGCCGAGCGACTACCTGGCGCGCATCCCTCTGCTCATCGAGGCCGGAGCGGCTTACATCGTAATGGACACCGCGCACGGCGATTCACTTAATGTGCTGAGGGCCGTGGAGGAGATAAAGCGGCGCTTCTCCGTGGAGCTCGTGGCGGGCAATGTGGCGACCGCCGGCGGGGCGCGCAGGTTGATTGATGCCGGAGCCGATGCGGTAAAGGTCGGTGTGGGGCCCGGCTCGATCTGCACTACTCGGGTTGTCGCCGGTGTCGGAGTGCCGCAGCTGACTGCGGTCATGAGCTGCGCCGAGGAGGCTCGCCGCTTCGGGGTGCCGGTCATTGCCGACGGCGGTATACGTTTTTCGGGAGACATCGTCAAGGCCATCGCTGCAGGGGCCGACACGGTGATGCTCGGCAACATGCTCGCCGGCCTGCCGGAGAGTCCCGGCCGGGTCTTCGAGCAGGAGGGGCGGCTCTACAAGATCTATCGCGGCATGGGCTCCGAGGCCGCCATGCGGGAGGGCGGCGCCGACCGGTACCAGAGCAGCAGCGCCGGTGCAGAGAACCGAAACGGAGGTCGCGACAACCGGCCTGCCGGCGAGAGAGAGCCGGTACCGGAGGGGGTAGAGGGACTCGTTCCGGTCAAGGGATGTCTTAATGACTACCTCCGTCAGCTGCTCGAGGGACTGAGAAAGGGAATGGGGTACTGCGGCGCAGCGGACCTCCGGGGGCTGCAGCAGGAGGCCCGTTTCGTGCAGGTAACCGGCGCCGGGCTGCGGGAGAGCCACGTACACGACCTCGCCGGAATGAAGGGTGCCGCCAACTACGAGAGGGCCTTCGAGCCGGTTTCGTGATCTTACGGATCAAATGATGTCTGCAAAGCTCCCGCCTCGAGAAACTCGGCGTGTGCCCGCTGGTTTAGCCCATGCCGTCGCCGCCGCTCCTCATCTTTTTTTCCTGCGCATCGTCTCGGGTTACCGTGAGTGGGGAGAGGAGAAGCGACCGATCAGGAAGCCTCCACCCCCAGCGTGCTCAGGTGCTTCTCCATGTGCTCCCGGATTATACGGTAGTGCAGCTCCTCGTGCCTGTTCAGCGCCTCGAAGAAGGGGCCGCGTACATCTGGATCGTTGAGGAGCCCTCCGTAGGTGATGTGGAGCATCTGCCGCGATTCGGTAATATCGAGGAACTGCTCGAGCTCATCGTCCTTCACGGAGTCTATGTCGGGTATCTTGGAGATGTCGGCGGTTATGTGGTAGCTCTTGAGCGCCTCGGGAAAGTACTCTCTTGCCTTCCTGTGCATGAGCCGGTAGAGGTCGGGCTCCGCTCGGGCTATGGCGCGCACCGCCTCGAGCCAGCTCGTACCGGCTGTCTTGAGGTGTAGCCTCATGTGGGTGTAGGAGCCGATAGTCGGGTAGACCGAAAACTTGTCGCTGCCCGAGTGGATGGATATCTTGTAGTCTCCGTGCGCCTTGGCTATGGCGCAGTGTACGGCGAATTGCCGTTCGAACTCTCCGAGGTCTCCTATGTAGTCTATGCCCTTCTGGAACTCTCCGATAAAGCGGGGAGCAAGCGAGTTGACGGTGACATTTCGAGCGAGTAGCTCACGGATGATGAAGAGATGGTGTGCGGGGAGGGTGGGCGAGCTGGTCTCGTCTATGCTGATCTCGAGGTCGTAAGCCTTACCCCGGCGGCTCTCGATGTGTGCGTCCACCTCCGCCGCGAAGTCCATGGCCTCCCGGTACATCAGCGCGCATCGGTGTGCTTCGGTTTTGGAAAGGGAGACGGTTACCTCGCCGGCCTCGAATTCCGTGTCGGCGTAGGTCGAGTCTATGTATTCTCTCACCTCCGCAGGAAGCTTGCCGTATTCTTCTTCGATTTGTCCTTCGTCCCAGTCGCCGGCCTCGGGCCGGAGCACCTCGGTAAGGTCCAGGGTAATCATCGGCATTCCGGCCTGCAGTGCGGTGTCGATGTCCTCCATTGTCTTGAGGTGGTCGCCGTCTGCGCCCCAGCCGCCTTCATAGCCCTCCTGGAATACGAGGAAGGCTGCGTCGGCCACGATGGATTCGAATTTTCGCCCGGTGTAGTTGAGTTCTCGGATCGACTGCTGGGCGAGCACCGGATAGGCGTTGAACTTTCTCACCGCCCTCATGTGGGCGGCGGATGCCATGCCGAGACGGTCGCCGCAGCCGACGGTGGTTCTCTTGTCTCTGAGTGAGATCGGGGAGGTAAAGGGAAAGAGTTCCTGCAGCGCCCTGGCGTTTTCGGCTGTAAGCGGTGCCTCGCGCAGATTCAGCCCTTCCTCCGTCGTGCTGCTGCCGGAGAACGCCTTCGGCAGCTCAGCGGTGGAGCACAGGTAGAGACTCTTCTTACCCGAGATCATCGCAATGAAGTAGAGCACGTCCTCCTTGCGGTAGAGGGAGGGGATGTAGATGCGGGCCTCTCCCTCCTCTAGTGTCTCGGTGCCCGAGCTCTTCAGCTCGTCGAGCCCCTCCTGCGGTTTGTCGATCAGCTCGTGAGAACGGATCATGTTGATTATCGTATTCATCCTGTCGTGCATCTCCTTTTTTTCGTATTGTTCGAGTCCTATCGGCCCATCGATTCCATCTCGAATTATTTCGTCAGACCCCGGAGTAGGCGGAGAAGCCGCCGTCTACGGGAATGACAATGCCGTTGACGAATCCCGATGCGCCGTCGTCGAGGAGGTAGAGCAGCGTCCCGATAAGCTCCTCCGGTTCGCCGAATCTCTCGAGCGGGGTGGCGTTGAGGATCTTCTCGGCCCTCTCGGTCCACGAGCCGTCGTCGTTCTTCAAGAGGCCCCTGTTCTGGTTGGTGAGAAAGAAGCCCGGAGCGATCGCGTTGACCCGTATGCCCACCTTGGAGAAGTGCACCGCGAGCCACTGGGTGAAGTTGCTGACCGCCGCCTTTGCTCCGCTGTAGGCGGGTATCTTCGTGAGCGGGGTAAAGGCGTTCATCGAGGAGACATTCAAAATTGTTCCCCTTCCACGTTCGGCCATGCTCCTTGCGAAGGCCTGGGTGGAGAGGAGAGCCCCGAGAAAATTGAGGTTGAATACGAACTCGATACCCTTCGGGTCGAGATCGAAGAAGGTGATCAGGTCCTCGCTCTTGTTTTTGATGTCTTCGGGATAGAGGTACTCCTTCGATGTGGTCCCCTTCGGACTGTTGCCTCCGGCCCCGTTAATAAGAATGTCCGCCGGTCCGTAGGCACGGCTCACCTCGGTCTCCGCCTCGGCGAGACTCTCCGGCTCGAGCACGTTCGCAGAGACTCCCATCGCCGTGCCTCCGGCCGATGAGATCTCCGCGGCAACCTCATCGGCCGCCTCCTTGCGCAGATCGAGCACGGCCACCTTGGCTCCGCACTCGGCAACGGCCTTCGAGAAGGCGCTGCACAGCACGCCTCCACCGCCGGTTACCACAACGGTTTTTCCCCTCAAATCTATCTGCAATGGTACCATCTAATCCTCCTCTTCATGCTCTTCTTAGATAAAATGCTTGCGAAATCTCACGTAACTCGGCAGCCCGTCTTCGATAAGCGGCTGCACCTCGCCCTGCACGAGAGGCCGGGCATAGCGGATGAACTCGTCGGTAACGAAGAAGCCGTCTTCGGAGATCCACTCGACGGGGAAGTACTTCTCTCCGTTTGCCACGGCCGAGAGATCTGCGGTGCCCGTCTCGCAGCGGTACTCCTGACCGTCGGCACGTTGTAGTGTGACCATCTTGCCGTTGACCCCTTCGAGGGCGAGTTGCACCGCCCTTTGTCCGGCCATGTAGGCCTCTTCGGCGTCGGTCTTTGAGGCGAAGTGGCTGCCGGTCCGCTGGATAGTCGAGGGAATGGCGAACCTCGACTTTACCTTCACCTCGTTTTCGATAACCGATTTTATATACTGCGCGGCGCCGCCGAGCTGCGTGTGGCCGAAATCGTCCTTGGCAAACTCTCCCTTCTGCTCCGAGATGTAGCTTCCGTCCGGATTTTTCGTTCCCTCCGAGACCACTACGACGCAGCGCTTTATCTTGTCGAGGTAGTACCGCACCCTCTTCTTGAACTCCTCCTTGTCGAAGGGACGTTCGGGCAGGAGGATTATGTGAGGGGCATCCTCCTCGCTCCTCCTCGCGAGTGCCGTTCCCGCGGCTATCCATCCGGCATTGCGTCCCATCGCCTCGATAACGTTCACCGTGTCTGTTGTGTAGAGCGATTCGGTGTCCCGACCCGCCTCCATGACCATGGTCCCGAGATACTTGATGACGCTCCCGTATCCCGGGCAGTGGTCGGTGTAGGCGAGATCGTTGTCGATCGTCTTCGGAATACCCATGGCGATGAAGTCGTAGCCCTCTTCCTCGGCGAGCTTGTTGACATGGTCCGCCGTATCCATGGAATCGTTTCCGCCTATGTAGAAGAAGTAGCGGATATCGTGTTTCTTGAAGACATCGAGAATCTTTTGGAAATCCTCTCTGCTGCGCACCTTGTAGCGGCACGAGCCGAGGGCTGCGGCGGGAGACCGCTTGAGATTGTCTATGTCCTCGGCCGATTCCCTCGACAGATCGAAGATCTCCTCGTTCAGTACGCCGAGGATCCCGTTGTAGGCGGCGTAGACTCCGCGAATCTCCTCGTGCTTCAATGCCTCCTGAATGGCGCCGCATGCAGAGGCGTTGATTACGGCCGTCGGGCCGCCGCTCTGAGCGACTATCGCATTTCCCTTGATTTGACTCATATATCGACTCCTGTGTAGGTGGTGTGGGTACGATTATTTCGTTTTCTTTCGCAAAACATCATATAACGAAAATGCCGTGTTGTCAACGAAATTCTCTCTTTCCCGGCGATTCTCCCCTGCGATTCTTCCCGGCGTTTCTTATCGGGCATCTCTCCGAAGAGAGCGAAACGAATCTTGACCTATCTCGGTTTTCATGATAAAACTTTTATTAAGGAACGTTTTTCGTAACTAAATGAAAGTAAGAGGAGAGTAAAATATGGATGATCCTGCACGAGAATTGAAGGAGATGAAGCCGCAGCACGAGTTCTTTATAGGCATAGACTCAGACGGCTGTGCCTTCGACTCCATGGAGATCAAGCACAAGGAGTGTTTCTGCCCGCAGTACATTAACCACTTCGGGCTCCAGCCCGTATCGAAGTACGCAAGAGAGGTCTGGGAGTTCGTGAACCTCTATTCCAAGACACGGGGCTGCAACAGGTTCCATGCAATTCTCCACGCCATGCGGCATCTGCGGGAGCGCAGTGAGGTGCAGGACCGGCACGTGGACATTCCGGAGCTGAAGGGAGTCGCCGACTGGGTGGAGCGGGAGTCGAAACTCGGCATACCGGCACTCGAGGCGGAGCTGAAGCGCAACCCCGATCCTGATCTCCAGCTCTCCTACAAATGGGCGGTCGATGTAAACGAAACCATTGCGAAGATCGTACGTAATCTTCCGCCGTTTCCCTACGTACGGGAGAGTCTCGAAAAGATGGAGGGAAAGGCCGATGCGATAGTCGTCAGCCAGACTCCCTTCGAGGCGCTCGACAGGGAGTGGAAGGAGCACGACATAGCGAAGCATGTGCGTGCAATCGCCGGTCAGGAGATGGGAAAGAAGTCGGAGCACATCGATTTCGCCGCGTCCGGTAAGTATCCGAACGAGAAGATGCTGATGATAGGGGATGCGCCCGGCGACCTGAAGGCCGCCAGGGCGAACGACGCCCTCTTCTATCCCATCAATCCGGGAGGAGAAGAGGAGTCGTGGGAGCGTTTCTACCGTGAGGCTATGGACCGGTTCTTCAATGGGAACTATGCCGGCGATTACGAGAAGGAGCTCATCGATGATTTCGAGGGGCACCTGCCGGAGGCCCCGCCGTGGAAGTAGCTCCGAGGAGAGATAGTGGCCTCGAGGGCCTCGAGGAGGTAGAGTATGTTGTACTATGAGCGCGGCGGAACGTCTGAGCGTTTGACGGACGAAGATTTGAGAGAGGGGCTCTTCGAAGCCCTCGATAAGCTCGGTACGAAGAGAAGGGTAATAGCCGTGCCCCCCGACATTACCCGATATCACTCGCGGGCGGGGTATCTTACCGAACAGGCCTATACGTACTACGGTGAGGCCCTGACCGATATTCTCCCGGCGCTGGGGACCCACACGCCCATGACGGATCGGGAGATCGAGACGATGTATGGGAGCACGCCGAAGGAGCTCTTCCGTGTCCACGACTGGCAGAACGAGCTCGCCACTCTCGGCAGGGTACCCTCCTCGGTCATAGAGGAGCTCTCCGAGGGGAAGCTCCACTTCGACTGGCCGGCGCAGGTCAACAAGAGGCTCGCGGAGAACGACTACGACGCGATCCTCTCCATCGGCCAGGTGGTGCCGCACGAGGTCATCGGCATGGCCAACCACAACAAGAACATCTTCGTGGGCACCGGCGGCACCGAAGGCATCAACAAGAGCCACTTCCTCGGGGCCGTCTACAACATGGAGCGGATCATGGGACGGGTCGACAGCCCGGTACGCAGTCTAATGGACTATGCGACGGAGCACTTCGGGAAGGAGTTACCGGTTGTCTACGTGCTGACGGTGGTTGCCCAGGAGGCCGACGGAACCCTCGCGGTCAAGGGGCTCTACGTCGGCGACGGCCGGGAGTGCTACGAGAAAGCCGCCTCCCTTGCACAGGCGGTGAATATGACGCCCCTCGACGAGCCTCTGCGCAAAGTGGTGGTGTACCTCGATCCTTCCGAGTTCCGCAGCACATGGCTCGGCAACAAGTCGATATACCGCACCAGGATGGCCCTGGCCGACGGCGGGCAGCTCATCGTGCTTGCTCCGGGGGTCAAGGAGTTCGGCGAGAACGACACGATAGATCCCCTCATACGCAAGTACGGCTACGTAGGGACCGAGCGGGTGCTGCAGCTGGTCGAGGAGAACGAGGATTTGGCACGGAATCTCGGCACGGCGGCCCACCTCATCCACGGCTCGTCCGAGGGACGATTTTCCATTACCTACTGCGCCGGCGGTCTCTCCCGTGAAGAGATCGAGGGGGTGAACTTCCGCTACGAAGAGTTGGACTCGATGATGCGGCGATACGATCCGGAAAAGCTGAAGGACGGCTGGAACCGGATGCCCGACGGAGAGGATGTCTACTACATCAGCAATCCCGCACTGGGCCTCTGGTACGAGCGGAGCAAATTCAAATAATTCTGTGCTGCAGCGAAGAAGAACCGCTGCCCTCCTGGGCCGCGGATGCATTACACACTGAGGAGGAAAAAAAGATGGAAAAAAAGGCCGATATAGGACTGATCGGTTTGGCGATCATGGGCCAGAATCTCGTGCTCAACATGAACGACAAGGGCTATTCGGTGGCGGTCTTCAACCGCACCGTCTCGAAGGTCGATTCGTTTATGGAGAACGCGGCGAAGGGCCGTGAGACGATAATCGGCACGAGGAGTGTGGAGGAGTTCGTCGACAGTCTCCAGAAACCGCGCAAGATCATGCTGATGGTCAAGGCGGGCGAAGTGGTGGACAAGTTCATCGAAATGCTGCTGCCGCACCTCGAGAAGGGCGACCTCATCATGGACGGGGGAAACTCCCACTTCCCCGACACGATGCGCCGCACGAAGTATCTCGAGGATAAGGGGCTGCTCTACATCGGCACCGGCGTCTCCGGCGGCGAGGAGGGAGCCCGTCACGGACCCTCGATGATGCCCGGCGGAAGCCCCGAAGCCTGGCCGCTGGTAAAGGACATCTTTCAGGCTGTTGCGGCGAAGACCGACGACGGGGAGCCCTGCGCCGACTGGGTCGGAGAGAACGGCGCCGGTCACTACGTAAAGATGGTGCACAACGGCATCGAGTACGGAGACATACAGCTCATCTGCGAGGCCTATCACCTGATGAAGGAGGGGCTCGGTCTGAGTCCGGATGAGATGGGCGACATATTCGCCGAGTGGAACGAGGGCGAGCTCGACAGCTACCTCATCGAGATCACCTCACACATCCTCAAATTCAAGGACGAAGACGGAGAGCCCCTGGTGGAGAAGATCCTCGACACCGCAGGCCAGAAGGGAACCGGCAAGTGGACCGCCATCAACTCCCTCGAGATGGGTATCCCGATCACCCTCATCGGCGAGGCGGTGTACTCCCGCTTCCTCTCGGCGCTGAAGGACGAGCGCGTGGCCGCATCGAAGAAGCTCGACGGTCCGGAGTCGAAGTTCGACGGGGACAAGAAGGCCTTTATAGAGGATCTGCGCAACGCCCTCTTCGCCTCCAAGCTCGTCTCCTACGCACAGGGCTTCATGCTGATGCGCCAAGCCGCGGCCACCTACGACTGGAACCTGAACTACGGCGGCATCGCCCTCATGTGGCGGGGCGGCTGCATCATACGCAGCGTATTCCTCGGCAAGATAAAAGAGGCTTTCGACCGAAGCCCCGACCTTTCGAATCTTTTGCTCGACGACTACTTCAAGGACATAATCGACCGAGCTCAGGCATCCTGGCGCAGGGTCGTGGCCAAGGCGGTGGAGATGGGAATTCCCGTCCCGGCCCACGCCACGGCGCTGAGCTTCTACGACGGCTACCGCAACGGGAGGCTGCCGGCCAACCTGCTGCAGGCCCAGCGGGACTACTTCGGTGCCCACACCTACGAGCGGGTCGACAAGCCTCGGGGCGAGTTTTTCCACACCAACTGGACCGGTGAGGGAATGGACGACGTCTCCTCCGGGACCTATAACGCGTAGCTGCGAGAGCGGCAGGGGCTAAATATGGCACGGACATTCGGCTTCGGTATCATAGGCACCGGAGCAGTAGCGAAGATACACGCGGAGGCGATTCGCCGTTTAGACGGCGGTCGCCTTCTCGCCTGTTACTCGACCAACGAGGAGAAGGGAGCGCAATTTGCCGAACAGTTCGACATCCGCCGTTATAGAGAGCTCGAGGAACTTCTCGACGACGATGCTATCGATGTCGTCTCGATCTGCAGCCCCTCTGGTGCTCATCTCGAACCGGCCATAGCGGCGTCGAAGAAGGGCAAACACCTGGTCATAGAAAAGCCTCTGGAAATTACCGAGGAGCGCTGCGACCGCATCATAGATACGGCGAAGCAACACGGCGTGTCGGTAGCGACAGTATTCCAAAACCGCTATCATCCTGCCGCTCGGCGCATAAAAGAGGCGATCGAGGCAGGGCGCTTCGGTGCCCTTACTATGGCCATAGGCCGGGTGCTCTGGTATCGGGATCAGGACTACTACAGCTCCAGTACGTGGAAGGGAACATGGCGTCTTGATGGAGGAGGCGCTCTGATGAACCAGTCTATTCACGTAGTCGATCTGATGCAATGGTACATGGGAGCCGTCCGAGAGCTGCAGGCGCTCGCCGCCTGCAGGGGGCACGAGGGAATAGAGGTCGAGGACACGGCGGCAGTGCTGATCCGCTTCGAAAGCGGGGCATACGGGCTGCTTGCGGGTACTACCGCTGCATATCCCGGTAGTTTGAAGAGTGTCGAGATAACCGGAAGCGGCGGCACCGTCGCGCTGGAGGAACATCGTCTCGCAAAGTGGGAGTTCCTCCGCCCTTCGGATGAAGACCTGCGGATTCGGGAGCGTTACGGCACCGGGGGAGCGGAAGAGGGGGGCGGCACGCACGACCCGATGGACATCGGGTATACTGCTCACCTGCGTCAGTATGAGGAGATCTGCAGCGCCTTAGAGGAGGGTAGGTCACCGGAGGTCGACGGAGAGGAAGGAAAAAAGTCCGTTTCCCTCATTCGGCGCATCTACCGGTCGGCGGGTCTTGTGAGTTGAGCTCAGAGAACGTGGGTGGATCTGCGGACAATAAGCGTACTATGAAGCCACGTAGTCGGAGGTACGCTCCGGCCCTCTATGAGGTCGAAGAGGTGTTTTGCACTTTGCCGCCCCATCTCTTCTAACGGTTGTGAAAAAGTCGATATGGGAGTGGGCCAGAAGGCGGTGAATTCTCTGTTGTCGAATCCGAGGATCGCTATGTCCTGTGGAACCCTAATGCCTGTGTTCTCAGCCGCATGGATCGCGCCGGCGGCGATGTGGTCATTTGCACAGAAGAGTCCATCGAAATCGGGACTCTGTTGAAGCATGTCCCGCATGGCATCGTAGCCGGCCCGGTAAGTGAAATCCCCGTAGCGGATGCGGCTTTCATCGAGCTCTTTCCCCTGCCGTTCCAATGTATTCTTGAATCCCTCGAGACGCTCCGTGCTCGCGCGTCGGTTCCGTGGGCCTGCGATCATCGCGAATCTCTCAGCCCCTATTTCAATGAGGTGTTCAGCGGCTCTTATTCCTCCGTTCAGATTATCTGGAAGAATACATGGCATACTGCGAGTCAAGAAGCGGTTGATGGTAACGAGGGGAAAGGGGAGGGAGGGGAGATCTTCCGCGTTGTCCTTCTGTGATATGCCGTAAGACACGATGATTCCATCGAGGTTTCGACCCTTGAGAAAATCGAGGGTTTCGGCGAGATTGTAATCGAACTCGGCACTGGAGGTGAAAACGAGATGACTTCCGCGGGGAGTTGCCACAGATTCGACGCCGCGAATGATCTGCGTGACGAAGAGCTCGGTAATGTTGCTTGCCACGAATCCGATGATTCCGCTCTTTCGGCTTTTCAGTGCCTTCGCATGCGCATTGGGGGTGTAGCCGAGCTTGTCTATTGCCGCATTTACGAGCTGCTTGGTATGTGCGCTGATCGGACGGTTTCCATTCAACACGTGGCTCACAGTAGAGGGGGAGACTCCCGCCTCGCGTGCAACGTCGGTTATTTTAACCATAATGTATATCATACCATATACACAAAACTTTTCATAGCGGCAATCAAATCGATTTGATTTTATGCTTGACGTATCAGGAGAAACGGATGTACAATTTAATCAAATCGATTCAATAGGAGGTTGAAATGAGGAAAAAAGCTATCCTCACATTATTTCTGGCGGTAGTCCTGCTTCTTCCCGTATGGGCAGGAGGTAAACAGGAGCAGGAAGGAGCCGGAGAAGCCGAGGGCGGAGAAGCAGAAGAGGTGTCCCTGTCGGTGCTCTGGTTCAACGATGCAAACGAATCGGAGGTCTTCAAGAATACGGTTCAGGATTATCTCGATGCACATCCGAATGTCAGTATCGACCTGCAGTTGATACCCTTCGAGGAATACGAGAAGAGGTTGAAGCTGATGATAGCCGGCGGCGAGCCACCCGATCTCGCACGTGTAACCAACAACCACATTGCAATGTTTGTCGATCAGCTGCAGCCCTTGAATGGAAAGGTAGACAACTTAGACCAAGTGCTGTCAGGATTCAACGATGCATCGATAGCCTTTGCAACTCACCCCTCTGGAGACGTTATCGCTCTTCCCACAGAGGCGACGGCTAACGGCATGGTGGTCAATGTCGACTACTACGAGAATGCGGGTATCGACGTGCGGGAGCTCTCTAAGGATTGGACATGGGAGGAGTGGTACGACGCAATGAATAAGGTCATTGCAGAAAACGAGAATCTCGATTATGCACTCGGGTATGACTTCAGCCCCCACCGATGGTCCACGCTCCTCTACGAGGCGGGCGGTCGCTTTCTCAATGAAGACGAGACGGCGATGAATTTCGGTACCCCGGAAGACCTCGATGCTCTGAAGTTCTTCAAGAGATTGCACGACGACGGTCTCGTTCCCCCCTCCATTTGGATGGGGTCGGAGAATCCGCAGGAGATGTTCAAGGCGGGACTCGTTGCCTCTCACATAGGCGGTTCCTGGGTAATCAACGCCTATGCGCGCGATGTCGAAGACTTCGAGTGGGCTGCTGTTCGGATGCCGAAGCGGAAGATACGTTCGAGTGTCGCCGGAGGCAAGTTTATCGGTACCTTCAAGGGAGCAAAGCATCAAGAGGCTGCGATCGACCTCATGCTGCACTTCTCCGACAAAGAGCACAATGCCATGTACTGCAAGAACACCTTTAACCTTTCGGCGCGCACCGACACCAACATACAGTATTCCTCCCGCACGAAAGATTTTCAGGCGATGGCCGCCGACCTGGCTGTAACACCGGCGATTACCGCCGAAGATTGGAAGAGCCCAGAGCTCAACAAGATCTACTCCTACATAAGAGAGCAGATCGTTGAGATGCTCCTGGGAAATCAACCTGCCGAAGAGACAGCGGAGAATATTCACGAGAGGGGCAATACGTTCTTCTAAACGGATCTATGACCGTTCGGCCGCAGTTCCTCGTCCCGTACAAGGGCTGCGGCCTTTTATTTAAACCCATCAAAACTCGCGGAGGAAAATGTGCTACGGAAAAGGAAAAAACTGAAAGGGTCCTTTGAGCAAATACTTGCCCCAATGCTCTTTCTTACACCGAATTTACTCATCTTCGGTATCTTCATCATTATTCCCGCGATAATGGGGCTGCGTATGGCGTTCTACGAATGGAGCATGCTCGGTGAACACAGCTTCGTGGGATTCAAGAACTTCGTTGCACTGCTTCAGGATGAGCATTTCTGGAAGACATTTTGGAACACCATTCGTTATGTTGCCTTCGTGGTTCCTCTGTTGACAATCTCGTCGCTCGGCTTGGCCCTGCTCACCGTGGAGAACGATCCGGGAGTCGGCTTTTTCCGGGGTATTTTTTATCTCCCCACTATGCTCAGCCTCATTATCGTCGGTATTTCATGGAGGTGGATCCTTGGAGATGAGCTTGGTATCGTAAACTTTCTAATAAAGATAAGCGGAGGCGAGCCGGTGAGATGGCTCACTACCGCGTTTATGGCCAATGCGAGTCTCATATTCATCTCCGTGTGGGCTTTCACCGGCTTCTATATGGTGATGTTCATCGGCGGCCTACAGGCTATTCCGGAAGATCTCTTCGACCAAGCGGAGATAGACGGAGCTTCGAGTCTGCAAGTCTTTTTCAAGATAAAGCTCCCTCTTATTCGGCCCACTATGCTCGTGGTTATCGTCCTTGCAACCATACGCGCCTTCAAGGCCTTCGAATTGATCTATGTACTGACCAAAGGAGGGCCTGGCAGCGCGACCAAATTCTTAGTGCAGAATATATATCAGATTGCATTCGAAGAGGATCGAATGGGCTATGCCTCCGCGATCGCCATAATGCTCCTCATCGTCATCGGTCTTTTTACCATGTTTCAATTCCGCCTGAACAAAGAGGAGTACAGCAATGAATAAGGTTCCTATTTACAAGTACGTCCTCTACCTCTTTTTTACCGTGGTTTTCTTCTTTCCCGTCTTGTGGGTTATCCTGAGCTCGTTCAAGACACAGTCTGAGCTTTTTCAGTATCCCCTTACCATTCTTCCAGAAGAACCTACCATTCGCAACTACATAGAGGCATTTCGCTCGGGTGACTTCTTTCTCTACTTTCGAAATTCGGTATTCGTTGCCGTTGTGTCTACAGGTATTACGGTAATGATCAATACAATGGCGGGTTATGCTCTGAGTAAATATTACTTCAAAGGAAGAGACACCATATTCTATATTATGATAGCCACGCTGATGGTACCGCTTCAGGTCATTATGGTGCCGATCTTTATCCTCGAGAAAAACATAGGTTTGCTCAACACGCTTTGGGGTATCATCATCCCACCTGCGGCTACTCCTACGGGGGTCTTCCTCGCACGGCAATACATGCTCACTATACCCAATTCGCTTATAGAGTCGGCACGAATAGACGGAGGCGGGGAGTGGTTTATTTTTCGCAGCATTATCTTCCCTTTGGCCAAACCGATCGTCGCCACCATCACCATCTTCTCCTTTATGTGGCGCTGGAACGATTTTCTCTGGCCCTTTATCGTTATCAGTAAGCAGAAAAAGTATACTCTCCAACTGGCACTTTCGAATTTTGTCGGCCAGTACGATATCCATTGGGCCAGTCTGCTATCGATGACGGTTATTGCCATCATCCCGATGGTCTTCGTCTTTCTGTTGTTTCAGCGATATTTTATTAAAGGTCTTACCTCAGGAGGAGTAAAATACTAATCGTGAAACGAAACTTAGACACATTCAAATTAAACACATATGACCCGAATAGCGTGACCCTGGTCTCGGGCGATGGAGCTTTAGTTATACGAAGATGGAGAGACGGCGTATATGAGTTCAGCTATGAGTTCGCGGAGTTCCCTACTCTTCCGAAGATGGAGAGGGCCTCGAAGTGTCTCTATGCCGCAGAGCCGTCGAATGATGGAGAGGAGGGGTTCGGTGAACCCGAACTAACCACAGGGGTGTTATATATTCCCTGTGGAAGGGATCGTATTTCCGTCTCGATGACGGAGGGGGTTGTGGCTGTATACAGGGACAACGTGCTCGTTCATGGTGGAGAAATAGGCGATAGGAACACAGTACTGCCGAAACATCCCATTCGAATCCTGAGCAGCGGTGGGCAGGATGCGGCGGGCAAGTTCAACTTCCGCCTGGATACGGACGACAGATTCTACGGAATGGGTGACAAAACGGGAAGTTTGCGAAAGGAGAAGCGTCGCTATAAGATGTTCAATAGGGATGCGCTCAGTTACGATGCCGGGTATTCGGATCCGCTCTACAAGTCCGTTCCCTTCTTTATCAAACGTAATCCTCGTACGTGTGCAGTCTCTGGTATTTTCATACCGAATCCTGCGGTCGGAGAAATAGATCTGGGGGTCGAGAGTAACTTCTACTTCTATATTACTTTGGAGACTCCGCCGTTTCGCTATATTCTATTTACCGGAGAAACGTACACGGATATTCTCGAGAGATACACATGGTTGACCGGCAGGCCTAATGTGCCGCCGGTCTTTACATTCGGTTTCTTCGGCTCTTCGATGAACTACGCAGAGTCCGATGATGCGGAGAAGAGAATAGAGGAGTTCTTCGCTCGGGTGGAGTCGGAAGAGCTCCCATGTGAGGGTATCTACCTCTCATCTGGGTATGTAAAACATGCAAACGGGAAGCGCTACACTTTTGTGTGGAATACAGACAAATTCACGAACCCACGGCAGTTCATATCTACTATTCGGCAAAGAGGCTACCACATTGCGTGTAATATCAAGCCGGGTTTTCTCAGGAGTCATCCGTGGTATGAGGAGTATGCGAGCAAGGGGTTTTTTATACAGGATGAGGGAGGCAAGCCGTATCTCGAATACTATTGGGGAGAAGAGGCCTCCCTATATGATTTCTCCAACGATGAGGCGGTAGAAGAATGGAAGAGGCAGCTGAAGAATCGATTTATAGATTACGGTGTAGACGGTATATGGAACGATAATAACGAGTTCGAATTGGAGGATCCGAGACTTCCGATCTTTCATAGACGCATTCTTTTATCCTACCTCATGGTCAAGGCCGCGTGGGAGGCACTTCTCGAGATGAAGCCGGATACACGGCCATGGATCATTACTAGAGCCGGTGGGGCTGGTATACAACGCTTTTCGAGAACATGGACGGGGGACAACGTCTCTGATTTTGCCTCTCTCCGCTACAATGTAGATATGGGATTGAATCTAGGACTAAGCGGGATCCCCTATTACGGTCACGATGTAGGCGGCTTCTCCGGAGGCATGCCGACTCGTGAGCTCCTCTTGAGATGGTGCGAATCGGCGGTTTTTCAACCGAGATTCGTACTCCACTCGTGGAATCCGGCAGGGATACCAACTGAGGCATGGACGTATGAGGAGGTGTTTCCGCAGATACGTAATTCGATATATGAGCACTATCGTTTCATGCCGGAGATCTACAGGGTGGCGGTTGAAGCCTCGCTTACCGGTAAACCGATGGAGCGAAGTCTCGAGCTTGAATACCCGAAAGATACGGCAATGGGATATGACGGAGGTGTGTACCTCTTCGGACCAAGTATCTTGGTTATACCGGCGATCGAAGAGAGGCAGCTCGAGAGAGAAGTATATCTGCCTGAAGGAAGTACATGGTACGATCCTCTGTTGAGAGGGCTGAGAGAAGGTGGAGTGAGGTCTGTTTTTCAGCTTGAGATGGACGGGTATCCGAGGTATCTCCTGCGTACGGGGTCGTTCGTATTCACGTCCGATCGAATTGGGCGTCTCGAGACGGCTATCTTCGATCCTCTCAGGATCCTCTGTAATCCCCCTCATAGAGGAGAAAAAGCCGACAAAGGTGGATCGGTGAGTGCTTCGGCGGAAGGCTTAGTTGAAATCGAGTACGGTGAGGACGATGGACATCGTCTATTTTCTCCTGAAAGAAGAAACCTCATGGGGTTTCGGTTGAACAGGGCAGCTGATGGCGAAGGGGTTGAGCTGCGCTTCTCGAAGAGGCGTGAGATGATGCTGTCGGAGAAACGGCGAACTTTCGTGTTCGAGTTGCCGCGAGGTTTCTCATTTGATCGTGAGAGCATAGAGACGGCCGGAGACAAGGTAGAGATTGAGCTGCTGTCGTCGCGGGAGTTGTCCGTCTGTTCTCCGGGTATTCCCGAGTTGCTGCGGGCAAGGATTTCCGGAGACTACGAAAGAATTCAATAGAATGAGTGAGCACTCAAGAGGAGAGAGGTTTCGTGCAAGAGATTATAGTATTTCCAAAAAAGAGTACGGCTGAAGTTCATTTGCAGAATATGCCCGAGGTCGAGAGAGGACAAATGTTGGTACGGAATCGCTGTAGTCTCATTAGTCCCGGAACAGAGTTGGCTCTGTTCAATGGAACGCACATAGGTTTCTCCGATCCGTCAATTACATGGGCGCGCTATCCGGTTCAGCCCGGATATGCCGCTGTGGGAGTAGTAGAAGAGTTCATGGAGGATGAGAGTGAGGATGGGTCTGCATATCCTCAAGTTGGTGATATGGTGCTCTACTATCCGCCTCATGCACGTTATGGGGTATTGAAACCACGTAGCATGATCTGGAGTCCGTTCACAGGGAGAATTGATGAGCGGCACGTTCTTTTCGGCCGGTTTGCCCAGATTGCCTACACCTCGGTGGCATCGGCGTCGGTCGATTACAGCCGTGTCTTGGTGATAGGAGCGGGAATAGTCGGAAACCTCGCTGCACAGCTGTATAAGCGAGAGGGGGCACGACAGGTGATCATATCGGATTTGTCGGAGCGAAGGCTGGACATTGCACATGAGTGCGGGATCGAATACGTTCTTCTTCCCGACAGATCCGACTCTGCAGAGCGGCTGAGAAAACTCACCGAGGACGAGGGTGTAGATATCGTAGTAGAAGCGACCGGAGTTCCGGAGATCGTGCGTAAAGCCCTCGAATACGTGAATCCGGGGGGAGAGGTTATTCTTCTCGGTTCTTCTAGAGGTGCAGTGGAACTGAATGTATATTCTCTCATACATCGGAAGTATACGCGTCTTACCGGGGCTCACGAGATGAGGTTACCGGAAAAGGGAGGCGGCGAAAATGATATGCTCCCGCGATCGAGAGAATCGGTATTGAGAGAAATGGTCGGAGCGATCGAATCGGGAGAATTGAAGGTCGGTCCGATGTGTACTCACCGGATCTATCCAAGGGAGGTACAGAACGCGTACGAGCAGCTGAGCACGAACAACGAGGAGTACATGGGAGTAGTAATAGACTGGTCGGAAGACGAGATGGGGGTTTGATATGAGAAAATGGGAGCTGAGTGGAATTGCAGATGAGGGAGCCTCGTCTCTGGAGGATCAACTCCGGCTGCATAAAGAGTTGGGCTGGTCGTCTATAGAGTTGCGAAGCGTAGATGGAGTTAATGTGTGCGAAATGGATGACGATCAGTTTCGGCGGGTTGCAAGTCATGTGAAGCAGGAAGGTATCGAGGTCATCGCATTCGCTTCAGCGATTGCCAATTGGGCGCGTCCCGTAGACGGGCCTTTCGAAAAAGATATGGAGGATCTGCGTCGTGCTATCCCGCGCATGAAGGAACTGGGAACCGAGTACATACGGATTATGTCTTACACCAGGGGAGATGTCTCCGAGGATAACTGGGAAAAAACAGCGCTCATGCGGATTGAAGAACTTACGAGGATAGCAGAGAAGAATCGAATAGTCTTGGTACACGAGAACTGTGACGGATGGGCTTCTTCCGCTCCCGAACGGCTGGCGAAGCTGCTCGAGACCATTTCTTCCCCTTCGCTTAAGGTAGTGTTCGATCCCGGGAACCCTACGGCTCATGGGGGAACGCCGTCGCAGATATGGGAGTTCTATCATGCCGCCAAGGAGCGTATCGTCCATTTCCACATAAAGGACAATCGTAGAACCCCCAGTGGGGAAGTCGAGCACTGCTACCCCGGAGAAGGGGAGTGCGAGCTCGAGGACCTTATCCGCGACTTAATGAATACGGGATACGAGGGAGTCTTTTCCATAGAACCCCATATGAACTTCCAGATTCACAAGGATCCAGTTCCGGGAGAGTCGGACGCTCGCAGAGAGACATATCTCACCTACGGGAAAAAGGCGAGGCGGATAGTCGAATCGGCGGCTGCGCCGGTAGAGATCGAATAAGGGGCTGCCCATAATGGGCAGCCCCTTGATCACGTGCCGGGTTAAACAGTCCGCCGGACGCCGATGGCGCCGGCGGCGTGCATCTTGGTGAACCGGCTCAGTGCCGGCGGCTCACGCTCTGGTAAACGGGCCCATCGCAGGCAGTTCGTAAACCGATTTCCATCCCTCGCTGAAGGGCTCCTTCAGGAAAGGTTCGAGCTCTTTCGGATCTCTCAGGCTGATCTTGTCGACCGGCGGGAGCTTTCCGGAGGGATACTCGTCGAGGATCTGCTCGACCACAAGCGTGAGGTATTTGAGAATAGCGGCGATCGGACGCTTCGCCTTCTCCGGTTTGGAGAGTGAGGGCTGGCCCACCACGCCCTCCGGTGTGGACTTGCGTTCGATGGCGAAGTGGCCCTCGCCCTCGGACCACTTGTGGGGCCGGCGCCAGGGATCTACCGAGGTGTCGAAGTGGCCGCCCGGCAAATAGCTCTCGCCGCTGGCATCCTTTACGTATTTCATGTC
The DNA here is from genome assembly GCA_964346645.1 of uncultured Spirochaetaceae bacterium. GTDB lineage: Bacteria > Spirochaetota > Spirochaetia > DSM-16054 > Sediminispirochaetaceae > CAYFVU01. The sequence continues at coordinate 31,092 of CAYFVU010000004.1, read as the reverse complement.
CACCATGTCGGGGAACATAAGCTGCGCCACGGCGGTCTCGCTCTCGTCGGCGTGCACGAAGGTGGTCTCGAGGCTGTCGTCTCTCTCTACAGGAATAAAGAACTCCCGTACGGCGCGGTGCCAGTCCAATACCTGGAAAATGCCGGGGAGCTGGTACCTCTTGCAGAACTCCTGCAGGGCGTTCTCCAGCATCCAGAGCTGGCCGTGGTTGTTGATGATTATGATCTTTCGGTAGCCGTCGTTCCACAGCCCGAGCATCACGTGAATAAGTATCTCGCTGACCGTCTCGGCAGGGAGCATGATGGTGCCGGGCATGCCCATGTGGTGGTACGGGTGGCCGCCGTAGTTCAGAGGCGGGAGGGCGAGGTTGACCTCGTGGCCCTTCTTCGCGGTGTAGCGCCGCACGCCCTCGCAGATCTGGGTTGCCATATAGGTGTCCAGGCCGCTGTTGGCGTGATCCCCGTGGTTCTCCGTGGTGCCGACGGGAACGAGGACGATGTCGTTCTTTCTCCGTTTTTCGGTGTTTATCGCCCGGGGGGTGGTTTGGATGTAGGTATTGCCCTTGCCGATCTCCGGCTCGGAGGGGATCTCGTACTCCGCGAGGATCTTGTCTATCTCCTCCATCGGCGCATCGAAGATCTCCTTCTTGAGCCTGCCGACCTCGTTGTCTTCGAAAGTAATCATCGGATGATTGGTGGTGAGGAACTTGAAGTCTCCTCGTACTAAGCTATCGCTCATGTCGCTTCTCCTTATTCTTGCACGTTTCGTCTCTCGAGACTCGAGACGGCGGCGCCGTCCCGAGTCTCCCTCTATATCCGGTGCCGGCCTTCGTCATGCACCGGGATTCTTGCAGCTAATTTTGGTCTCCTTGCGGTCGGTCCTGAGCTGGATGATGTGGTCGGGGACCTCGTCGAGGCTGATCTCCTTGGTCATCATCGGCAGCATGTTCATTCCGCTGGCCATCGCTTCTATGACTCGCGGGAATGTGCCATGTCCAGAGTGACCCTGAGCGCCTACGATGTTGGCCCGGCGGACCTGGAGCACCTCTCCTGTTACGGGCATCTTCGCGTCGGCTCTTGCGACTACGACTACGGTGCTGTTGAGAGTCCGTCCGTCCCAGATGACCTTTTCTATACCGGGATAGACCTGCGTCGGGAGGCCGGTGGCCTCGAGAAAGAGCGAGGCGCCCATGCCGCTCGTCAGATCGAGGACCTTCTCTGCAAAATCCTCTTTGAGTGGGTTTACGATGTGGTCTGCACCCATTCTGGTACCCAGTTCCGCCCGTGCGGGTTCCGGCTCCGAGAGAATTACATTGGCTGCGCCTGCGCGCTTGAGGATGGCGATGGCGCCGATGCCGATGGGGCCGCTGCCGCAGATGACGACGTTGTCGCCGGGACGGATGCCGCCGCCTCGCTCTATGACCGCGTTGTAGGCGACAGAGGTGGGCTCGACCATGCTGCCGAGTCGAAAGACGTCCTCTTGGTTGTACTGTCCTCTGAGCGGTTCGAGACTCCAGAGCACCTTCGATGGCACCACGATGTACTTGCTGAAGGCGCCGTCAACGTTGAAGCCGAGCTCGTCGAGACGTTCGCAGTGGTTCGGATATCCGTCGGCGCAGGGCTTGCAGGCACCACACCAGAGCATCTCCTCCGCACAGACCCACTCTCCGCCTTCAAATGGCTTGTTCGTCTCCTTGTCGAATGCGCCGGGACCTGCGTCGCGAACGATGCCCGAGAACTCGTGGCCGAGGGTGGCGGGGAATCCGGTCAGCCCGGGATACCAGATGTAGCCGTCATCGTCCGGCTGTGCCATATGCACATCGCTTCCGCATATGCCGACCTGCTGTACCTCGATGAGGACCTCGCCGGGGCCCGGCTTCGGCACATCCACCTCCTCTATCTCTATTCTCGGATTCCGCCAGACCTTGCTGCCTAGATAGGTCTGCTTGTGCTCCACGTCCTTCCATCCGAGCTCGAAATCCGGTTTCGGATCCCAGTCTGCATACAAACGCACTGCTCTCATTTTTTCTCCCATAATACTACTCCTTTTCGTATCAAAGTTATGTGAACATCGTACCTCAGGTACGCATGCAAGGGAGCCATGTGTTACACCCTCCCCGTCGTTCCGAAAACGGTGTCGCGACCGCGGTCTTCGTCTGTCTCGGCCGGCTCTGCATCTCTGCAGCTGCTTCTTCTCACCACGAGCTCCGGCTCGAGTATGATCTTTCTCGGTGAGCTGCTCTGCTCTCCTGTCTCTATTTCGTCTATGAGAATGTCCGCGGCGATACTGCCCATCTGCTCCTTCGGCTGTTTGATGGTACTCAGCTGGATCTCCTGATAGGCGGAGAAGGAGATGTCGTCGAAACCTATGAGGGCAATGTCTTCCGGCACCTTCAAGCCGCTGTCCTTGATTCCGTGGAGGATGCCTATGGCCAGCACATCGTTCTCGGCGAAGACGGCCGAGGGATAGCCTCCCTCTTTTATGAGGGAGCGGATGATGTTGTAGCCGGTTTGCTGTCTGAAATCGCCGAACTTGAGGTAGCGGGGATCGAACTCTCTCCCGTACCGCTCGAAGGCCATCTTGTAGCCCTCGAGACGGTTGTTATCCGCCATGCCGCGTTCCGATACGCCGATGAAGCCGATAGAGTCGTAGCCGCAGTCGATGAGGTGTTTTGTGGCCATGTAGCCGCCCCGGATGTTGTCTATTATGACCGAGCTGCGGTCGGTGTCTTTCGGCGCGTTGCTCACATAGACCGTCGGCAAATGCCCTTCCTCTGTCTCTTGCCGCCTCTCTTCTTCGCCGCATCCTACCGGAGCTCGGATGAGGCCGTCGACCCTCCTCTCGGAGAGCAGTTTGACGTAATTCGATTCCCTGCTCTGGTCCCAGTTCGAGTTGCAGAGGAACACACTGTAGCCTCGCTCTTGAGCTCCGGCCTCGATACCCGCCGCGACAGCGGGAAAATAGGGGTTGGTCATATCGGGGAGTATGAGACCGAGGGTAAAGCTGTGGTTGCTTACGAGTCCCCGGGCTATTGCGTTGGGGCTGTAGGAGAGCTCTCGAGCAACCTTGAGCACCTTCTCCCTCGTCTCGGCGTTCACCCCGTACTTGTTGTTCAGTGCCCTCGAGACCGTTGCATAAGAAACTCCCGCTTGCTCGGCGATGTCCTTTATGGTCGCGTTCATTAATCAAATATTAGCAAACGTTTACAATACAAGCAAGGAAAAATTACAAATTAATGCAAATATTTGATAAAAAATCGGGTATATTTGCGAAAATATCTTGTAGAGAAGGAAAACAGGGAGAATACTATCTAAATTTTTGTAAACGTTTCCGAAAAGTCGGTTTCCGGCAGGCCGAAGGTTGTCTATACGAGTTACGATGACTCGCGTGTGATGAGCTCCGGGCTGAGAAGTATCTGTCTGCTGTTTCCGATGTGCTGTGGGCCCTTCCC